>NZ_JBSGQV010000001.1:0-498222 GCF_053606025.1 Streptomyces sp. NPDC055254 | reverse complement strand
GCCGGGGCCCGTGCCGCTGCGGAACTGCGTGTACGGGTAGAAGGCCCGCGACACCAGCGGCGCTGCTCACCCCTGCGGCGCCGGGTCCCGCGGGACGGAGTCCGCCGCGTTCCCGGCGGGGGCCGAACCCCAGCCGCTGTCGGCCGGCGCGTCGCCCCAGCCGCTGTCCGCGGCGGCGGTGGCGGCCGCGCCGCCGACGAGCAGGACGGCGAACGCGGCGGCGGTGATGATGCGGGCGGTACGGGACATGAGGGCCCCCCAGGGCTGTGGTCAGAGGTGCGCGGCGGGACCACTGTGCGGAGCGGCCGGCCCGAGCCCGTTCACCGTACGCCACCACTCGACTACGCACGGGGGTGGATCGGGACAACTGCCTGCGGTTCTCGGCCATCACGCGGCGGCGCGCGGCCCCCGGAAGGCGCGGCGGAAGGCGTTCGGGGTGGTGCCCAGGGTCCGCAGGAAGTGGTGGCGCAGGGCGGCCGCGTTGCCGAAGCCGCACCGGCCGGCGACGGCGTCGACCGTGTCGTCCGTGGACTCCAGCAGCTCCTGCGCGAGCAGTACCCGCTGGCGCAGCACCCACTGGTACGGGGTGGTGCCGGTCTCCTGGAGGAAGCGCCGGGCGAAGGTGCGCGGGGACATGTGGGCACGCTCCGCGAGCTGTTCGACGGTGATCTCGTCCTCCAGGTGGCGGGCCATCCAATCGATCACCTCGCCCACGGTGTCGCAGGAGGTGCGCGGCAGCGGCCGCGCGATGAACTGGGCCTGCCCGCCGTCCCGGTGCGGCGGCACGACCATCCGGCGCGCGATGGTGTTGGCCACCTCCGCGCCCTGCTCCCGGCGGACGACGTGCAGGCAGGCGTCGATCCCCGAGGCGGTACCGGCGGCGGTGACGACCTGCCCCTCGTCCACGTACAGCACGTCGGGGTCGACCAGGGCGCGCGGATAGCGCCGGGTCAGTTCCGGGGCGTGCATCCAGTGCGTGGTGCAGCGCCGGCCGTCGAGGAGCCCGGCCGCGCCCAGCAGGAAGGCGCCGCTGCACACGCTCAGCAGCCGCGCGCCGCGGTCCACGGCCCGGTGCAGGGCGGCCAGCAGCGCATCGGGGTACGTGCGGGAGGCGGCGTCGCGGTCGGCCGGCAGACAGATCAGGTCGGCCTCCTCCAGCCGCTCCAGCCCGTACGGGAGGGTGAGGGCGAAGTGCCCGTCCCCGACGGGCGTCGGATTGTCCTCCGCGGCGCAGACGGCGAAGTCATAGGTCGGCAGGCCCATCTCGCTGCGGTCGATCCCGAAGACCTCGCAGAAGATGCCCAGCTCGAAGGGGGCCACGCCGTTGACGACGGCCACGGCGACGTTGGTCAGCACGGGAGTACCTTCAGCATCCCTCCATAGTGGCAGTAATTCGGTCTCCTGTGACAGTCCTGCCACTGTGCGGTTTTCGCTCCCGCGCGGACAGTGGGGTCATGAACACGAACGAGGTCCTGAGTTACCTGATCGTCCTGGCGGCCGCCGCCCTGCTGCTCGCCCCGGCCTTCTACGGAATCGTCCGGGACCGGCGGATCGACCGGCAGCTGCGCGCCGCCCGGCACCGCGCGCAGATCGTCCGGGACGGGCACAGACGGGAAGGGGCCGGCCCGCGTCCGGCCCGCATCGCGCTGCGGCACGCGCCCGGCAAGTGAACCGGAGCCCGCCACGAGGCAGAAGCGCCGTCCCCGCCCACGAGGATCTCTCCCGTGGGCGGGGACGGCGGCCCGGCCTAGAAGTCCTCGTCCAGGTCGACCGTGCCCTCGACGGCGACCTGGTAGGCCGACGGGCGGCGCTCGAAGAAGTTGGTCAGCTCCTGGACGCCCTGCAGCTCCATGAAGGAGAACGGGTTCTGCGAGCCGTAGACCGGAGGGAAGCCGAGCCGGACCAGACGCTGGTCGGCGACGCACTCCAGGTACTCGCGCATCGACTCGGTGTTCATGCCCGGCAGGCCGTCACCGCACAGGTCGCGGCCGAACTGCAGCTCCGCCTCCACGGCCTCCTTCAGCATGTCCGTGACCTGCTGCTGGAGGGCCTCGTCGAAGAGCTCCGGCTCCTCCTTGCGGACCGTGTCCACGACCTCGAAGGCGAAGTTCATGTGCATGGTCTCGTCGCGGAACACCCAGTTGGTGCCGGTGGCCAGACCGTGCAGGAGGCCCCGCGAACGGAACCAGTACACGTAGGCGAAGGCGCCGTAGAAGAACAGCCCCTCGATGCACGCGGCGAAGCAGATCAGGTTCAGCAGGAAGCGGCGGCGGTCGGCCGCCGACTCCAGCCGCTCGATCTTCTCGACCGAGTCCATCCACTTGAAGCAGAACTGCGCCTTCTCGCGGATGGAGGGGATCTCCTCGACCGCGTCGAAGGCGGCCGCCCGGTCGTCCGGGTCGGGCAGGTAGGTGTCGAGCAGCGTCAAGTAGAACTGGACGTGCACGGCCTCCTCGAACAGCTGGCGCGACAGGTACAGACGCGCCTCGGGGGAGTTGATGTGCTTGTAGAGGGTCAGCACCAGGTTGTTCGAGACGATCGAGTCACCGGTCGCGAAGAACGCGACGAGCCGGCCGATCATGTGCTGCTCGGAGGGCGTCAGCTTCGCCAGGTCGGCGACGTCCGAGTGGAGGTCGACCTCCTCGACCGTCCAGGTGTTCTTGATCGCGTCGCGGTAGCGCTCGTAGAAGTCCGGGTAGCGCATCGGACGCAGGGTCAGTTCGAAGCCCGGGTCGAGCAGGTTCTTCTGGGTGGAGCTCATTACTGGCAGGCCTCGCAGGACTCGGGGTTCTCAAGGGAGCAGGCCAGCGCGTCGGCGTCGACGGCCTGCGGAAGGGGAGTGGCGGCGGCCGGGACGGCGGCCGCGCCCGACGCGGCACGGGCGATCTTCGTCGCCGGACGCGAGCGCAGGTAGTACGTGGTCTTCAGGCCCTTCTTCCAGGCGTACGCGTACATCGAGCTGAGCTTGCCGATGGTGGGCGTCTCCAGGAACAGGTTCAGCGACTGCGACTGGTCGAGGTACGGGGTGCGGGCCGCCGCCATGTCGATCAGGCCGCGCTGCGGGATCTCCCAGGCCGTGCGGTACAGCTCGCGGACCTCGGCGGGGATCCAGCCGAAGCCCTGGACCGAGCCGCTGGACTCGCGCAGCGCCTCACGGGTCTGCGCGTCCCAGACGCCGAGCTCCTTCAGCTCGTCCACGAGGTAGGCGTTGACCTGGAGGAACTCACCGCTCAGCGTCTCGCGCTTGAAGAGGTTGGACACCTGCGGCTCGATGCACTCGTAGACGCCGGCGATCGAGGCGATCGTCGCGGTCGGAGCGATGGCGAGCAGCAGGGAGTTGCGCATGCCGGACTTCGCGACGCGGGCGCGCAGCGCGTCCCAGCGCTCCGGCCAGGTCGGCTCGACACCGTAGTGGTCCGGGTGCAGCACGCCCTGGGCGGTGCGGGTCTCGGCCCAGGCCGGGAGCGGGCCGTTGCGCTCGGCGAGGTCGCAGGAGGCCTCGTACGCGGCCAGCATGATCCGCTCGGAGATCTTCGTGGACAGGGCCTGCGCCTCGGCGGAGTCGAAGGGCAGCCGCAGCTTGAAGAACACGTCCTGCAGGCCCATCGCGCCCAGGCCCACGGGGCGCCACTTCGCGTTGGAACGGCCGGCCTGCTCGGTCGGGTAGAAGTTGATGTCCACCACGCGGTCGAGGAACGTCACGGCGGTGCGGACGGTCTCGTCGAGCCGCTCCCAGTCCATCTCGCCGGACTCGCTCAGCACGAACGCGCCGAGGTTGACCGAGCCGAGGTTGCAGACGGCCGTCTCGCCGTCGTTGGTGACCTCGATGATCTCGGTGCAGAGGTTCGAGGAGTGGACCACGGTCCCGGGCAGAGCGGTCTGGTTCGCGGTCCGGTTGGAGGCGTCCTTGAAGGTCATCCAGCCCTGACCGGTCTGTGCGAGGGTGCGCATCATCCGGCCGTACAGGTCGCGGGCGGGCATCGACTTCTTGGCGAGCCCGGCGGCTTCGGCCTTCAGGTACGCGGCGTCGAAGTCGTCGCCGTACAGGTCCACCAGCTCGGGGACGTCGGCCGGGGAGAACAGCGACCAGTCGGCGTCGGCGTTCACGCGGCGCATGAACTCGTCCGGCACCCAGTGGGCGAGGTTCAGGTTGTGCGTACGGCGCTGGTCCTCGCCGGTGTTGTCGCGGAGCTCCAGGAACTCCTCGATGTCCGCGTGCCAGGTCTCCAGGTACACGGCGGCGGCGCCCTTGCGGCGGCCGCCCTGGTTCACGGCGGCGACGGAGGCGTCGAGGGTCTTGAGGAACGGCACGATGCCGTTGGAGTGCCCGTTGGTGCCCCGGATCAGCGAACCGCGGGCCCGGATGCGGGAGTACGAGAGGCCGATGCCGCCGGCGTGCTTCGACAGGCGCGCGACCTGGTGGTAGCGGTCGTAGATCGAGTCGAGCTCGTCCAGCGGGGAGTCCAGCAGGTAGCAGGAGGACATCTGCGGGTGCCGGGTGCCGGAGTTGAAGAGCGTGGGGGAGGACGGCAGGTAGTCCAGGCGGCTCATCAGGCGGTACAGCGAGGCGACTTCCTCGACGGCCTGGACGCTCAGGTCCTCGGCGAGACCGCAGGCCACGCGCAGCATGAAGTACTGCGGGGTCTCCACGACCTGGCGGGTGATCGGGTGGCGCAGCAGGTAGCGGCTGTGCAGGGTCCGCAGGCCGAAGAAGCCGAAGCGGTCGTCGGCGCCCTCGGCCAGGGAGTGTTCGACCAGCGCGTCCAGCCGGCTCGCGTGGGTGCGGACGAACTCCGCCGTGCGGTCGGCGATGAGCCCCTCGCGGTGGCCGACCTCGACGGACGCGGAGAAGGAGGTGGAACCCTGGCTCGCGGCCTCGTCGGCTACGGCCAGCGTCAACAGCCGGGCGGCGAGCCGGGAGTACGCGGGGTCCTCGGAGATGAGACCGGCGGCGGCCTCGGTGGCCAGGCCGCGCAGCTCGGCCTCGTCGGCGACGGAGCTGCGGCCGCGCAGCGCGGCGGCGGCGACCCGGCCGGGGTCGGTGTCGGGGAGGTCCGCCGTGAGTTCGGTCAGGGTGCGCAGCAGAGCGGCCCCGGGCCCCCCGGGCTCGGCCGCGGTCTCGGTGTCGACGGACTCGAAGCGCGGTGCGGAAGGCGCGATGGTCACGGGGGGAGCTCTCCCTCGCTCGGTCCGGTCATCGGCGGAGCGGCGCGCGAGCGGGCGCATGCGGAACTGGGCACGCGTCGGCCCGGACAGGGCAGGCAGTACGTGCACCGCATGGCGTCCCTCGGCCCAACCGCGAGGCCCGGACGTACGACACCCGGTTCGGTCGAGCCGGGCGCGCTGTCGGCAGGTCCTCGGACTTGCGATGCACTGATCAGCGCATTTCATACCGTTGCGGGACAGTTCCGGATTCGCACCGGATTCCCCTGCGGCGACAGCAGCCATGAGCATACATGTGGGGGCGGGTGTCTGCGGTAGCCCCCACATGTTGTGTCGGCGTGGCTACGGTGCGAGCCGGTACCCACGGAGCGGGGGCCGGTGGGTGAGCGGCGCCGGGCCCTCGATCGGGGCCGGGTCCCGCTCGTCGAAGTCGAGGGTGCCGGTCGGCGAGGCAGGCCTCGGGGGCGGTCCCGCCGAGTGTGCGCCGGCCGCGTCCCGGGGCGCCCCGGGCACACGGAGCGCGCGCACGCGTACGGGCCGCCGCCTCCTGGTGGGGAGGTGACGACCCGTTCGTGGCCGCGGAGCCGTGCGTACGGCCTCAGCAGCAGCGGAAGCCCTCGCGGGGGTCCGCCTCGCGGGAGTCCGTGCGGGCGCGCTCGAAGGCCCTGCGGGTCAGGACCTCCGCGTCCGGGTCGTGGGAGCGGGCGTGGGCGAGGTAGCGGTCGTACGCGGCCTCTCCCGAGAACTCCCGCAGGTAGAACCAGGTCTTGGCCAGGACTGCCCGCAGCGCGCTCATGAGGCCGCGGGCTCCTGCTCCTTCACCCGGCCGCCGTTCGAGTCGAGGCCCGCGGCGGAGAGTTCCGCACGCTCCTCGGCGGTCGGGATCAGGCCGGCCGGCGCGATGATCTTCGACTCGGTCCACGGGACCTCGGAGAGCTTCACGGACTGCGGGTGGGCGATGGCCTTGAAGCAGGTCCGGGCCGCGTCGATCAGCACGATGATGATCAGGACCGCGAACAGCGCCGACAGCACGCCGTCCACGGTGGCGTTGGTGACCACGGTGTGCATCTCGTCCATGGTCTTCGCGGGCGGCAGCACCTTGTCCGCGTCGATGCCCGCCTGGTACTTGTCGCGCTGGGCGAAGAAGCCGACCTTCACGTCCTGCGAGAAGATCTTCTGGTAGCTCGCGGTGAGCGTGACCGACACGTCCCAGGCGAGCGGCACGCCCGTCACCCAGGCCCACTTGAGCCGCCCGGACTTGACCAGCAGCGTGGTGCAGACCGCCAGGGCGACCGCGGCGAGCAGCTGGTTCGCGATGCCGAACAGCGGGAAGAGCTGGTTGATGCCGCCCAGCGGGTCCTTGATGCCGACCCACAGGAAGTATCCCCAGCCGCCGACGACGATCGCGCTGGCGAACCAGACGCCGGGCTTCCAGCTCACGTCCTTGAAGGACTTGTGCACGTTGCCGAGGGTGTCCTGGAGCATGAACCGCCCGACGCGGGTACCGGCGTCGACCGTCGTCAGGATGAACAGCGCCTCGAACATGATGGCGAAGTGGTACCAGAAGGCCTTCATCGCGGTGCCGCCGATGACGGCCGAGAAGATCTCCGACATTCCGAGTGCGAAGGTCGGCGCGCCACCGGTACGGGAGAGCAGGCTGGTCTCCTCGACGTCCTTCGCGGCCTGCGCGAGGGCCTCGGGGCTGATGGCGAAGCCGAAGTTCGTCACTGCCTGCGAGGCGGTCTCGACGGTGGTGCCGATGACGCCGGGAGGGGAGTTCAGGGCGAAGAAGAGGCCGGGCTCGATGATGCAGGCCGCGATCATCGCCATGATCGCGACGAAGGACTCGGTGAGCATCGCGCCGTAGCCGATGACCCGGACCTGGGTCTCCTTCTGGATCATCTTCGGCGTGGTGCCCGAGGAGACCAGGGAGTGGAATCCGGACAGGGCCCCGCACGCGATGGTGATGAAGACGAACGGGAACATCGAGCCGGCGAAGACCGGGCCGTCGCCGCGGGTGGCGAAGTCGGTGACGGCGGGCATCTTCAGCGTGGGCATCGCGATGACCACGCCCAGCGCCAGCAGCGCGATGGTGCCGACCTTCATGAAGGTGGAGAGGTAGTCGCGGGGCGCCAGCAGCATCCACACCGGCAGGACCGAGGCGAAGAAGCCGTAGGCCACCATCCAGATGACCAGCGTCTCCTTCTCCAGGGTGAAGGTGTCCGCCCAGGAGGACTCGGCGACCCAGCCGCCCGAGACGATGGCGAGCAGGAGCAGGGCCACGCCGATGGCGGAGACCTCGGTGACCCGGCCCGGGCGCAGCACGCGGAGGTAGAAGCCCATGAAGAGGGCGATCGGTATCGTCATGCCGATCGAGAAGACGCCCCAGGGGGAGTGCGCGAGCGCGTTGACGATGACCAGCGCCAGCACCGCCAGCAGGATGATCATGATGGCGAACACGGCGACCAGCGCGGCGGCTCCGCCGACGGGGCCGATCTCGTCCCGGGCCATCTGGCCGAGCGAGCGGCCGTCGCGGCGGGTGGAGAAGAACAGCGTGACCATGTCCTGGACGGCGCCCGCGAAGATGACGCCCGCGACGATCCAGATGGTCCCCGGCAGGTAGCCCATCTGCGCGGCGAGCACGGGTCCGACCAGCGGCCCGGCGCCGGCGACGGCGGCGAAGTGGTGGCCGAAGAGCACCCGGCGATCGGTGGGGTGGAAGTCGACACCGTTGTCAAGGCGTTCGGCGGGCGTCGCGCGGGTCTTGTCGACCCTCAGTACGCGCCGCGCGATGAAGCGGGCGTAGAAGCGGTAGCCGATGGCGTACGACCCCAGCGCCGCGGCGAGGAGCCAGGCGGCGGAGATCTCCTCGCCGCGGGAGAGGGCGAGCACGCCCCACCCGATGGCGCCGACGAGTCCGACGAGCACCCACGCGGCGATGGCCTTCGGAGACGGCGAGCCCGGCCTGCTGCCCGGACTCGCCGCGTCCCGTTCTGTTCCCGTTGCTACCGGTTCCGGCATGATCCTCGTCCCCTCGTAGATCATCTGCGTGAGCGCAGGGAATCTACGGGAGAGGAGCCGGTGAACGTAAGCCCCTGTCCGCAAACCGGTCCGTCAAACGGGGCGCCGGCGGGGCGGTCGGACGGGGCGGTCAGACGGCGGGGCGCTTGAGCCGGGCGACGAACTTGTAGCGGTCCCCGCGGTACACCGACCGCACCCACTCCACCGGTTCCCCGGCGGCGTCCAGCGAGTGCCGCGAGAGCATCAGCATCGGCAGGCCGACGTCGGTGCCGAGCAGCCCGGCCTCGCGCGGGGTGGCCAGGGAGGTCTCGATCGTCTCCTCGGCCTCGGCGAGATGGACGTCGTACACCTCGGCGAGAGCGGTGTACAGGGAGGAGTACTTGACGAGCGAGCGGCGCAGGGCGGGGAAGCGCTTGGCCGAGAGGTGCGTGGTCTCGATGGCCATCGGCTCCCCGCTGGCCAGCCGGAGCCGTTCGATGCGCAGGACCCGGCCACCGGTGGTGATCTTGAGCAGTCCGGCGAGGGTGTCGTCGGCCGTCACGTAGCCGATGTCCAGGAGCTGGGAGGTGGGTTCCAGCCCCTGGGCCCGCATGTCCTCGGTGTACGAGGTCAGTTGCAGCGCCTGCGAGACCTTGGGCTTGGCGACGAAGGTGCCCTTGCCCTGGATGCGTTCCAGCCGGCCCTCGACGACGAGTTCCTGGAGCGCCTGCCGGACGGTGGTCCGGGAGGTGTCGAATTCGGCCGCGAGCGTGCGCTCCGGCGGCACGGGGGTGCCGGGCGGCAGGGTTTCGGTCATGTCGAGCAAGTGCCGCTTGAGTCGGTAGTACTTGGGAACGCGCGCCGTGCGAGTGGCTGCCCCGCCCTCCGGCTCCGTGATCGCCCCTTCGGTGGCCATCGCCGCCCGCCTTCCCGACTCCAGTTTCGCTGCCGTCACCGGCTCCTCCGATATGTGCGGTCACATCGTGACACGTGCGGGGGGACAGGCCTTATCTCTCCCCAGGTGTCGGTCCGATAACGGACCGAGCACCCGCTCATTAGACCCTTGACACCCCTAAAGGTCTAGGCCAAGCTCCAGCTACTGGTCTAAACCAATATGGATCAGATCCCGGCCCCACGGCAGTACTTCGCGTATGTCACCGCGGCGGGCAAGGGAAGTGCAGGCAGGCATCCCTGAGGAGGGTGGCGTGAAGCGCAAGCTCATCGTGGCGGTCAGTGTCGCGGGCATGATGGCCGGAGTCGCGGCGTGCGGCAACGGCGGCGACGACAAGGCCAAGGCCGACGCGGGCCCCAAGGAGATCACCGTCTGGGTGATGGACGGCTCCGCGCCGAAGGCCTGGATCGACGAGGTCAACAAGGAGTTCTCGGCCAAGCACCCCGGTGTCACGGTCAAGGTCGAGGAGCAGAAGTGGACCGGCATCCAGGAGAAGGTCACCACGGCCCTCTCCGAGAACACCCCTCCGGACGTCATCGAGCTCGGTAACACCCAGACCGCCGGCTACGCGGTCACCGGCGGCCTCGCGGACCTGAGCGGCGACAAGGCCGAGCTCGGGGCCGACGCCTGGCAGAAGAGCATGCTCGCCTCGGCCGAGGTCGACGGCAAGCTCTACTCCGCGCCGTGGTACGCCGCCAGCCGCGTCGTCATCTACGACAAGAAGGCCTTCGCGAAGGCCGGCGTCACCCCGCCGACGACCCGCGACGAGTGGGTCGCCGGTCTGGAGAAGCTGAAGGCGGCCGACCCGGCGTCGCAGCCGATCTACCTGCCCGGCCAGAGCTGGTACGTCCTCGCCGGTCTCGTCTGGGACGAGGGCGGCGAGCTCGCCGTCAAGGACGGCGGCAAGTGGAAGGGCGGGCTGGGCACCCCGCAGGCCGCTTCCGCGATCGAGTTCTACAAGAAGATCCAGTCCTTCTCCACCGCCCCCAAGGACAAGGACGAGGCCAACCCGCAGCAGTCCACCGACATCGTCCCCAAGGGCGGCGTCGCCTCCTGGATCGGTCTCGGCTGGGAGGCCGGCGGCGCGGAGAAGGCCCTGAAGGCGGCGGGCAAGGAAGCCGACTTCGGCTACTTCCCGATCCCGGGCAAGACCGCCGCGAAGACCGGCACCGTCTTCCTCGGCGGCTCGAACCTCGCGGTCGCCGAGCGCTCCAAGAACAAGGATCTCGCCAAGGAGTGGCTGGCCCTCGCCGCAGGCAAGGACCAGATGACCAAGTACGCCGCCGAGACCAAGGGTGCGCTGCTGCCCAACCAGGCCGGCGCGAACTTCACCCCGGCCGCCGGTTCCTTCGCCGAGGCCATGGGCAAGGCCGGCATCAACGGCAAGATCACTCCGGTCACCGCGGGCTGGGCGAACGTCGAGACCGAGCCGAACCCCATCAAGGAGTTCATGACCAAGGTCCTGAACGGTGAGGACCCCGCCAAGGCGGGCGCGGACGCGGACAAGGAAATCGCGAACCGCATCAACAAGTAGTCCCACACCGCAGTTCCGCACCACCCAGCAGTGTGATCGCACCGGGGGCACGGCAGGCGCCAGCCGCCTGCCGTGCCCCCGGTCGCGTCTTTGACTCCACAGTCAACCGCGAGGAAGCCACGCCATGACCGTGCACTCCCAGGGAGCGATGACCGACGCTCCACAGGACGCACCACAGAAGTCCGCCGGACGGCCCGAGGAGACCGCGTCCCCGACCGGTCCCGGTCCCCAGTCTCCTCGCGGGGGCGGAAAGTCACTCCCGTCGGGGTGGCTGCCCTACCTGCTGGTCGGGCCCGCGGTGCTCGCCCTCGCGACACTGCTGCTGTACCCGCTGATCAAGAACGTGATCCTGTCCTTCCAGGACATCAACAAGGTCGAGTTCATCCAGCGGAAGTACCCCTTCACCGGCTTCTCCAACTACGTCGAGCTGATCGGCGACGCGGACTTCTGGACCGTGGTCGTCCGCAGCTTCGTCTTCACCGCGGCCAACGTCGCGCTGATCATGCTGATCGGCTCCCTGATCGGCATCCTGCTGAACCGGCTCGGCAAGAAGATGCGCCTGGTCCTGTCGATGGCGCTGGTGATGGCCTGGGCCATGCCGATCGTCGCCTCCGTGCAGGTCTTCCGGTGGCTCTTCGACGAGCAGTTCGGCGTCATGAACTGGGTCATGCGCAGCGCCGGCTTCGCCGGCTACGAGCAGCACAACTGGATGCAGACGGGCCTGTCCACGCTGACGATCGTGACGATCCTCGTGGTCTGGGGCTCCATCCCCTTCGTCGCGCTCAACATGTACGCCGGACTGACCACGGTCGGCGCCGAGCTGTACGAGGCCGCCCGGATGGACGGCGCCAACGGCTGGCAGACCTTCTGGAAGATCGTCTTCCCCAACCTCAAGCCGTTCTTCCTCGTCACCACGTTCCTTGAGGTGATCTGGGTCTTCAAGGCCTTCACCCAGGTCTACGCCATGAACAAGGGCGGCCCCGACCGCGCCTCCGAGATCCTCCCGGTCTTCGCCTACGTCGAGGGCCAGAGCCAGGCGCACTACGGCCTCGCCGCCGCGATCTCCGTCCTGACGATCCTGATCCTCGTGGTCGTCATGTCCTTCTACTTCCGCCTGATCCTGAAGCAGGAGGAGGAGCAGTGAGCAGCACCCCCACCACCGCGCCGAAGCCCGCGCAGCAGCTCCGCACGCGCAAGCCGGTCCGCCCCGCAGCAGTGGCCAAGAACCTCGGCGCGCTCCTCCTCGCCCTGGTCTTCGTCTTCCCCGTGTACTGGATGTTCTCCTCGGCCCTCAAACCGTCGAGCCAGATGCTGACCAAGGACCCGGTCTTCGTCTTCACCCCGACGCTGGAGAACTTCACCAAGGCCACCGGAGTCCCCAACTTCTGGACGTACGTCACCAACAGCGTCCTGGTCACCGTCGGCGCCGTCACGCTGTCCCTGCTCGTCGCCCTCGCCGCGAGCTTCGCCATCGCCCGGATGAGGTTCAAGGGCCGCAAGGGCCTCGTCCTCACCGTGATGATGGCGCAGATGGCGCCCTGGGAGGTCATGGTCATCGCGATGTACATGATCGCCCGTGACAGCGAGATGCTGAACAGCCTCCCGCTGCTCACCGCGATCTACTTCGTGATGATCCTCCCCTTCACCATCTGGACCCTGCGCGGCTTCATCGCCGCCGTCCCGGTGACGCTGGAGGAGGCCGCCCAGATCGACGGCTGCACCCGCGGCCAGGCCTTCCGCAAGGTGATCTTCCCGCTGCTGGCCCCCGGTCTGATGTCCACCTCGCTCTTCGGCTTCATCACCGCCTGGAACGAGTTCGCGATGGTCCTGATCCTGAACAAGGACAAGTCCGCGCAGACCCTGCCCCTGTGGCTGACCGAGTTCATGTCGGCCTTCGGCAACGACTGGGGCGCCACCATGGCCGCGTCCTCGCTCTTCGCGGTCCCGGTCCTGCTGATCTTCATCTTCCTCCAGCGCAAGGCCGTCGGCGGCATGACCGCCGGCGCCGTGAAGGGATAACGGCACCATGACTGTCCTTGCGCACCGCACGGCCGCGAACGACGCCGTCACCCGGGACGCCCTCGCGGTCCTCCAGCCCGGCTTCGAAGGCACCACCGCCCCTGCCTGGCTGCTGCGCCAGGTCGGCGAGGGCCTCACCGCCGTCGGCCTGTTCGGCCGCAACATCGCCTCGCCCGAGCAGCTCGCCGTGCTCACCGCGCAGCTGCGCGCCGAGCGCGACGACGTTCTGGTCGCCATCGACGAGGAGGGCGGCGACGTGACCCGCCTGGAGGTCCGGGGCGGCTCGTCCTTCCCCGGCAACCTGGCCCTCGGCGCCGTGGACGACACCGGCCTGACCCGGGACGTCGCCCGCGAGCTCGGCCGCCGCCTCGCCGCGTGCGGGGTCAACCTCAACTGGGCCCCGTCCGCGGACGTCAACTCCAACCCGGACAACCCCGTCATCGGTGTCCGGTCCTTCGGCGCCGACACCCACCTGACCGCCCGGCACACCGCCGCGTACGTCGAGGGCCTCCAAGCCGCCGGCGTCGCCGCGTGCACCAAGCACTTCCCGGGCCACGGCGACACCAATGTCGACTCCCACCACGCGCTGCCCCGCATCGACGTGGACCTCGACACCCTCCAGGCCCGCGAGCTCGTCCCCTTCAAGGCGGCCATCGCGGCCGGCACCAAGGCCGTGATGAGCGCGCACATCCTGGTGCCCTCCCTCGACCCCACCCGGCCCGCCACGCTCAGCCCGCAGATCCTCACCGGCCTGCTGCGCAAGGAACTCGGCTACGAGGGCCTGATCGTCACCGACGGCATGGAGATGAACGCCATCGCCGGGACGTACGGCATCGAGCGCGGTTCGGTCCTGGCCATCGCGGCCGGCGCCGACGCCATCTGCGTCGGCGGTGGGCTCGCCGACGAGGCGACCGTACTGCGGCTGCGCGACGCGCTGGTCGCGGCGGTCCGCGAGGGCACGCTGCCCGAGGAGCGCCTCGCCGAAGCGGCCGCCCGGGTGCGGTCCTTGGCCGCGTGGACCCGGCTGGTCCGCCCGGACGCGCGGCAGGAGGGGAGCGGCGCGTCCGGGATCGGCCTGACCGCCGCCCGCCGCGCGGTGACCGTCACCGGCGTCCCGACCCCGCTCGCCGCGCCGCCGTACGTGGCCACGCTGACCCCGGTCGCGAACATCGCGGTGGGCGACGAGACCCCGTGGGGGGTGGCCGCCCAACTCGCCGCGCTGGTACCGGGGACGGCCTCGGGCACGTACCCCCAGGGCGCCGTGGCCGGGGAGATCCTGGCGGCGGCGGGCGACCGCACGGTCGTCGCCGTGGTCCGTGACGCGCACCGCCACCCGTGGATGACCGAGGCGCTCGACGCCCTGGTCGCGGCCCGGCCGGACACGGTCGTGGTCGAGATGGGCCTGCCGCGCGCCGAGCCGCGCGGCGCCCTGCACATCGCCACGCACGGCGCCTCGCGCGTCAGCGGTCGCGCCGCCGCCGAGGTCATCGCGGGGGCTTAGCGCCCCCGCGGCGCCGCTGCCGGGGGCACCGCCCCGCACCCCGCGCAGCGGCGCTCCCCACCACGTACGCAGAAGGGCCGGACCCCGGGGGGCCGGCCCTTCTGCGTACCGGTAGGGCTAGAGACCCTGCCAGGACGGCTTGTCGGCGTACGTGTGCCGGAAGTAGTCCGCCAGCTTCAGCTTCGAGGCGGCGGCCTCGTCCACGACGACGGTCGCGTGCGGGTGCAGCTGCAGCGCCGAGGCCGGGACCAGCGCGGACAGCGGGCCCTCGACGGTCTGCGCGACGGCCTCGGCCTTGCCCTCGCCGGTGGCCAGGAGCACCAGGTGGCGGGCGTCCAGGATGGTCCCGATGCCCTGGGTGATGACGTGGTGCGGCACCTGCTCGATGTCGTCGTCGAAGAAGCGCGCGTTGTCGAGGCGCGTCTGGTTCGTCAGCGTCTTGATCCGGGTGCGGGAGGCCAGTGAGGAGCAGGGCTCGTTGAAGCCGATGTGGCCGTCCGTGCCGATGCCCAGTAGCTGGAGGTCGACGCCGCCGGCCTCGGCGAGCGCCCGGTCGTAGGCCTCGCAGGCGCCCACGATGTCGGCGGCCGATCCGTCCGGGCCCATGAAGGAGGCCTCGGACAGTCCCAGCGGCTCCACGACCTCGCGCAGCACCACGGCGCGGTAGGACTCGGGGTGCCCGACCGGGAGGCCGACGTACTCGTCGAGCTGGCATATACGGGCCCGGGAGGCGTCCACCTCGCCGGCGGCGACCTTGGCCGCGAGGGCCTCGTAGACGGGCAGCGGGGTCGAGCCGGTCGCCACGCCCAGCAGGGCGTCGGGCTTGCGGCGGACCAGGGCGGCCATGGCCTCCGCGATGAGCTCGCCGCCTGCCTTGGCGTCCGGGACGATGACAACTTCCACGCGGGGCCTGCCGATCTGAAAGAGGTGTGCGCGTCTTGTGGTATAGACCAATCTAGCAGAACGGGGCCTGTCGCGCCCGGCTCCGCGCCCACTTCCATCGTGGTCCGGATCGGCGGCCGCGGCCTCCCGGACCGTGGGCCGGGAGGCCTCCGCTCACAGCAGCGCGAGCTGCAGGCCGCCCGTCGCGTCCAGGTGCTGCCCCGTGACCCAGCGGGAGTCCGGCGAGGCCAGGAAGGCCACCACGTCCGCGACCTCCTCCACCGTGCCGGTCCGGCCGAAGACGGAGCGTGAGCCCGCGTGGGCCCGGGCCGCGGGATCCGCCAGCCAGGCCGCGTTCAGGTCGGTCTCGGTGATCCCGGGACCCACCGAGTTCACCGTGATCCCGCGCGGGGCGAGCGCGGCCGACAGCGACCTGGTCAGGGTGTTCACCGCACCCTTCGCCATGACCGTGGCCAGGATCGCCGGCAGCGCGATGTGCGGCGTGCCGGTCACGTTCACGATCCGCCCGCCGTCGCGCAGTCGGTCCAGCCCCTGCTGGATCACGAAGAAGGGGGCCTTGGCGTTCAGCGCGTGGATCCGGTCGTACGCCTCCTCGTCGGTCTCCGCGATACCGGCGAAGGTGGCCGCCCCGGCGTTGTTGACCAGGACGTCGACGTGCTCCGTGTGCTCCGGGTGCGCCGCGTAGGCCGCCCACAGGGCCTGCGCGTCGCCCGGGACCCCGAGCTCCGCCCCGATGGCGAAGGCCCGGCCCCCGGCTGCCACGATCGCGTCCACGGTCTCCCGCGCCGCCGCCGCGTTGTGCCCGTAGTGCACCGCTACCAGCGCCCCGTCCCGCGCCAGCCGCTGCGCCACCGCCCGTCCGATGCCCCGGCTGCCGCCCGTGACCAGAGCCGTCTTCCCCTTGAGCACGCCCATGGCGCGCCCCCTTCCATTATCTCTAGTGGTCGCTACAGAAAGGAACGTACCAGATTCCCTAGCGGGCGCTATAGAATCGACGCATGGTGACCGGACAGCGCGGCAGGCCCCGCTCCTTCGACCGTGACGCGGCGCTGGACAAGGCGATGCTCACTTTCTGGGAGCGCGGTTACGAGGCGACCTCGATCGCCGACCTCACCCGCGTCCTCGGCATCGGCGCGCCCAGCCTCTACGCCGCCTTCGGCGACAAGCGCACGCTCTTCGACGAGGTCGTGGTGGTGTACGGGAGCCGGTACGCGGACTTCGCGCGCGCGGCGCTCGCCGAGGAGCCCACCGCCCGCGAGGCGGTGGAGCGCGTCCTGCGCGAGGCCGCCGAGATCTACACGGACCCGGCCCACCCGCGGGGCTGCATGGTGATCAGCGCCGCGATCAACACCACCTCCGACGAGGTGGCGCAGGCCCTGCGGGGCCTGCGCAACGCCAACCTGGAGATGTTCGAGAGCCGCATCCGGGCCGATGTGGCCGCCGGCGCGCTGCCGCAGGACGCCGACGCGCGGGCGCTGGCCCGGTACGCGGGGGCGGTGCTCCAGGGGATGTCCCAGCAGGCGCGCGACGGGGCGAGCCGGCAGGAGCTGGAGGCGGTGGCGCGGCGGGCCCTGGCGGCCTGGCCGGCCTGAGTCCCGCGGGGGCTTTTCCCGCCCCGATCGATGCTTTCCTCTGGGCCACGGTGCCAGGACGGGACCCTCAGCCCGTCCGGCACCGTAGCCCGGAGTACTTACGGCCGGCGGGTGTGCGGTTCCCTCCGGCCGGGGGGAGGTGCCTGCGCGGTCAGGGCAGAGCGCGCGGTTACCTCGATCCGTCCTCCTGTGCGGGGAGGGCGGAAGCTTTACAATTGTGGACTAGACCATTCTCTTCTGTCTATCCAATGACGGCACCTGGAATACCGTCACTTCCTCCAACAGTACGCGGCCCCGGCCCCTCCTGGATACTCCTGAGTAGTCCTCGTGGGGAAAGTCATGTGCCGTACCCGGGGTACGCTCGCCACGTGCCCTCCATGAACGACCTCGTCCGCCAGCACACCGCTCTCAGCGAAACCGAGCTGGAGTGGCTCCACCTGCTGGTCTCGGAGTGGCAGCTGCTCTCCGACCTGTCCTTCGCCGACCTCGTACTGTGGGTCCCCACCCTCGACGGCAACCGCTACGTGTCGGTCGCGCAGATGCGCCCGAACACCGGTCCCACCTCGTACCAGGACGACATGGTGGGTCACTTGGTGCCGCGCGGCCGCCGACCGCTGCTCGACGCCGCGCTCGACGAGGGCCGCATCGTGCGCGAGGGCGACCCGGAATGGCGCGAGGAGGTGCCGGTCCGCGTCGAGTCCATCCCGGTGCGCCGCGAGGGCCGGGTCCTCGGCGTGATCGCGCGCAACACCAACCTGCTCACTGTGCGTACACCGAGCCGACTGGAGCTGACCTACCTCCAGTCCGCCTCCGACCTCGCCCAGATGATCGCCGCCGGCTCCTTCCCGTTCCCCGGCCAGCAGGTCGACATGGACGCCTCCCCGCGCGTCGGGGACGGCCTGATACGCCTCGACGCCGACGGGGTGGTCACGTACGCCTCCCCGAACGCCCTGTCGGCCTACCACCGTCTGGGCCTCGCCTCCGACCTGGTCGGCCAGCACCTGGGCGACACCACCACCGAACTCGCCCCGTCCCGGGGCCCGGTGGACGAGGCGCTGGTGAAGCTGGCCAGCGGCTGGGCCCCCAGGGAGACCGAGGTCGAGGGCAACGGTGGTGTCATCCAGCTGCGCGCCATCCCGCTCAAGCCGAAGGGGATCCGGATCGGTTCCCTCGTGCTCTGCCGCGACGTCACCGAACTGCGACGTCGCGAACGTGAATTGATCACCAAGGACGCGACCATCCGGGAGATCCACCACCGGGTGAAGAACAACCTGCAGACGGTGGCCGCGCTCCTGCGGTTGCAGGCCCGCCGGATGGATTCGGAGACCGGACGCGAGGCGTTGAACGAGGCCGTGCGCCGAGTCGGTTCGATCGCGATCGTGCACGAGACGCTGTCTCAGAACCTGGACGAGCGCGTCGAGTTCGACGAGATCGCCGACCGCGTGATCGCGATGGTCTCGGAGATCTCCCCGGGCAAGGTCGACTGCCGGCGCACCGGCCGGTTCGGAATCCTGGACGCCGAGGTCGCCACGCCGCTCTCGATGGTGCTCACCGAGATCCTGCAGAACGCCCTGGAGCACGCCTTCACACAGGGGGAGCGGGGCACCGTCGAGGTCGCCGCGGCCCGGACCGGCATCGGCCGCAAGGACGGGCGACTGCTGATCACCGTGCTCGACGACGGCTGCGGTCTGCCCGAGGGATTCGACCCGCAGCGCGCCGGCAACCTCGGGCTGCAGATCGTACGGACCCTCGTGGAGGGTGAGCTCGGCGGCACCTTCGACATGCTCCCGGCGCAGCCGCGCGGCACGAAGGTCGTCCTCGACATACCGTCCAGCCCCCAGAAGTGACCCCGCTCCACGCACGGACGTCACCGTACGTGACCGAACGGACCCGGCACAGCACTGAGCCCCGGACCGGGGCCACCACCAGCGATTGCTGGGGATGCGTCCCGGTCCGGGGCTCAAGAGCACGTTGCTAAGCGCTCATGCGGGTACTACGCGCTGCGCGTCGAGGCTCGAAAGTCGTTGTCAGGCGCTGGCGTTGCGCGCCCGGTTGCGAGCGGCACGGCGCTTCATCGCGCGGCGCTCGTCCTCGCTGAGGCCGCCCCAGACACCGGAGTCCTGACCGGACTCGAGCGCCCACTGCAGGCACTGCTCCATGACGGGGCAACGGCGGCAGACGGCCTTGGCTTCCTCGATCTGCAGCAGCGCAGGACCGGTGTTGCCGATGGGGAAGAAGAGCTCGGGGTCTTCTTCGCGGCAAACGGCGTTGTGACGCCAGTCCATGGCTGCTCCATCTCCTTGTATTGCGGGCAGGTTGCTTGTGAATGTGAACGCTTTCACGAATCCCTTCGCGAGGGAAGGGCGATCGCCCAGTTGCCCGGGAGGTCAGTGCTTCGTGGAGGGGTTCTGGCGATCTGTGTGGGTGCCGGGTTGTGCGGGCTGTCCCGATCGCCATGTAGAGATTCGCAAACCTCGGACGGGGATACAACCCCTTCCGGAAAGTTTTTTTTGATTCGTCGGTGTCTACTAGGTCACAGCCCTACTTCCTAGGGGTGGACCGGCGTGTAAACGTTCGAGTGAAAGGACTTTGGGCTCTTCCACTCACACAATCACACGCAGTGCACGGCGAACGCCTGTGAACCGAACGCTGGTCCGCAGTCCGAGGTGATCGCCGTCCATCTGGAACGGGAGGGGAGCCTTGGAATGCAAGGTGAAGTCGGTCAGATCGTGCAGAGACACCGCGTGCTTGCCATGAGGACCCCGCTCAGGAGTGGAGGTCAGGAGCTGCGTCGCGTACCGGGCGACCGCCGGAGTTGACAAACGGTCCAGGGCGAGTACGTCAAGTGCGGTATCGAACGACGCCTCGGGAGAGGCGTAAAGCGGACGATTGCCCAGATACGTCCACGGCGAGGTGTTGCAGACTATCGACAGCACCAGGTCCCTCACCGGATCCGCTCCGGGGCGCTCCAGGGTGACCGTTCCCTGCCGGCGGTTCGGTTCCTCCAGGAACTGCCGCAGGAGCTGTCGTACGTACAGGGCGTGCGTGGAACGCTTGCCGCGCTCCCGCTGCTGCTCCACCCGGCCCACCACACCCGCGTCGAAACCGAATCCGGCGCAGAAGGTGAACCAGCGCGCCGGAACCGACTCGTCCTCCGTACCCGGAGTACCGGCCGCCAGGCCCAGGCCGACCGTACGCTCGCGCCGCTCCCGCAGCGCGTCCAGCAGTGCGCCGGTCGCCTCGACCGCGTCGTTCGGCAGCCCGAGGGCGCGGGCGAAGACATTGGTGGATCCACCGGGCACCACCGCCAGCTTCGGCAGCCGGTCCGGATCGGGCCCGTCGTGCAGCAGTCCGTTGACCACCTCGTTGACCGTGCCGTCGCCCCCCAGCGCCACCACGAGGTCGAGCCCCTCGTGCGCGGCCCTGCGTCCCAGGTCCCGGGCGTGTCCCCGGTACTCGGTCGTCACCGCCTCCAGCTTCATCTCGCTGGCGAGGGCGTGGGTCAGGACGTCACGCGTGCGCGCGCTGGTGGTCGTCGCTGCTGGGTTGGCCACGAGAAGTGCACGCATGAGCGCCAGACTACCCACCCCGTCACGAGCTGACCCTACTGCCCGTCCCTTGCGGCCCCCGAGGCCCGTCCTGCCGGGACCGCCGGGCGCGCGGCTACCCTGCTGGGGTGAGTAAGAAGCAGCCGCAGAACGCCCCCGCCCCCGCCGCCGAGCCCACCGTGCTGCCCCGTCGGCTGACCGCCGCCGCCGCGCTCACCGCACTGGAGGGCCTGGCCCTCGCGGGCCTCGGCGTCTACATGCTCTACGTCGGCATCGCCGGCGACCCCGACTCCCCGCAACAGGCCGAGACCGGCGGGGTCACCCTGCTCGCGCTCGCCGCGCTGCCGCTGCTCGCGGCCCGGGGGCTGCGGCTGGGCCGCCGCTGGAGCCGCGGCCCGGCCCTGATCACCCAGCTGATGGCCCTGCCCGTGGCCTGGACCCTGTACAGCACCGGCGGCGCGATGATCGCCGCCGCCGCGGCGCTCGCCGCGGCGGCCGTGGCCGTCGTGGCGCTCCTGGTCAACCCCACGGCGACGGAGGCCCTGGGGATCGGGGCCGGCCCCACTTCTTGAGGGGCCCGCCTGTCCGACGGCCGATGGCCCGAGGTCCGGCCCACCCCGACATGAGGGCCCGCCCGCCCGGAGCCCCGCCCGCCCTGGGGGCCCGGTCGTCACGCCCCCCGGACCCGGTCCGGGGGGACGACGTCACTCCTCGACGAGGAGCTTCTCCCGCAGCTGGGCCAGGGTGCGGGCCAGTAGGCGGGAGACGTGCATCTGGGAGATGCCGACCTCCTGGGCGATCTGCGACTGGGTCATGTTGCCGAAGAACCGCAGCAGCAGGATCCGCTTCTCCCGCGGCGGCAGCCCCTCCAGCAGGGGCTTGAGGGACTCGCGGTACTCGACGCCCTCCAGGGCCTCGTCCTCCGCGCCCAGGGTGTCCGCCACCGCCGGCGACTCGTCGTCGGTGTCCGGGACGTCCAGCGAGAGCGTGCTGTAGGCATTGGCCGATTCCAGCCCCTCCAGCACCTCCTCCTCGGAGATCCCCAGCCGCTCCGCCAGCTCGTGCACCGTGGGCGAGCGGCCGTGCTGCTGGGACAGCTCCGCCGTGGCCGTGGTCAGCGAGAGCCGCAGCTCCTGGAGGCGCCGGGGAACCCGTACCGCCCATCCCTTGTCGCGGAAGTGGCGCTTGATCTCGCCGACCACGGTGGGCGTGGCGTACGTGGAGAACTCGACCCCGCGGTCCGGATCGAACCGGTCCACGGATTTGATCAGGCCGATCGTCGCGACCTGCGTCAGGTCGTCGAGCGGCTCCCCGCGGTTGCGGAACCGCCTGGCCAGGTGCTCCACCAGGGGCAGGTGCATCCGCACCAGCCGGTTGCGCAGCTCGGCCCGCTCCGTCGAGCCGTCGGGCAGCGCCCGCAACTCGATGAACAGCGCCCGCGCACCGCTGCGGTCGCGCGGATCGGGCAGGGCGTGGCTCACCGGGAACGCCGGTACCAGGGGCACCGGAGGCACCGGAGGTTCAGCCGGCACCGCCGGAGCCGTGCCAGCGGCCTCCGGTGGCTGTGCCTGGTCGTGCTGGTTCTCGCTCATAGGGCCCGCCCGTCGCTCCGCCGAGTCCAAAAAGCCGTCTTCCGCATCCGCGTCAGCCGGGTGCGGCCGGGCGTGCTGCTGCTCCGGGATGCCGCCGTCGACCTCGTGCCGTACCCGGGGCCGATCCCCGCCCCGCACCGGGATCTCCCCGCCGCTCACGCCGGGCCTGGCCCCGCGCCGCGCTGTTTGTAGAGGCTGATGCACACTGTCCGGTCCTCCTCGACCGTGGCCTCGACCTTGCCGGCCAGGGCCGACAGGACCGTCCACGCGAACGTGTCGCGCTCCGGCGCGCGTCCGTCCGTGGTCGGCGCCGAGACGGTGACCTCAAGCGAATCGTCGACCAAGCGGAAGACGCAGCTGAGGACGGAGCCGGGCACGGCCTGCTGGAGCAGGATCGCGCAGGCCTCGTCCACCGCGATGCGGAGGTCCTCGATCTCGTCGAGGGTGAAGTCCAAACGTGCCGCGAGGCCGGCCGTGGCCGTCCGCAGCACCGACAGGTAGGCACCCGCAGCGGGCAGCCGGACTTCCACGAAGTCCTGGGTCCCGGGCTCGCCTGCGATCTGGGACACCCTCACCTCCAAGGTGGTACGAGCTCTGTTCGCCGGTGACGCTATCGCGATCCGGGCAATCGTGTCGCGGCACCCCTCGTGATGCCCATGCAGAGCACCCGGCCCGGCCGTACCTCTGCCGTGACTGATGGTAAGCCCACGGGTACGCACAGTGGCTAGAGGTCTGCGGGGTTCAAATCAGGGGAACCGGCGGAGGGTTGACCTACCCCGCCTCAGACGATCGAACCGTCGACGAAGCACCACCGCCAGGTCTCGCCCGGTTCGAAGCTGCGCATCACCGGATGCCCCGTCTCCCGGTGGTGCGCCGAGGCGTGCCGGTGGGGGGACGAGTCGCAGCAACCCACCTCCCCGCACTCCAGACACATCCGCAGCTGCACGGGATGGCTGCCCAGCGCCAGACATTCGGGACAGGTCAGGGCAGTGGGGACCGGCTCGGGGCGCGGCAGTTCGGCAACGTGAGTGCACTCGCTCATGATGGCCAGCGTACGACCAGGGCGCGGGTGCACGCGGGCCCACGACGCATGGGAATGGATCTTCGATGGAGGTATTGCCGCTGGTGGCGCTGGTCGCGGGCAGCGCCGCGGTGGCGGGTCTGGCCCGCCGCACGCCCGTGCCCGCACCCCTGCTGCTGGTCGCCGCGGGGCTTATCGCCGCGTACGTCCCGGGCGTGCCCCCGTACGTCCTCGACCCGCACATCGTGCTGCCCCTGCTGCTGCCGCCGCTGCTGCACACGGCCGCGGTGGACAGCTCGTACCTGGACCTGCGGGCGAACATCCGGCCCATCGGGCTGCTCTCGGTCGGGTACGTGCTCTTCGCGACGCTCGTCGTGGGGTACGCGGCGTACCTGCTGGTGCCGGGGCTGACGCTGCCGGTGGCCCTGGTGCTGGGCGCGGTGGTCGCGCCGCCGGACGCGGTGGCCGCCACCGCGATCGCCCGCAAACTGGGGCTGCCGAACCGGATGACGACCATCCTCCAGGGTGAGTCCCTGGTGAACGACGCCACCGCCATCACCGCGTACAAGGTGGCCCTGGCGGCGGCGGTAGGGGTGAGCGCCGGCTGGGCGGGCGGCATCGCGGAGTTCCTGCTGGCCTCGGTGGGCGGGGTCGGCGTCGGCCTGCTGCTGATGGTGCCGATCCACCAGCTGCGCAAACGGCTGCGGGAGCCGCTGCTGCAGAACACCCTCTCGCTGCTGATCCCGTTCGTGGCGTACGCGGCGGCCGAGCGGGTGCACGCCTCCGGGGTGCTCGCGGTGGTCGTGGTGGCGCTGTACATCGGCCATCGCAACTGGCAGGTCGACTTCGCCACCCGGCTCCAGGAGGAGGCGGTGTGGAAGGTGGTCGCCTTCGTCCTGGAGTCGGTGGTCTTCGCCCTGATCGGACTCCAGCTGCCGGTGGTCCTCCAGGGGCTGGGGGAGTACCGGGGCCCGGACGCGGCCTGGTACGCGCTCGCGGTGTTCCTCGCGGTGGTGGTGTCGCGGTTCGTGTGGGTGTTCCCGGCGACCTTCGTGCCGCGGTGGATGTCGCGGCGGATCCGGGAGCGGGAACCCGGGACGGACTGGAAGGCGCCGGTGATCGTGGGGTGGGCCGGGATGCGGGGCGTGGTCTCGCTGGCGATCGCCTTCTCCGTGCCGATGTACGTGCCGCACCGGAACCTGATCCTGTTCCTGACCTTCACGACCGTCATCGGGACCCTGGTGGTGCAGGGGCTGACGCTGCCGCCGCTGATCAGGATGCTGAACCTGCCGCCGAGGGACGTGCGGGCCGAGACGCTGGCGGAGGCGCAGGCGCAGAGCGAGGCCTCGCGGGCGGCGGAGGAACGCCTGGCGGAGCTGCTGGCGGAACCGGCCAACGCGTTGCCGCCGCCGCTGGCCGACCGGTTGCGGACCGTGCTGGAGCGGCGGCGCAACGCGGTGTGGGAGCGGCTGGGGGAGGTCAACCCGGAGACGGGGGAATCCGCGGACGATGTCTATCGGCGGCTGGCCCGGGAGATGATCGCGGCGGAGCGGGAGGTGTTCGTGGCGCTGCGGGACGGGCGGCGGATCGATGACGAGATGCTGCGGGGGCTGCTGCGCAGACTGGATCTGGAGGAGGCGGCGGCGTACCGCGAGGAGTCGACGTGACGGGCACCCTGGCCGGGTGCCCTGGCGGGCGGCCGGGCGAGGACTGCGGGGGTGTCCTGGCGAGGACTGCGGGGGTGTCCTGCGGGGCGGCGCGGGTGTCCTGCGGGGCGGCGCCGGGCCCCTGACGGGGGGCGGGCGGGTGCCGGTGCCCTGCCGGGCGGGATCCCGGGCGGGAGAGCGGGGGCCGTGCGGGGCGGGGTGACCGGCGCCGGGGCTCGGGCACTTCTGGGTCCGGGTCGGCGATTTCAGCCTGGCCGGCGTTCGAGGCGCGGGGCGGGGTCAGGGGCGGCCCGTGATGACGGGGGCCAGGGTGGTGCCCGGGGGGAAGGCGCCGGCGGTTGTCAGGGACGTCACGGCGTACAGGAGCTTCGCCACGTAGATCCGCTCCAGCGGCACCCCGTGCCGGGACTCGAAGTCCGCCGCGAACGCCGCCAGCTCCGGCGGGACGCGGGCGTAGCCCCCGTGGTCGTGGCCCTCGGCCAGGGACCAGTCCCCCGTCGGCCCACCGAACGCGGCGTGCTGGAGGGAACGTATCTCCGCCGCCAGGAAGCCCCCCGCCAGGACCGGTACGCCCAGTGCCCGCTGCCCCGGGCCCAGGCCGGCGGCCAGGCCGGCCAGGGTGCCGCCCGTGCCGCAGGCCACCGCCACCACGTCCGCCGCCCCCCGCAGCTCGCGGCCGAGCTCCGCGCAGCCCCGCAGGGCGAGGGCGTTGCTGCCGCCCTCGGGGATCACGTAGGCGTCCGTGGCCCCGGCCCCCTCCAGCAGGCGGGCGAGGGTCCGGGGCTCGGTCTTGCGGCGGTACTCGGAACGGGTGACGAAGTGCAGCCGCATCCCGTCCGCCGCGCACCGGGCCAGGGAGTCGTTGAGGGGGCGTCCGGCGAGCTCGTCCCCGCGCACGATGCCCACGGTGTCCAGGCCCAGCAGCCGCCCGGCCGCCGCCGTGGCCCGCAGGTGGTTCGAGTAGGCCCCGCCGAAGGTCACCAGGGTGCGCCGCCCCGCCTCCACCGCCGCGCGGAGGTTGGGCGCGAGCTTGCGCCACTTGTTGCCGGGCAGCTCCGGGTGGACCAGGTCGTCCCGCTTGAGCAGCAGCCGTACGCCGCGGGCGGCGAACCGGTCGTCGTGGATCTCCCGCAGCGGTGACGGCGGGCGGGGGCGCAGCGGGTCGGGGTCGTTCACCCGTCCATTGTGTGCGGTCGGACGGGTGGCGCCCTCCCTACTTGAGGCGTTCGCCGACGCGGTCGCGCAGGGAGTTCATCGTGAAGCCCCTCGGGTCGATCTTGCCGGGCTGCCATTCGCGGTGGCCGATGACCGAGCGGGCCGTCCAGCGGTGGACCCGGCAGACGGCGGCCGCCGCACGGGCGATCGCGTCGAGCTGGACCGCCGGCCAGGGGTCCTCGCCGTTGCCGAGGTTCTCGCACTCGAAGCCGTAGAAGTGGCGGTTGCCGTCGGTGTCCGCCCGGTCGTCCGCCGGCAGGCGCTTCTCCGCGATCACCGCCGCGAGGACGTCGGAGTCGCCCGCGCCGGCGTGGTTGGTGCGGCCGTAGCCGACCAGGTGGACGCGACCGTCCTTGGCGATCACGCCGTGGCAGAGGGGGCCGGGCAGGGCGGAGGAGCCGTCGCGGCACAGCTGGACGGTGTACGGGGTGCCGCGCGTGACGGTGTGGTGGATCATCACCCCGTGCACGGGGCCCCAGGGGCCCCTGTGGTTGCGGTTGTGGGTGCGCCAGGCGCCGACCTCCACGACGGTCAGCCCTTCGGCCCGCAGCGCTTCGAGGAACCGGCCCGCGGACATGGGTGCGGCCATGGCCGCCTCCTTCCGTGCGATGAGAGCGGGTACGGTACGTACCCGCTTCGTCACTCTCCGGTGTAAGGGAGGGAGCGCTTCCGCGGCTAGTGCCTTCGTACGCCGAGCGAGCCGATCCGGACACCGTCCGGATCGGCTCCCGGGGGCGCGGGTGCTACGCGGAGGCCAGCCACAGGTCCGGGCCGAACACCTCGTAGTGGACGTCCGCTGCCGGGACGCCCTTGGCGAGCAGCTGCTCGCGCACGGAGCGCATGAAGGGGAGCGGTCCGCACAGGTAGGCCTGCGTGCCGGCGGCGACCGGAACGTCCGCGAGGTCGATCCGGCCGAGGCCGTCGCCGGGCTCCGCGGCCTCCTCGTACCAGAAGCGGGCCGTGGCGGCCGGCAGCTTGTGGGTCAGCGCGCGGTGGTCGCCGCGCAGCGCGTGGTCCGCGGGGGAGCGGTCGGCGTGCAGGACGGTCACCGGGGCGGTGTGCCCGGTGGCGGCCAGGTGCTCCAGCATCGAGAGCATCGGGGTGCAGCCGATGCCGGCCGAGGCGAGCAGCACCGGGGCGTCGCCGTCGCGCAGGACCAGATCGCCGTACGGTGCCGAGACGCGCAGGGTGTCTCCGGCGCGGACCCGGGCGTGCAGGTGGTTCGAGACCTCGCCGTCGGGGCCGCCGGCCGCCGGTCCGTGGACCCGCTTGACGGTGATCGCGCGGACCGGGGAGCCGGGGGCGGTGGAGAGGCTGTACTGGCGGATCTGGCGGGCGCCGTCCGGGAGTTCGACCTGGACCGAGACGTACTGGCCGGGCCGGTGGGCGGGCGCCGGGGCGCCGTCCGCCGGGGTGAGGTGGAAGGTGGTGCAGTCCGCGGTCTCCTTCGTCCGGGCGGTGACGGTCCACTCGCGCCACACGTCTGCGGCGGCGATCCGGTGCCCGGCGTAGAGACGCTCCTCCAGGGCGGCGAGGGCGTTGGCCATCAGCCAGTAGACCTCGTCCCAGGCGGCGGCGACCTCGGGGGTGACGGCGTCGCCGAGGACTTCGGCGATGGCGGCGAAGAGGTGGTGGTGCACGACCGGGTACTGCTCGCGGGTGACGCCGAGGGAGGCGTGCTTGTGGGCGATGCGGTTCAGCATCACGTCGGGGCGGGTGTCCGGGTGGGCGACGAGGTGGGTCGCGAAGGCGGCGATCGAGCCCGCGAGGGCCTGCTTCTGGAGGCCGGCGTTCTGGTTGCCGCGGTTGAAGAGGTCCCGGATCAGCTCCGGATGGGCCTCGAACAGCTTCGTGTAGAAGAGCTCCGTGATGTCGCCGATGGCCGCTCCGACGGCGGGCAGGGTGGCTCGTACGGTAGCGGTCGACGTCTCGGACAGCATGGCGCGGGACTCCTCGGAATCAGGAAACTTGCATGGGAGATGCTTATTTTTGAGCGTGCGGCGCCCCGTGTGAACTTTTGTTCGAGGAGCTCCGCCGGATGAGGCTCAGGGGCCGTAGGGCGCGGGAACCGGCCATCCGGCCCGGGTGGTCAGGGCCGTTCGGTCAGGGCCGTTCGGTCCGGCCGGGTCCCCCGATCGAGAGGCCCAGGAGCAGCGGGCCCGTAGGGGCCGCCACCAGGTCGTTCACCGTCAGGGTGTCCAGCGCGGCGAAGAAGGCCTCCTGCGCCCGGTGCAGGGCCCCGCGCAGCAGGCAGGCGCCCCGCAGGGGGCAGGGCTTGGCGCTGTCGCAGTCGACGACGTCGCCCGCTCCCTCCAGCTCGCGCACGACCCCGCCCACCGAGGCGGCGCGTCCCGCCGAGGTCAGTGCGAGTCCGCCGCCGCGGCCGCGGCGGGTCTCGACGAGGCCGAGATGCTGCAGCTTGGCGACCACCTTGGCCGTGTGGGTGTACGGGACCTCCATGGTCGCCGCCACGTCCCGCGTGGTGGGGAGGTCCGTCTCCTCGACGGCCAGGCGCATCAGGACGCGCAGCGCCAGGTCGGTGAATCGGGTCAGCCGCATGGGCGCAGCGTAGGGAAAGTTGCATCTTCGATGCAAGTTAGGAGGCGAGGAGAGGTGTGATGGCCGGAACGCGTGGGGCCCCTGGGGTGGGTGAGGCGGAATTCAACTCCTTAGAGTGCCCAGCACTCGGACGGAGTAGTCCCACCCTTTTGTGTAATGGTCTCATCACGTTCCGCACTGGAAGGCTGGCCGCGCAGACCCATGGAGTGATCGAAAGGGAAATACATGTCGGTCCAGGCTGGTCCCGAATCCGAGATCCAGGCACCGCAGCGCAGCCTCGGCACGTCCGCCGCACGGAACTTGGCGACCACGACCAAGTCCGCGCCGCAGATGCAGGAGATCACCTCGCGGTGGCTGCTGAAGATGCTGCCGTGGGTGTCGGTCCAGGGCGGCACGTACCGCGTCAACCGCCGGCTGAGCTACTCGGTCGGTGACGGACGCGTCGAGTTCATCAAGACCGGGACCCAGGTGCAGGTCATCCCGGCCGAGCTCGGCGAGCTCCCGCTCCTGCGCGAGTACGAGGACCTCGACGTCCTCGGCGAACTCGCCCAGCGGTGCAGCCAGATCGACTTCGAGGCCGGCCAGGAGCTGACCTCCTTCGGCAGCGGCTCCGACCGGGTGTTCCTGCTCGCCCACGGCCGCGTCGAGCAGGTCGGCCCGGGCCCCTACGGAGAGGACGCCGTCCTGCGCACCGTCGCCGACGGCACCTACTTCGGCGAGGACTCCCTCGTCGACGAGGAGGCGATCTGGGAGTACACCGCCCGCGCCGTCACCTCCGGAACCGCCCTCGTCCTCACCCGGCAGGACTTCCAGCTGCTCGCCGACCGCGTCGAGTCGCTGCGCGAGCACGTGGAGCACGTCCGGACGCTGCCCGCCCAGCGCACCAACAAGTACGGCGAGGCCGCCATCGAGCTCTCCGCCGGCCACCAGGGCGAGGCCGTCCTGCCGGGCACCTTCGTGGACTACGAGGCCCGCCCGCGGGAGTACGAACTCTCCATCGCGCAAACGGTTCTGCGCGTGCACACCCGCGTCGCCGACCTCTACAACCAGCCGATGAACCAGACCGAGCAGCAGTTGCGGCTCACGGTCGAGGCGCTGCGCGAGCGCCAGGAGCACGAGATGCTCAACAACCGCGACTTCGGCCTGCTCCACAACGCCGACTACGACCAGCGCATCCAGCCCCACGACGGCGCGCCCAGCCCCGACGACATGGACCAGCTGCTCAGCATGCGGCGCGGCTCCAAGTTCTTCCTCGCGCACCCGAAGGCCATCGCCGCGTTCGGCCGCGAGTGCAACCGGCGCGGGCTGTACCCGCAGTCCGTGGACATCGGCGGGCACCACGTGCCGGCCTGGCGCGGGGTCCCCATCTTCCCGAGCAACAAGATCCCGATCAGCGACGCCCGCACCACCTCCATCCTGTGCATGCGCACCGGCGAGGACGAGCAGGGTGTGATCGGCCTGCACCAGCCGGGCATCCCGGACGAGATCGAGCCGAGCACGTCGGTCCGCTTCATGGGGATCAGCGAGCAGGCGATCATCTCCTACCTGGTCACCGCCTACTTCTCCACCGCGGTGCTGGTGCCCGACGCGCTGGGCGTACTGGAGAACGTCGAGATCGGCCGCTGGAGCTGAGGCGGCCGGCCGGATACGCGGACAGGCGGGACGGACACGCCATGGCGACCACTGAGGCGGTCACGACCGGCGAGGGCCAGGAGGCGACGGCCCTCCTGGAGCGGACGAGAGAAACGGTCAACCCGGAGATCCGCCGGGCGGTGGAGAGCCTGCCCGGCTCGATGCGGCGCGTCGCGATGTACCACTTCGGCTGGGAGCACGCGGACGGCACACCGGCCGCGGGCAACGCCGGAAAGGCCGTCCGGCCCGCCCTGGTGCTGGCCGCGGCGCAGGCCCTGCTGGGTCCGGGCCGCACCGCGGACGACGCCGTACGGGCCGCGGCCGCCGTGGAGTTGGCGCACAACTTCACGCTGCTCCACGACGACGTCATCGACAACGACGTACGGCGCCGCGGCCGGGCCACCGCCTGGACCGTCTTCGGCACGCCGGACGCGATCATCACGGGCGACGCCATGATGGCGCTCGCGCTGCGGCTCCTCGCCGAGGATCCGCACCCGGCGTCGGCGGCGGCCTCGGCCCGGCTCGCGGCCTGCGTCATCGAGCTGTGCGCCGGTCAGCAGGCGGACTGCGCCTTCGAACGGCGCGAGGAGGTCACCCTCGACGAGTGCGTGTCCATGGCCACGGCCAAGACCGGTGCCCTGCTCGGCTGCGCGTGCGCGCTCGGTGCGCTGTACGCGGGGGCCGGACCGGACGAGGCCGACGCGATGGACGCCTTCGGAAGGGAGGCCGGGCTGGCCTTCCAGCTCATCGACGACCTGATCGGCATCTGGGGGGACCCGGCGCACACCGGCAAGCCGGCCGGGGCGGATCTGATCGCCCGCAAGAAGTCCCTCCCGGTCGTCGCGGCCCTCACCTCGGGCACGGCGGCGGGGGAGGAGCTGGCCGAGCTGTACGCGGGCCCCATGACCGGGGACGACGTGCGCAGGGCGGCCGACGCGGTGGACCGGGCCGGCGGCCGCGACTGGGCGCAGGCCCATGCCGCGGACCGGATGGGCCGGGCGGTGCAGCAGCTGTCGCGGGCCGTTCCCGACCTGGGGGCGGCGGGCGGGCTGCTGGCCCTGGCCGAGTTCGTCACGCGCCGCACCAGGTGAGCCCGTAGGAGCCCGGGGGCGGCCCGTTCCGGCACCGTACGGTGCCGGAACGGGCCTTACGCCGTTCGCGGGCCAACTCTAGGATCACTCCCGGTTGTTGACACGTGAGTGAAGGGTGTGACCAGTGGCGCTGGAGATACGTCGGGCTGATCAGTCGGACCGGGACGCCGTCGCGCGGCTGCTGGACGAGGCCTTCCGCGACGACCCGGTGAGCAGCTGGGTCTTCCCGGACCCGGAGCACCGGGCCGCCGTGCACGGCAGGTTCCTCGGCGTCTTCGTGGACGTCGCGCTGGCCGAGGGCCGGATCGACTACGCGGTGGACGGCTCGGCGGCCGCGCTGTGGCTGCGGATCCCGGCGGGCGACCCGGGGGCGGAGGCCGTCGAGGACGAGGTCCCGGCGAAGATGCGGGCGGCGGCCGACCCGGACAACGAGCGGTGCGAGCTGGTCGGCCGGCTGACGGGGGAGGTGCACCCGACGGCGGAGGAGCACGAGTACCTGTTGATGATCGCCGTGACCCCCGAGCGGCAGGGGGAGGGGCTCGGCAGCGCGCTGATGCGGCCGGTACTGGAGCGCTGCGACCGCGAGGGCGTGCCGGCGTACCTGGAGGCGAGCAGCGAGCGCAGCAAGGGGCTGTACGAGCGGCTCGGCTGGGAGTTCACGGGTGACGCGGTGAGGCTGCCCGACGGGCCGCTGATGTGGCCGATGTGGCGCAAGCCGAGGGGCGGGGCCGCGGCGTAGCCGCCGACCACCGCGCCCGCGCCCGTCCGGGGCGGGCGGGCGACGGTCCCGGGCGCCGGGGCGTCCGGGACCGTCGTCGGGTCAGCCCTTCGTGGCCGCCGCCTTCGTGTCCAGGCCGGAGGCGAAGCCGTTGGCCCAGAGCTGGTTGACGCGCGAGCGCTCGGCGCTGTTCGGCGTGGCGTTCTGGCACGAGGTGCCCGGGCCGCCGCCCGACATCAGCTCGCTGCACGGGCCCGAGTAGTGGTCCGGCAGGCCCAGCACGTGGCCGGTCTCGTGCGAGGTCACCCGGGTGGAGTTGTACTGCTGGTTCTGGCGGTAGTCGAGGAAGATGTAACCCCGTCCGTGCCCGTCCGTGCTCGCGTACGAGCCGCGCGAGTCGTTGCCCTCGCGGTACGAGAAGTTGCCGCCGGTGGACACCTCCTGGAGCCGGACGTTGGTCACCGAGCTGTTCCAGATCTGGGTGGAGCGGGCTATCTGGGTGCGGAAGCTCGGCGCGTTGCGGGTGTTGTACGTGACGGTCACCGCGAGGGCGCCCGGGTTCGCAGCGCGCTGCTCGGCGACCGAGCGCCGCACGGCGTCGAAGAAGGCCCGGTTCGCGGTGGCGTTCTCCTGGGAACGCTCGTACGCCGTGTAACTCGCCTCGGTGCCCGAGACGATCGGAGCGGTGGCCGCGCTGGCGCTGGGGACGGCGCCGAGGGCGGCGGCGAGGCCGAGGCCTGCCGCGGTGGCCAGAACGGCCTTTCGGGAGTGGCGCATGTGGGGGCTCCTGCTCATCCGACGTGGGGGGTGGGTCGTTCGGTACCGGAGTCTGGAGGAGCCGAAGGCGCCGGGGGATGATGTCAGCCACCGATAACGCAGGGCTATCGGGACGTTTTCGGCGGATGAACTTCCGTGAGAATGGCGGGATTCGATGGGCTCCCAGTGGCTGGTGCGGTCCACCGGGACCGGCCTACTCTCGGGGCATGGAGCTTGAGGTCAGGCACCTGCGCGCCCTGTGCGCCATCGCCGACGCCGGGAGTCTGCACAAGGCCGCCCGGCAGCTCGGTGTGAGCCAGCCCTCCCTGACGACCCAGTTGCGCCGCATCGAACGGGCCCTGGACGGCGAGCTGTTCCTGCGCGAGCGGACCGGATGCCGACCGACGCCATTCGGCCGCACCGTGCTGGGCCGGGCCCGGCCGCTGCTCGCGGAGATGGCCGCGCTGGTGGCGGAGGCCCGCGCGCTGGCCCACGGGCCGAGGCTGCGCATCGGCTCCACCGCCAGCCGGGCCCTGCCGGGGTGGCTGCGGCGGCTGCACGGGCGGCTGCCCGACACCGAGACCTCGCTGGTCGTGGACGTCTCGGCCAACGCGCTGCTGCGGATGGTGGCGGCGGGGCAGTTGGACGTGGCGTTCGTCCACGAGGTGGAGGGGAGCCCGCTGCGGGTGCCGGCCGGGCTCCAGCTGCACGTGCTGATGGAGCGGGAGCCGCAGTTCGTGTCGATGGCGCGGGACCATCCGGCCGCCGGGCAGGAAGTGGTCTCGTTACGCGACCTGGCCGCCGACCGCTGGACGGTGGACCCCTCCGTCGACGGGGAGTGGGACGGGCTGCGGCGGGTGTTCGCGGGGGCGGGGCTGGACCCGCCGGTGCTGCACGCCGACTACCACACGGCGACGTCGCTGATCATCTCGGGCGAGGCGGTGGCTCCGTGCCAGCCGACGTCGGGGCCTAGGGAGGACATGGCGATCCGGCCGCTGTCCGGCGACCCGCTGGCGGTGCGGCTGCTGCTGGCGACCGCGCCGGGTGCGCATGCGGACGTCTACGAGGACCTCCGCGCTGCCTATCGCGAGGCGGCGCTCCGGGCGTCGCCGTACCGGGCGTGGCTGAGGCACCATGCGAGTCCGCTGCTGGAAGCCGCGTAGCCCTGGGCGGGCGGCGGGGCGGACGACGCGGGTCCCCTACGGGGTGCCGGTCCCCTGCGGGGTGCGGTACCGGTGCCCTGCGGGGTGGTTGCCCTGGCGGGGGCGGGCGGCTGGTCGGCGCCCCTGGGGGCCGGTTCCCTGCGGGGCGGCGGTTCCCGGGAGGCCGGCCCCGCCGGCGAGAGGCGCGGGCCCGGGCCACTTCTGGGTCCGGGTCGGCACATCCAGCCCCGCCGGCGATTGAGGCGCGGGTGCGGGGCGGAGTCCCGGAGGTTCGGGGCGGGGTGGTCCGGTGCGCCGCGCCGCGTACGGGCACCTTCGGCCGCGCCGGCGACGGGGCGGGGCCCCGGACGGCGGTCCGGCGGGGACGGGGCGGGGCCCCGGGTCAGGGGTGGGGGGTGCGGGCGTGGTCGTAGGCGAGGGCGAGGGCGCCGTGCGCGGTCAGCAGCGCACCCGCCGCCAGCCACCCCGGCCGGCGGCCCCGCGCGGCCCACACCACCAGCGGCCCCCCGAGGGCGAGCTCGGCGGCGCCCAGGAGCCGGGCCCTCGGCCCCCGCACCCACGGGCCCATCGGGCCGTCCTCCACCACGTCCAACTCCGCCCGCACCGCGTCGCGCCAGCCGGACCACTCCACCGTCTCGGCACCCGGCGCGCACCGGGCCGCCTCCCGCAGCCGGTCGGCCGGTTCGCCGGGGGAGAGGCCGGCGGGCAGGGCCAGTCCGGCCCGGGCCAGCAGCGCGATCAGGACGAGCAGGCGGCTCTCGCCGTTGACGGCGGCATCGGTGTCGGGGCGGGTGAGCCGTTCCAGTTCCTCCAGGTCGAGGACGGGGTCCAGGCCGAGCCGGGCCGCCAGCGTCCGCATGGTGTCGGGCTCGCCGACCGGGGCCCCGTCGGCGTCCCACGCGTAGGAGGCGGTGCGACGGAACCCGCTCGACAGGGCGAAGCCGGTCCGGCCGTCCTCCCACCACAGGCTCATGACGGGCCAGTTGGCGCCGACCGCAACTGCTGAGCCCCAGCCGGCGAGGACCTCCGCCACGGTCTCCTCGCCGTCGCGCCACGGCTTGCCCTCGGGGACGAGCGCGCTCCATTCGCCGGCCGGGGCGAGCAGGAGGCGTACGCGCAGCAGGTGCGCGGCGGGTCGGGCGACGAGCGGTTCGGCGCGGCAGAGCAGCAGTCCGCCGGCCGTGGTCTTCGAGATCGGCATGCACACACGCTAGGGCAAATCGCCGAAACCCACCCCATGCGGGTGAAGAGGAGCTGGTCCGACTTTCACTTGACTTCCCCTATCCGCGATATATCGTGTTGTTCATAAGACGCGATATGTTGCGTGCGTCGAGTCCGGTCCGTGAACGCACGAGGAGGAGCAGCACCATGTCAGAGCAGGCGTCGCAGTCGACGTGGCACATCGCCGAAGACCGGAAGCTCACCTTCGAGGAGCCCGTCACCGAGCTCCGCGTCCGACTCGTCAGCGGCACGGTGAACGTCGTCGCCGCCGAGGAGGGACCCGCCCGCCTGGAGGCGAGCGCGATCGACGGGCCGCCCCTGTACGTGGTGCAGGAGGAAGGCGTCCTTACCGTCTCCTACGAGGACCTGCCCTGGAACGGCGCACAGGGTTTCAAGAAGTGGTTCGAGGGCAAGCCCTGGAAGGCCTGGGCGGCTTCCGCCTCCGGCCGCAAGGCCTGGGAGCGCAGCGCCGTCGTCACCCTCACCGTCCCCGCCGCCACCCACGTCCGGTTGGCCGCGGTGGACGCCACCGCCTTCGTCTCCGGCATCGCCGGCGGCACCGAGGTCAACGGGGTCTCCGGCGACGCCACGCTGGTCGGCCTGTCCGGCCGGGTCAAGGCGCACACCGTCTCCGGCGCCGTCGAGGCGCAGTCCGTGACGGGCGACCTCGGCTTCCACTCGGTGTCCGGGGGCCTGACCGTGGTCGACGGCGCGGGCGTGAGCGTACGGGCCGACTCGGTCAGCGGCGACATGCTCATCGACCTGGACCTCGACCCGGCCGCCGACCGTCCCGTGGACATCACGCTGAACTCCGTCTCCGGGCAGGTCGCCATCCGGCTCCCGCATCCCGCCGACGCCCGGGTGGAGGCCAACACCGCCACCGGCGGCGTCTCCAACGCCTTCGAGGACCTGCGGGTCAGCGGGCAGTTGGGGGCCAAGCGGATCACCGGCACCCTCGGTTCCGGTACGGGCACCCTGCGGGCCACCACCGTCTCGGGCGGGATCGCCCTGCTGCGGCGCCCGGCCGCCGACACCCAGGACTCCGCCGAAACCCCCCTCGCGCTCGACAAGAAGGTGCTCTGACATGCCGCCCGTCTTCGCCCACGGCCGCCTCCGCCTCTACCTCCTCAAGCTGCTGGACGAGGCCCCGCGCCACGGGTACGAGGTGATACGCCTGCTGGAGGAGCGTTTCCAGGGGCTCTACGCGCCCTCCGCGGGCACCGTGTACCCGCGGCTGGCCAAGCTGGAGGCCGAGGGCCTGGTCACGCACGCCACCGAGGGCGGGCGCAAGGTGTACTCCATCACCGAGGCGGGCCGTGCCGAACTGGCCGACCGCGGCGGCGAACTCGCCGACCTGGAGCTGGAGATCCGCGATTCGGTGTCCGAATTGGCCGCCGAGATCCGTGACGACGTCCGGGGAGCGGCGGGCGCTCTGCGCCGCGAGATGCGGGCGGCGGCCTCCGCGTCGGCGACCCCGGTCGAGGACGAGGCGTGGAAGGCGGCCAAGGAGGAGCTGCGCAAGGCGAAGCAGGAGTGGAAGGAGCAGGCCCGCCGCGCCAAGGACGAGAGCCGTCGGGCCCGCGAGGAGGCCCAGCAGGCCCGCCGCCAGGCCAAGGAGGCCCAGGAGCGGGCCCGCGAGGAGGTGCAGCGCATCGCCATGCAGCTCCAGGAGCAGTTCGCCCGCTCGGGCGGAGTCCTGGGCAGCCTGGCGGGTGCCTGGCTGGGCGGTGGTTCGGCGCCGGCCGGCTCCGGCACCCCCGCCGCCGGTCCCGACGGGACGGCCTCCGGGCCCCACGCTGCGGCCGGCCCGGCCGCGTACCGAGTGGTGGACACGGACTGGGCCGATGACCTGGCGGTCACCGGCGATCCCGGCCGGGACCTGGACCGCCTGCTCGACCGCTTCCGCGACGAGGTCCGGGACGCGGCCCGAGACCACGGCGTGACCCCGGCCCGGCTGGTCGAGGCCCGTACCCACCTCGCCGAAGCGGCGTCCCGCCTCGCGGGAACCTTCCGTACGGGCTGAGCCGCGGGGCCGGGCGCGCGGTCCCGGCTCCGGATCAGGCGGCCAGGCCCGCCTCGGCACGGCCGTAGGTGACCCCGTGGTCCGCCAGGACCTCGGAGACCGTGCCGGGGCGGGAGACCAGCGCCAGGAGCAGGTGCAGGGCGCCGATGCGGCGGTCGTGGCGGCCCAGGGCGATCCGGAGGGACTGCTCCAGGACCTGCTTGGAGCCCGAGGTGAAGGGCGGCCGGTAGCTGCCGGCGCGGTCGTGCGGGTCGGCGCGGCCCAGGGCCGAGCGGAGCGAGGCGCCCAGGCCGCGCCTGCGGGGAGCCGGGGACGCCAGCGCGCCCTCGCCGTGGGTCTCCTCGACGCGGAAGACGATCTCCGTGAGGTCGATCCCGAGGCCGGCCAGTGCCTCCTCGTCCGCCTTCGACATGCCGCCCCGGCGGCGGGCCGCCGCGAGGTCGGCGGCGACGGCGGCCCGGTCCACGCCCAGCGGGTCCAGGGTGCCCAGGGCGAGCAGCGAGAGCAGCAGGTGCTCCTCGGCGACCGAGGCGGCCCCCGCATCCTGCGCCGCGGTCACCGCCCCGGTGACCGCGGACCGGGCGTCGGGGGTGAAGCGTTCGAACATCAAAGCCTCCCGTACTTCTTGTGCACGGCCTGCCGGCTGACGCCCAGCTCGGCCGCGATCTCCTGCCAGGACCAGCCCTGCGCGCGGGCACTGCGTACCTGTACGGCCTCCAGCTGCTCCAGCAGCCTGCGGAGGGCGGCCACGGAACGCAGGCCCACGCGCGGGTCGTGGTCGCCGGCCCGCTCGGCGAGATCGGTAGCTTCCGTCATGCATGTCAATTTAGGTTGACGCGGGACGGATGTCAACCCCGGTTGACGACAAATGGGTCGCGGGAGGTCGGGCGCCAGGATGTCGGGCGACAGGGTGCCGGGGTCGCGGGGTCTCGGGTCAGGGAGTCAGGACGATCTTGCCGAAGAGGTCGCCCGACGCCAGCTTCTCGAAGCCCTCGCGCGCCCGGTCCAGCGGGAGTACCTCGTCGATGACCGGTCGCAGACCCGTCGTCGCGCAGAACGCCAGCAGGTCCTCCAACTCGTCCTTCGAGCCCATCGTCGAGCCGACGACCTTGAGCTCCAGGAAGAAGATCCGGGTCAGTTCGGCGTGTGCCGGGCGGTCCCCGCTCGTGGCACCGGAGATGACCAGGGTGCCGCCCGGGCGCAGGGACTTCACCGAGTGCGACCACGTGGCCGCGCCGACGGTCTCGATCACGGCGTCGACCCGCTGCGGCAGCCGCGCGCCCGGCTCGAACGCCTCCACCGCGCCCAGCTCCACCGCCCGCGCGCGCTTGGCCTCGTCCCGGCTGGTGGCGAAGACCCGCAGGCCCGCCGCTTTGCCGAGGGCGATCGCGGCGGTCGCGACGCCGCCGCCCGCGCCCTGGACGAGGACGGAGTCCCCGGGCCGCACCCCGGCGTTGGTGAAGAGCATCCGGTACGCCGTCAGCCATGCGGTGGGCAGGCAGGCGGCCTCCTCGAAGGACAGCTCGGCCGGCTTGCGCAGGACGTTCCAGGCGGGCACGGTCACCTGCTCGGCGAAGGTCCCCTGGTAGCGCTCGGTCAGGATCGAGCGCGGTTCGTCCGGGCCGACCCCGTGACCGCTCTGGCCGATCACGGAGTGCAGGACGACCTCGTTGCCGTCCTGGTCGATCCCGGCGGCGTCGCAGCCGAGGATCATCGGGAGTCTTTCCTCGCCGAGGCCGACTCCGCGCAGCGACCACAGGTCGTGGTGGTTGAGCGAGGCGGCCCTGACGTTCACGGTCACCCAGCCGGGGCGGGCCTCGGGCGCCGGGCGGTCGCCCAGCTCAAGGCCGTTCAGCGGCTGGTCACGGTCGATTCGGGCGGCGTAGGCAGCGAACATGCGGCCAGACGCTACCGCTCGGTAGGGGGCGGTTCCAGTCCCTCTTTCACCACACCCGCGGGGTTCGCGGCCGCCCGGAGCCGCAGGGCGGGGCATTTCGCGGCGTTCGACCCGCCGCCGGTGACGGGCGTCACAGCCGTCTCCGTGCGTGGTCCCCCGGTCCTACGAGAACGGGCCGTGCCGCCCGTCCCCGTCGGGGGAGGGGCGGCACGGCCCGTTCTCGTACGCGGACGGGTCAGACCAGGCGGGCGACGCCGTCGGCCTTGGCGGCGGCCGCGACCGCCGCGGAGACGGCCTCGGCCACGCGCTCGTCGAACGGCGACGGGATCACGTAGTCGGCGGCGAGCTCGTCACCCACGACACCGGCGATGGCGTCGGCGGCGGCGATCTTCATGCCTTCGGTGATCCGGGTGGCGCGGACCTTGAGGGCACCCGCGAAGATGCCCGGGAACGCCAGCACGTTGTTGATCTGGTTCGGGAAGTCCGAACGGCCCGTCGCCACGACCGCCGCGTACTTGTGCGCGACGTCCGGGTGGACCTCCGGGTTCGGGTTGGCCATGGCGAAGACGAACGCGTCCTTCGCCATCGAGGCCACCGCCGCGTCCGCGACCGTGCCGCCGGAGACGCCGATGAAGACGTCCGCGCCCGCGAGGGCCCGCTCCAGCGAGCCGGTCTGCCCGGTCTTGTTGGTCAGCCCCGCGATCTCCGCCTTGACGTCCGTCAGGTCGGAGCGGTCCGCGGAGACGACACCCTTGCGGTCGGTGACGCAGACGTCACCGATGCCCGCGTCCACCAGGATCTTGGCGATGGCGATGCCCGCCGCGCCCGCGCCCGAGATCACGGCACGCAGGTCGCCGAGGGTGCGCCCGGTCAGCTTCGCCGCGTTGCGCATCGCCGCGAGCGTCACGATGGCCGTGCCGTGCTGGTCGTCGTGGAAGATCGGAATGTCCAGCTGCTCCTGCAGCCGGCGCTCGATCTCGAAGCAGCGGGGCGCCGAGATGTCCTCCAGGTTCACCCCGCCGAAGGACGGCGCCAGACGGACGACGGTCTCGATGATCTCGTCCGTGTCCTTGGTCGCCAGCGCGATCGGAACCGCGTCGACACCACCGAACTGCTTGAACAGGATCGCCTTGCCCTCCATCACCGGGAGGGAGGCCTCGGGACCGATGTCACCGAGTCCGAGCACGGCCGTGCCGTCGGTGACGACGGCGACCACGTTGGACTTCCAGGTGTACTCGTTCACGAGCTCGGGCTGTTCGGCGATGGCGCTGCAGACCTTCGCCACGCCCGGCGTGTACGCGAGGGACAGGTCGTCCTTGTTGTGGACCGGCACGGTGGCCTGAATGGCCATCTTGCCGCCCCGGTGCAGTGCGAACACGGCGTCCGGGTTGTTGTCCGTCACGCTGTCGCTGCGAGGATTGACGATCTCCGCTGCCACTTCTTGGCCCCTTAAGTCTTTGAATCGTGAGGGTTGGCCACTCCTGGTTAAGGGGTGGGCAGGCACCGCGTCCGTACTCCGCATCGGCGGTTGGCCCGCCTCCGCGAAGGGGAGGTTCGTACGCGCGGGCGCGCCGCACGCGCGCCCTGAGCCCCGGATGAGGGGTGTAAGGATCTGTTCTACCCGAAGAACGCTCACCCAGACGAGTCGATTCCGGCTCGACCATAAGCCTCTTGTCCCGGTTTTGGTTAAAAGTCCAAGAGCAGGCGCCCGATGGTCGAGACGGGCCGCAAAAAGTGAGCCGTACGGGGCCTGGGGCGGCGCATCATCCCGTCGCGGGACGCGTTCCCCGGAGGCATGTCGGGTACCCGGGGTCGCCCGTTATCTGATTTTGACCTGATGGGCAGCCTGAATGCGTCAGTCCGAATGGCAAGATGCCCCTAATCACACAAGGTCGCGACACTCGATGGTGCGTGCCCGACCACTCTCGGATGCTTTTCCACCTGCCGGAGGAACCGCTCATGACCGCAAGCACCACCCGTCGTACGACCGCCGCTCGGTCCCGGATCGCCGCGGTCGGCGCGATCGCGGTCGCGGGCGCCCTGATGCTCACCGGCTGCGGTGACCAGACCGACGGGGCCTCCGCCACCCCCTCGGGCGAGGCGAACAGCACCGCGCCGCTCTTCGCGAAGCTGCCGAAGAAGATCCGGGACGCCGGCGTGATCAAGGTCGGCACGGACGCGACGTACAAGCCGATGGAGTTCACCGAGGGCGGCAAGATCGTCGGCGTGGACCCCGACATCGCGGCGGCCATGGAGAAGCAGCTCGGCGTCAAGTTCGCCTTCGAGTCGGGCACCTTCGACACGCTGGTCGGCAGCATGCAGACCGGCCGCAGCGACGTGGTCATGTCCTCGCTGACCGACACCAAGGCCCGTCAGGAGGGCCTGGACGACAAGGGCGCCAAGACCGGTGCCGGTGTCGACTTCGTCGACTACTTCTCGTCCTCCACCGCCATCCTGGTCAAGAAGGGCAACCCCGAGGGCATCAAGACCCTCGACGACCTGTGCGGCAAGAAGGTCGCCGTCCAGCGCGGCACGACCTACGAGACGGTTGCCAAGACCCAGGCCGAGAAGTGCAAGACGGACGGCAAGGGCGAGCTCTCGATCGAGTCCTTCCCGACCGACGCCGAGGCCCAGACCCGCGTGAAGGCCGGCGGCGCTGTCGCCGACCTCAACGACGCCCCGGTCGCCGCGCACATCGCGAAGGAGGCGGGCGGCGGCAACGACTTCGAGGCCATCGTCACCCCGAGCGACGCCGGTTTCTTCGGCATCGCGGTGGACAAGAAGAACACCGAGCTGCGCGACGCGCTCAAGGAAGCCCTCGACGCGGTCATCAAGGACGGCACGTACAAGGCCGCCCTGGACAAGTGGAACGCGGGCTCCGGCGCCGTGACCGAGGCCAAGATCAACGCAGGCTCGTGACCTCCGCGCATACCGCAGCACACTGAAGGGCAGTCACTGTGACTGACAAGCTCGACAAGGTCCCGGACCCGGCGGACACCCCGCCGGCCGGGGCCGTCCCCCCCGAGGCGATCCGCGCCATCCCGGTCCGCCACTACGGCCGCTGGATCAGTGCCGTGGTCGTGATCGGCCTGGTCCTGGCGCTCGCGATCGCCTTCTCGCAGGGCAACGTGCGCTGGGCGACCGTGCCGGAGAAGCTGTTCGACCCCACCATCCTGCGTGGTGTCGTCAACACCGTCTGGATCAGCGTCGCCGCGATGGCCCTGGGCCTGGTCCTCGGCGTTCTCTTCGCAGTGATGCGGCTCTCGAAGAACCCGGTGACCAGCACCATCGCCTGGTTCTACATCTGGCTGTTCCGTGGCACCCCGGTGTACGTACAGCTCCTCATCTGGTTCAACCTCGCACTGATCTTCCCGATCCTGAACCTCGGTTTCTACAAGGACGAGATGACTCAGGTCATGACGCCCTTCCTGGCCGCCCTGCTGGGTCTCGGCCTCAACGAGGGTGCGTACATGGCGGAGATCGTCCGGGCCGGCATCCAGTCGGTCGACGAAGGCCAGAGCGAGGCCTCGCACGCGCTCGGCATGACCCGGATGCAGACCATGCGCCGCGTCGTGCTCCCGCAGGCCATGCGGGTGATCGTGCCGCCGTCGGGCAACGAGTTCATCAACATGCTCAAGACCTCGTCGCTCGTCGTCGCCGTGCAGTACTTCGACCTGCTGCGCGCGGCCCAGGACATCGCGTCCACGTCGTTCGCGGTGATGGAGATGTTCTTCGTCGCGTCGATCTGGTACCTCGCCCTGACCAGCGTGTTCAGCGTCGGCCAGTACTACCTGGAGCGCCGCTACGCCCGCGGTGCGCTCCGCTCGCTGCCGCCCACGCCGTTGCAGAAGATCAAGGCGAAACTGTCCAGCTTCTCGAACAGCAAGGCGGTGGCCTGATGACGACTGCCATGGTGAAGGCCGAGGGCGTCCACAAGTCCTACGGCGCGGCGCACATCCTCAAGGGCATCGACCTGGAGGTCGCCCCGCGTGAGGTGTTCTGTCTGGTCGGTCCGTCCGGCTCGGGCAAGTCGACGTTCCTGCGGTGCATCAACCACCTGGAGCAGGTCAACGCCGGACGGCTGTACGTCGACGGGAACCTCGTCGGCTACCGCCAGAAGGGCGACAAGCTCTACGAGCTCAAGGACAGCGAGGTCGCGGCGCAGCGCAAGGACATCGGCATGGTGTTCCAGCGCTTCAACCTGTTCCCGCACATGACGGCCATGGAGAACGTCATGGAAGCCCCGATCATGGTCAAGGGCGAGAGCAAGGCCGTGGCGCGCGAGCGCGCGGTGCGGCTCCTGGACCGCGTGGGCCTGGGCGACAAGGGCGGCAACTACCCCTCGCAGCTCTCGGGCGGTCAGCAGCAGCGCGTGGCCATCGCCCGCGCGCTGGCGATGGAGCCGAAGCTGATGCTCTTCGACGAGCCGACCTCGGCCCTCGACCCGGAGCTGGTGGGTGACGTCCTGGACGTCATGCGGGACCTGGCCGAGTCGGGCATGACCATGATCGTGGTCACCCACGAGATGGGCTTCGCCCGCGAGGTCGGCGACAACCTCGTCTTCATGGACGGCGGCGTGGTCGTCGAGTCCGGCCACCCGCGCGAGGTGCTCGGCAACCCGCAGCACGAGCGGACGAAGGCCTTCCTGTCCAAGGTCCTCTGACCGGCGGACGCGAGCGGTGCCCGAGGGGCGGTACGGATTCCCGTACCGCCCCTCGGGCGTTCTCCCCGTACCGCGCCAGGCGATCCGAGGTCCCTACCTCAGACCTAGGACCAGTGCGTCCGAAGGGGAGCGCCAGACCGTACGGGCCTCGGCGAAGCCGGCGTCCAGAAGGGTCCGGGCGTGCCACGCCTCCGAGGGGGTGTCCCCGTCGGCGTGCTCCCCGTAGATCGCGAAGCGCTCCTTCACCGCCTCCGCGAGCAGCGGGTCCTCGGCCGCCAGCGCCCACCACTCGCGCCAGTCGGGGACCCCGGACGCCTTGGCCCGGTCCATGCCCGCGTGCCGGTGCGCCCGCTCGGCGGCGTCGATGCGCGGGGTGGCCGGATCGGGCATGCGGTCGGCGTTCATGAACACGCCGCCGGGGCGGAGCAGCGGCGCCAGCTGCCCGTACAGGACGGTGAGGTCGCCGCTCGGCAGCCAGTGCAGGGCGGTGGCCGTCAGGACGGCGTCGTAGGTGTCGTGGGGGAGGGTCCCGCGCCAGTCGGGGTCCTTGAGGTCGGCGGTCACGAACGCGACCCGCGCGTCACCGGCGAAATGCCCCCGGGCGATGGCCAGCAGCGCGGGATCGAGATCGACGCCCGTACTGGTGGCTTCCGGGAACCGCTTGAGGACGCGGTCCGTGATACTTCCCGTACCGCACGCGAGATCCAGCACCCTGGGGGTGGGGCCCACCAGTGCCTCGACCATGTCCAGCATCACCCGGAACCGCTCCTCGCGGTCGGGCATGTACCACTCCTGCTGGCGGTCCCAGCTGTCCTGCCAGGCCTGCCAGTGGGTGCCGTTCTCCGTCGTAGCAGCCATCGCGAACCCCTCCGTACGTAATACCCTCGTATCCGTCTCAGCTGTTACCGAGACGGTAACCCGCAGCCGTAAGGACTACAAGTGGAACTGGCCCATTACTCGGACTATGCCGTGCGCCTGGTCAACACCGAGGAGCCGGCCCGCAACAAGGACTCGCTCACCTCGGTGGACGCCGTCCGCGCCCTGTTCGGCGCCAGCGTGCAGATGGCACGGCGCGTCACGGACACGGACGTCACCCGCTTCCGCAACGTCCGCGGCCGGCTGCGCGCCGTCTTCGAGGCCGCCGACGGCGGCGACCACGTCCTCGCCGTCGACCTGCTGAACTCGCTGCTCATGGAGTTCCCCGTCAGCCCCCAGGTCTCCGGCCACGAGACCCTCGGCGAGGACGGCGCCCCCCACTGGCACATCCACCTCGCCGACCATCCCTCGAACGCGTCCGCGGGCTACGCCGCCATCGCGTCCATGGGCCTGGCGTTCCACCTGACCGAGCACGGCCCGGACCGCCTCGGCCTCTGCCAGGCCCCGCCCTGCCGCAACGCCTACCTCGACACCTCGACCAACCGCTCCCGGCGCTACTGCTCCGACCGCTGCGCCACCCGGGCCAACGTGGCCGCCTACCGCGCCCGCAAGCGCCTGGAGGCCGAGGAATCCGCCCGCAGCGGCCGCAGCGCCGAGACGGCCCAGGACAGCCGCGCCCTCAGCGAGAGCTGACCCTCCTCGCGCGGCCGGAAGCGCAGGACCGCCGTCGCCAGCACCAGCTCGCCGGGCACCGGCCCGTAGTCGGTGCTGTCGCCGGTCTCGTTGTACGGGTTGTCGCCGAGCACCCACCAGCAGCCGCGCGGCCGCCGCTCGACCGCCCGCTTGACCACCAGCAGGTCCTGCTGGAAGGGATGGCGCAGCACCACCACGGCACCCGGCCGGACGACGGCCCCGTAGCGGACCAGCAGCCGGTCGCCGTCGATCAGCGTGGGCGCCATCGAGGGCCCCGCCACCTCCACGACTTCGAACCGCCCGCGCCGGCGCGTCCTGTCCACCATGCGTGTCCTCCTCGTCACCCCCGCATGCTGCCGCACCGCCCCGTACATTCGCTCACCGGTCCCGCCGCGACCCTGGACTTTTGTCCTAAGCCCACGGGGGCGCCCGCGAAATGCGCTTCCCCAGCGAGTAATCTCCCCCTTGAGAAGACGATCACGAGGAGGACACACCCCATGCTTTCCCGCCTCTTCGCCCCCAAGGCGAAGGTCTCCGCCCACTGCGATCTGCCGTGCGGCGTGTACGACCCGGCCCAGGCCCGCATCGAGGCCGAGTCCGTCAAGGCCGTCCAGGAGAAGTACCAGGCCAACGACGACGCCGACTTCCGCGCGCGCGCCATCACCATCAAGGAGCAGCGCGCCGAGCTCGCCAAGCACCACGTCTCGGTGCTGTGGAGCGACTACTTCAAGCCGCCGCACTTCGAGAAGTACCCGCAGCTGCACACCCTGGTCAACGACACCCTGAAGGCCCTCTCGGCCGCCAAGGCGTCGAACGACCCGGCGACCGGCCAGAAGGCCCTCGACCTCATCGCCGAGGTCGACCGCATCTTCTGGGAGACCAAGGCCGCCTGAGCCTTCGTTTCCGCGCTCCACGCGCAGCGGGGCCCGTCCACCTCGGTGGACGGGCCCCGCCGCGTGCGTGGAGCGACTGCCGTCGCGCCGCCGCCGGCCGGCTGCGGAAGGCTACTCGTCGTCGGCTTCGTCGTCGTCCAGGCGGGCCAGCCACGTGGCCAGGCGTTCCACCGGAACCTCGAAGTCCGGGTTCAGGTCGACGAAGGTGCGGAGCTGCTCGGCGAGCCACTCGAAGGTGACCTCCTCCTCGCCGCGCCGCTTCTCCAGCTCCTCGATGCCGCGATCGGTGAAGTACAAGGGGGGCTCCGTGCCGTGATGGGGTGTTTCCCGCCAGGATAATGCGAGCTGTGGAGAGATCTCCCGCCCGCGGCGTACCCGGCGGTAGCCTGGATGCCTCACGAGCGGGGGGCGCGGATGACCGACGGGCGCACGGTGGGTACCGCGCGCGCCTTCGAGCTCCTCGAACCCCTCGTCCACGCCGCGACCGTACGCGTCCACGCCCCTCCGCGCGGGTATGAGACCCGCAGCGGCTACTCGCCCGGACCCACCTGGGGCAGCGGTTTCTTCATCGCCCCCGGCTGGGTCCTGACGTGCGCCCACGTGGTCGGTGAAGGGGGTGCTGCGGTGCGTCTGGCAGGGCGCGAGGTCGGCATCACCTTCTCCTCCGGCGGCAGCGGCGCGACCGGGACCGTCGCCGGGCGCGTGGAATGCGTACTGCCCGAGCGGCTGGAGGAGCGCCGTCCCGGCCCCCGGTCCCTGTGGGACCTTCCCGACCTGGCGCTCGTACGGGTCCTCGCACCGGTCTCGCACGCCTGCGTCTGGCTGACCGACCGGTCCAGGCCCCGGTTCGACGAGGTGGCGTACTTCGGTTGCACCGAGGACCTCGGCGCCCCCGAGATCACCGGCCGCACCACCCGGCTGCACGGCACCGCCGGGAACGGCGCCGCCATCCGGCTCGGCGGCGACGACGACATCGAGCCCGGCATGTCGGGCGGGCCCGTGGTGGACCTGGCGCGCGGCGAGGTCGTCGGCGTGGTCAAGGCCCGGCGGTCCGGGGCGGGCGGCGGGCTCGCCGTGTCCGTCGTCCAGCTGCGCACCCTGCCGATGGCGGCGGCGGACCGGACCGGGCTCTACCGCCGGGTCATGCAGGCCCACGACCTCTACCACTACGACCAGCACCTCAGCGACCTCGACAGCCGCCGCACCTGGACGGACGTGCACGGCGAGCTGCCGCGCGAGGAAGGGGACGCGTACGGCGGACGCGGGCGGCTGACCCCGGGCGAGCGCACCACCTTGTGCGGGCTGCTCGCCGAACTGCCCCCGCCCGGTTCCTCGGAGGTCGTACGGGCCCTGGTCGAGACGGCGCGCGGGGAGGAGCCGGACCCCCAGCCCCCGGCCCCGCTGAGCTGGCGCGACGGGCTGGGGCTGCTGCACGACCCGCCGGGCGGCACGGGGGAGGCCGTGGCGATGCTCCGCTACGCGACGGACGTGAGCGTGGCCGACTACCGCGAGCCGCCGGCCCCCGGCGCCGACGAGGAGCTGTGGGACTGGGTACGGGCCACGGCCGAGCGGTTGTGGCGGCCGCTGCGGCGGGAGCTCGGCGAGCGCCGCGAGCGGGGCCTGGCCGAGCGCGAGCGGCGCCGGCGGTCCTCGGCCGGCCGGCCGGCGCACGGCCGGGCCCGGCCGTCGGGCGGGTTGGTGCCGGGCGTGTCGGTGCTGCTGGAGATCTGGGCGCACAGCTGGGAGGACGTGTACGACTGGCGGGTCTCGGTCCTGGCCGGACCGGCCCGCCCGGGGCGGGTGACACCGGTGGACGAGGGCGTCCGGGCCACCCGGGCGGGGCTCGCGGAGGCCGCGCGGGCCCCGCTCGCGGAGGCCTTCCGGCGGTGTGACACGCACGACGCGCCGGCGCTGCTCGAAGTGGCCGTCGCGCCCGAGCTGTTCGGCCTCGGGGTGCAGGAGTGGCGGCTGGTGGGCGGGGTGCCGGTGGGGGTGCAGCGGCCGGTGGTGCTGCGGCATCCCGTCGGCGGCGCCGGCCCGGCCGCACCCGCCGGATTCGCGGCGGCGGACGCCCGGTGGGCGCGGGTGCAGGCGGGCCCGGTCGCGGACGAACGGGCCGACTGCGCGCGGGGCCGCCCGCGCAGCCCCTCGACCGAGTGGCTGTCCGGGCTGCCCGACAACACGGTTCCGGTGCACTGCCGGGCGCCCGATTCGGAACCCACGCTCGGGTCGCTGCACGCCGTACGGGAGGCCGGTTACGGGGTGGTGGTCTGCCGGCAGCCCCCGGCGGACCCGACCGCCTCGTGCGCGCCCTTCCACCGGGGCCTGCGCGAGGAACTGGCCGACGCGGGACGGGCGCAGACCCTGCCGGTGCGGATGCAGGAGCTGCGGGGGAGGGCGCACGGGGCGGACCCGGACGCGTACTGGGCGGCGGGTGCCGCGCTCGTGTGGGACGACCCCGCGCGCGCCCTGCCCGAGGACGAGCCGCTCCAGGGGGACCTGTGACCGGCAGGAGGGAGCAGCGGCCATGAACGACGAATGGCTCATCTACCGGGGGGTCGGTGAGCCGCACGACGGGATCGACGCCCTGCCCGACCCGCCGCCGTGGCGCGACTTCGACGGCGGTCCCGTGGGGGAGCCGGGCGCCGCGGGCGGCCCGGGTGGCCCGGGCGGATCGGGTGGCTCGGGCGAGTGGCCGGCGGGGGTGGCCGGGACGCCCGACGGGAGCATCGCCCGGCGGCTCGGGGCGCACCGGCAGGCCGCCGAGCTGCACCGGCCCGAGCCCGAGGAGCTGGAGGCCATCAACGCGGCGCTGTACCTGCGCCGCCCGCTGCTGGTGACCGGCTTCCCCGGGACCGGGAAGTCCACCCTCGCGCACGCCGTGGCGCACGAGCTGAAACTGGGGCGGGTACTGCGCTGGCCCGTGGTGTCGCGGACGGTGCTCCAGGACGGGCTGTACCGCTACGACGCCCTCGCCCGGCTCCAGGACGTCCAGATCGCGGCGAGCGGCGGGGCGTGGGGCGGGGCGTGGGCCGGCGGAGCGCCGGGCGAAGGCGCACCGGGCAGCGGGGGCGGCGCCGGGCCGGGCGGGGGGCCCTGGCGGGCGCCCGGCATCGGGAAGTACATCCGGCTCGGTCCCCTGGGGACCGCGCTGCTGCCCACCACGCGGCCCCGGGTGCTCCTCGTCGACGAGCTCGACAAGAGCGACATCGACCTGCCGAACGACCTGCTGAACGTGCTGGAGGAGGGGGAGTTCGCCCTCCCCGAGCTGGAACGGGTCGCGGACACCGAGCCGGAGGTCCAGGTCCTGAGCGACGACGGGGCGAAGGTGACCGTGCGGGGCGGCCGGGTGCAGTGCCGGGCGTTCCCGTTCATCATCATGACCAGCAACGGCGAACGGGACTTCCCGGCCGCGCTGTTGCGCCGCTGCGTCCAGCTCAAGCTGGGCCAGCCCGGGGAGAAACGGCTCGCCACCATGGTCCGCGCCCACCTCGGCGAGGAGGCCGCCCGGCTCGGGGCCGAACTGATCCGCGAGTTCCTCAGCCGCTCGCAGTCCGAACTGGTCGCCGCCGACCAGCTGCTCAATGCCGTGTACCTCACCCATTACGCCGCCCCGCCCACCCGGGAGGACCTCGCCGACCTGCTCATCCAGCGCCTCGACCGCCCGAGGTGAGGGGCCGTGCCACCACCGTCCGACGCCGCGCCGCCGTCGCCATCGTCGCCCTGGTCCTCGGCGTCGCCATCGTCATCGGCGTCATCGGCGGCACCGTCCGCATCGTCACCGTCCGCATCGTCGGCGCCTGCGCCGGGCCCGCCGCCGGTGCCCGCATCCGGGGCGCCCGGCGGGCCCGGCATCCGGGAACTGGCCGCCCTGCTCCGGGACGCCGGGCTCGATCCGACGGCCGGGGAACTCGCCGACGCGCTGTGGCTGGCCGGGCGGATCCGGCGGTCCGGCCCGGCGGCGGACGCCGCGCGGGCGTGGCCGCCCGGGTCGGCGCACGGGCCCGGCGCGGGGGCCGGGGCCGCCTCGGGGGCGGGGTCCGGGACCGGGCCGGAAGCTGAGGATCCGGTCAGCTCGCGGGAGGAGCCCGTACCGCCCGCCGGGGGGCCCGGGGCAGCGCGCGGGCGGGTCGGCCTCCACGCGACCGAAGGGCCCCCGTACCCGGCGGGCGCGGGAGTCGGCGGGGCGGACGTAGCGGAGGAGCCCGAGGCGGAACTGCCCGGGGACGCGCCGGCCCGGAGCGGACCGGCGGGGGACCGGGGAGTGCCCGTACGGGTGCCGGGGGCGGCCGCGCTGCCCCGCATCCTGGACATCCAGCGGGCCCTGCGCGTCCTGCAGCGGCACCGGCCGCCCGCGCCGCCCACCCGGACGGTGCTCGACGAGCCGGCCACCGTCGAGGCCAGCGCCCGGGCCTTCGGCCTGATCATCCCGGTGCTGCGCGGGGAGAGCCGGCGCGAGGCGACCGTACGGCTGGTGATGGACGCGTCGCCCTCGATGGCGGTGTGGCAGGAGATGTTCGAGGAACTTCGTTCCGTGTGCGAGCGGTTGGGGGCCTTCCGGGACGTCCAGGTGCACTACCTGCACCGGCTGGCGGACGGCACGGCGGCGATCGGCCGCGGCCCCGAGCCCGGCGCCGCGATGCGCTCCGGCGAGCAGTTGCGGGACCCGACCGGGCGGGCGCTGACCATGGTGGTCTCCGACTGCGCCGGGCCGCTGTGGCGGGAGGGCGCGGCGCAGCGGCTGCTGCACCGGTGGGCCGAGTGCACCCCGTGCGTGGTCGTGCAGCCGCTGCCGCAGCGGTTGTGGGGGCGCAGCTGGCTGCCGACCGAGCGGGGCACCCTGGCCCGGGTCGAGGGCGGGGGCGGGAAGCTGAAATTCCGGTCGGACCGGCCGCCGGCGCCGGGGCGGCCCACCGGGGGCCTGACGGTGCCCGTGCTGCCGCCGAGCGCCACCGCGCTCGGTACCTGGGCGCGGCTCGTCGCCGGGCTGGGGGCGGGACCGGTACCGGCCGAGGTGGGCCGGGTACGGGCGGACCACCCGGCGGCGCGGGTACCGCCGCCGCGCGCCGAACGGCCGCCGCGCGAGCTGGTGGCGCGGTTCCGGTCCTCGGCCGGGCCGCGCGCCGTCCAACTGGCGGTGTACCTGTCGGCGGCCCCGCTCACCCTGCCGGTGATGCGGCTGGTGCAGCGCACGATGCTGCCGGACTCGGAACCGTCCGACCTGGCGGAGGTGTTGCTGAGCGGGCTGCTGCGGAGGGTGGGGCCGTCGGCGGGGCAGTGGTACGAGTTCGTCCCCGGGGTGCGCGACGTGCTGCTGGGGCCGCTGGGGCGGGACGAGGCGGCGCTGGTGCTCAAGCACTGCTCGGAGTACGTGCTGGCGCACTTCGGGCGGGGCGTACGGAACTTCCCCGCCCTGGCCGTGTCGCAGCTGACGGGCGCGCCGGTCGCACTGCCGGGGCCCCGGCCGGGGGACCCGGGGCGGGCGCCGGCCGGGCGGCTCCCGGAGGCCTTCGCGCAGGCGTTCGCCCAGGTCTCGGCGAAGGTCGTACGCCGCTACCTGCCCGGGACGGAGGCGGGCCCGGCGGCGGCCGCGCCCCTGGCCGCGCCCCCGTCGGCGCGGGTCCGGGCGGCAGCGGTGCGCGCGGCGCGCGAGCGGCTCGCCGACGGGGACGCACGCGCGCTGTACGAGGCGGTGGCGGTGCTGCGGCGCGCGGTGGCGGCCCCGGAGGCGCCGGGCGACGAGCCGGGGGAGGCGGAGACCGAACTGGCGGGGGCGCTGCTGCGGCTGTGGGCGGAGCAGCGCGACCCGGAACTCCTGGCGGAGGCGGAGCGGGCCGTGTCCGCGCCCGCGCTGCGGACGGTCGCGGCGGCGCGGGCGGTGCTGGGCCGGGTGCTGTACGAGCGGGCGCTGGCGGGAGCACCGGACGCGGAGCTGCTGGCCGCGGCGGACCGCGAGTTCGCGGCGGCGGCCGCGACGGGGGACCCGCGCCGGCGGCGCGACTGCGCGATCCGCCGTGCCCGCACCCTGCTGCACCTCGGCACCCTGCACGAAGACCCCGCCCCCCTCCACGAGGCCCGCACCACCCTCACGCCTCTCACGACCCCTCCGCCCCCGTGCCCCCCGCCGGGAGCCGGAGGCGCGGAACACCCGCGGCCAGATGCCCCACCGCCGCCCCCTGCCGCACCGGGCCCCGATGCCCCGCCGAGTGCCGCACCGGGCCCCGACGCCCCGCCGGGCGGCAGCCGGACGCGCTCGTCGCCGCCCGCATCCCTCGGCGACGCCGAGCAGCGCACCGCGCCGCCCGCCCCGCCGGGCGGTGGCGAGCAGCGCGCCGTGCCCGCTGCCCGGCCGGGCGACGCCGAGCAGCGTGCCGCATCTGCCGGTGCCGGGTCGCCGTCCCACACCCCGCCGGGGGACGCCAGTCCGGAGCGCCCGCTGGCCCCCGCTCCGCCGGGCGGTGCGGAGCGCGCCGTGCCCGCTGCCCCGCCGGGCGGTGGTGGCGAGCGTGCCGTGCCCTCTTCTCCGCCGGGCGGTGGTGAGGTGCGCGCCGTGCCCGCTGCCCCGCCGGGCGGTGGTGAGGTGCGCGCCGTGCCTGCTGCCCCGCTCGGCGGTGGCAGTGGACCCGCCGACGCGGGCGCCGCGCCCGAGCCGGGTAGCGGCAGCGGCAACGCCGGGGACGGGGACGGGGACGCGGAGGCGCAGTTGGTGCTCGGGCAGGTGTTGTCGGCGCTGGTGCCGTACGCCGCGGGGGCCGCAGAGCGGGACGCGCTCGCGGAGGAGGCCGCCGCGCGGTTGCGGGCGGTACTGGGAATGCTGCTGCGCGGTCCCGACGGGCCGCCCGGGCAGGCGGCCCGGGTGCGGTTGGAGCTCGCCGGGGTGCTCCGGCACCTGCCCGGGCGGCTGGAGGAGGCGGCCGGCCAGCTGGGCGCGGCCCTCGACCCGCCCGGGCCGGACCCCGAGCTGCGGGTGGCCGCCCTGATCTGCCTCGCACGGGTGCACCGGGCCCGGTACGCCCGTGACGCCGACCCGTTGGCCCTGGAGGACGCCGCCGAGGCGTACGGCCGGGCCCGGCGGCTGATCCCCCGCGACGCGGAGGCCTTCGCGGAACTGCTGCCCGAGTGGGGCGACGTACTCCTGGACCGCGCCCGCGCGGTGCCCGACGGGCGGCGGTTCACCGGGACCGCGGTGCGCGTGCTGCGCGAGAGCCGGTCGGCGGTCGCGCAGTCCGACCCCGGTTCCGCGCACCGGCTGCTGCGGCTGGCCTCCGGGCTACGGCTGCGGCACGCGTACGAGGGCGACCCGGTGGACCTGCGCGAGGCGGAGTACCTGCTGGAGCTGGCCGTCCGGCAGAGCCGCTGCCCCCTGGAGCGGGCCCGCGCCTGGCGGGACCACGGCGACGTGCAGCGGGAGATCCACGGCCACACCCGGGCGGCCGACCGCCTCGACCGGGCGGTGGACTCCTACCGGCGCGCGTGGCGGTCCGCCCTGGAGGCGGGCGGGGACGAGCACCGCCCGGAGGAGGCTCGGGGCGCGGCCCTCGGGTTGGCCGCGCGCGTCCAGCAATCACGCGGCGAGGTACTGGAACGGCTGGCCCGGCCCCGCGCGGCCCTGGACGCCTACCGGGCCGCGCTGGAGCTGTGGCAGCGGCTCGGAGATCCGCCCTCGGAACACCGGGAGGCCGCGCTGTCCCGGGTCCGCGCGCTGGAGACGAGCCTCTGATGCGCCGCCCGTACGCCGGTACGCCCCGCCGTTCGTTTCCGCCACCGGGGGTAGGGGAGAAGGCATCGGCCAACGGCACCCGACGCGACGAGGGGACGGTCAACCCACGGTGACGAAGCATCAAAAAGGTTCCCCGACCCCGACCCCGACCCCGACCCCGACCGAGACTCCGGCCCCGGCCCCGGCCCCGGCCCGACTCCCGGTCTCGACCCCGCCTCCTGTCCGGGGCCGAACGCCGGCGCCGAGTCAGGCCCCGGCGCACGTCCCCAGCCAGGCCCCGGTCACGGCGCGGGGCCCGGCCGGCGCCCCGGCCACGCCTCCGGGGGCCGCGTCGGTTCCGGCCCCCGCCGCGGGTCCGACTCAGGTGGCTCAGGTCCCGAGTGCCGCCCCGGCGCACGCCGAGCTCCCGGTCTCGGCCCCGGCTCCCGGACTGCGCCAGGTTCCGCCTCCGGGGCGGGCCCCGGCCCCCTCCGCCGGCCCGGCCTCGGTCCTGGCCCGTGCCCAGGCTTCGGACTTGGTCGACGCACAAGCCCTTGCTTCGGTTCGGGCCCAGGCCCAGGCACCGGCTGACGCAAATCGCCCTGTCTCGGCCTCGGCTCACGGCCCGGGTCACAACCTTGCTCCGGGCCGGGCCCGGGCCCCGGTACCGGGGCAGGCTGCCACCCCCGAGCAGGCACCCGCCCCGACCCCCGCCCGAGCCCCTCTTCCGGACCACGCCCAGACCCGTTCCTCGGTCGCGCGACGCGCGTGCGGTGGGCGATTGCCCGACCTCTCCGGCCTCGATCTGGCCGAATTGCGCGGGATCGACCACCCGGTGCTCGCCGCGGTCATCGAAGGCATGGTGGAGCGGGTCACGCATCCCGCCGAGATCCTGAACGCCTTTGACTCCGGGGTCGTCTGACCTGCCGACCCCCCGAGGACAACACCGTTCAGCCCGCCCCGACCGCCTCCGGCTCCCGCCCTGACCGTCCCGACCGACCTACCCCGCGCCGTCCCGCAGCAGCCCCTGTCGCCGGCCCTGGCCGCCCCCGCCGTCCTGCGGCCGTCCTTGGTCGCCCCCTGCCGCCCGGCTCCGCCCCCCGGGGGCCCGGTGAGCCGTGCCCGCCCCCTCCTCCGGGGCCCGGGGCTGAGCCCCGTCTTCCAGCCCCGCCGGCGCTTGAGGCGCGGGCGGGGAGCGCCGTGAGGGGTCCGGCGAGCCGGGCCCGGCCCCCGCCCCCCCGGGTCCCGGGAGCCGCGCCCGCCGCGATGCCCGGGTCAGCGCCGTCGGTTGACTGCTTTCCGGCGTTAGGCCGGGGTGTCCCGAGGGCAGGGATGCACCGTCCGCAGCGGGAGGTAAGGCGATGAGGCACACGAAGGCCGGCGACGCCGTGCTGCCCCCGCACCGGAACCAGTCCCTCCGGGATCGGCACGCCCGCCACGCGCCCTGGCCGTACGCCCGACTCGACGTCCCCGCCCTGCGGGCAGCCGGCCACCGGCCCCACCCCGTACGGCAGTTCGTCCTCAAGACCCGTAGCCGCTGCAACCTCGCCTGCACCTACTGCTACGTCTACGAGATGGCCGACCAGGGCTGGCGCACCCAGCCCGCCGTGATGAGCCGGGCCACCGCCGACCGCGCCGCCCAGCGGATCGCCGAGCACGCCGCCGCGCACGCCCTGCCCCGGGTCGACCTCGTCCTGCACGGTGGCGAACCGCTGCTCACGGCCCCGGCCCGGCTCGCGGTGCCCGTCGACGCCGTACGGGCCGCCGTGGCCCGGCACTCGCCCCGCACCAGGGTCACCGCCACCGTCCAGACCAACGGCACGCTGCTCACCCGGGGCCGCCTCGCCGCGCTGGCCGCCGCCGGGATACGGGTCGGGGTCAGCCTCGACGGGGGGCTGCCCGCCCACAACCGCCGCCGCGTGGACCACGCCGGGCGGCCCGGATTCGGCGCCGCCGCCCGGGGGTTGCGGCTGCTGGCCCGCCATCCGGAGAGCTACGCCGGCGTGCTCTGCGTCATCGACCTCGGCCAGGACCCGGTGGAGACGTACGAGTCCCTGCTCGCGTTCGCCCCGCCCAGCGTCGGGCTGTTGCTGCCCCTCGCCAACTGGAGCACCCCACCGCCCGCGCGCCCCACCGGCCACGCCCCCGACGGGCCGCCGTACGCCGCCTGGCTCCTCGCCGTCTTCGAACGCTGGTGGCACGACGACGCGCGGCGCACCCGCATCCGGATGTTCGAGGAGATCATCGCCCTGCTGCTCGGCCTGCCCGCCGCCACCGAGACCCTCGGGCTCACGCCCGCCACCACCGCCGTGATCGAGACCGACGGCTCCATCGAACAGGCCGATTCGCTGAAATCCGCTTACGAGGGGGCCGCCGCCACCGGCCTGGCCCTCGACACCCACAGCTTCGACCAGCTCCTCGACCACCCCGGCTTCGCCGCCCGCCAGCTCGGGCGGGAGGCCCTGGCCGACGGGTGCCGTACCTGCGCCCTGGTGGACGTGTGCGGAGGCGGGCACTACCCGCACCGCTTCCGCGACGGGGAGGGCTTCCGGCAGCCGTCCGTGTACTGCGCCGACCTGCAGGCCCTGATCCGGCACATCGCCGCCGCCCTCCAGCGAGCCACCCGCCCCGCCCCGCCGCCCGCCCCCGCCGACCCCGCGCCCACCCGCCCCGCCCCGCCGCCCGCCCCCGCCGACCCCGCACCCGCCCGACCCTCCGCCCAGCCGCTCTCCCCGAGGCCGGCCGCTCAGCCCCCGCCCCCCACCACCCCGCCCCCCACCACCCCGCCCCCCGCCACCGACCGCCCCGCGGGGGCCGCCTCATGAACCCCGTGCTCACCTCCTTCGCCGTCACCTCCCGCACCCTGCGCGCCCTCGCCTCCACCGAGCCCTCCCCCGACGGCACCCGCCTCGTCCGCGACATCCGCCGCTCCAAGCGCCTGGTCCTGCTCCGCGCCGTCCTGGACGCCGCCCCCGGCGGCCCGACCGGAGAGACCGCCGACCACTGGGCCCTGTTGGAGGACGCCGAACGACACGCCCCGGCCGCCGTGCGCGACGTACTGCACTACCCCGCCACCGGGGTCTGGGCCGAGGAGACCCTGCGCCGCCTGCACGCCCCGCACGGACCCGCGCCCGACCTCGCCCACCTCGGGGCCGTCGCCGTCGCCGCCGCCCTGCGCGCCGGGATCGCCTTCACCACGACCCTTCGGCCCGTGCACGGCCGCCTCGTCCTGCCCACCCTCGGCCTGCTGCGCCCCGAACGCCCCGGCCCGCTCGCCCTGACCGAGCGCTCCTGGGACCCCGACGATCCCGCCACGCTGCCCCTGCACGCCCTGCCCGGCGGCGGCACCACCCTCGACGACCTCGACCCGTACCGCGCGCCCGGCCCGGCCCGCCCGGCGCCCGTCCGACCGGCCCGCCGGCTCACCGCCAAGGGCCACAAGCGCTGGGACACCCAGTGGTCCGGCGCGCTCACCCTCCTCCACCGGTACGACACCACCCGTGCGGAGGAGACCGTCCACCTGCTGCGCTCCGTCGTACCGCTCGCCGGAGGCTCCCGCTCCAGCGGCGCCACCCTCCCCGCGGCTCCCGGCTCCGTACTGGCCCGGGCGCAGGCCCCGCCCGCCCTGGCCGCCACGCTCGTCCACGAGGTCCAGCACGGCAAACTCGCCGCCCTCGCCGACGTGCTGACCCTGCACACCGCCGACCGCACCGCCCGCCACTGGGCCCCCTGGCGCGCCGACCCCCGCCCCCTGGAGGGGCTCCTGCACGGGACCTACGCGCACCTGGCCCTGGCGGGGTACTGGCAGCGCGCCGCCCTCTACGGGGCCCGGGGCGCCTGGGCCCAGCACGCCCGGATCCGGGCCCAGGTGGCCGCCGTCCTGCCCGCCCTGCGCGCCCACGACCGACTGACCTCCGCCGGACGGGAGTTCACCGACGCGATGGCCGCCGCCGAACGGGCCATGGACGAGCTGCCGCCGCCCGGGGACCAGCACGCCACCGCCCGCCGCGCCGTCGACCGGGAGCGCCGCGCCTGGTGCGAGGCACACCCCGAACTCGCGCCGTTCGCGGACGGGTGAGCCGGAGCGGATCGACAGGCTCCGTCCCGGTACGTCCGCGATACCTTGTGCACCCCGTCCACGGCCCGCACCCCAGGGAGACGGCAGCATGACCGGTAGTCGTCAGGACCCCGACCCGGCGGCGCTGCGGCCGCGGCGGCCGCAGCGCTTCGTCATCAGCTTCGCAGGCTTCAACCGCCCCTGGGCGGTGTGGATCGCCCACCGCCTGGAGGAGCACGGACACCGTGTCGCGCTCCAGCGCTGGGACCCGCAGGGCGGCCCCGGACTCGCCCCCGCGCTCGACGACCTGGCCCGCTCCGGCAGCCGGGTCCTCCTGGTCCTCAGCGAGCGCTACTTCTCCGTCGGCACCCACACCGACGAGGAGTGGAACACCGCCCTGCGCACCGTCACCGACCGCCACCCCGAGCGGTTCGCCGCCGTCTGCCTCACCGACGCCCCGCTGCCCAGCGCCGTCGCCGTCCTGGAGAAGGCCGACCTGTGGGGCCTGGACGCGTACGAGGCGGAGTACCGCGTGCTGCGCCGGCTGGAACTCCCCACCGACCGGATCGGCGTCGAGACCGGCCGCCGGGGACCCCGCTTCCCCAACGACCCGCCCGAGATCTGGGGCCGGGTCCCGCGCCGCAACCCCCGCTTCACCGGCCGCAACGACGTCATCGGCGCCCTGCGCGCGGCGCTCACCGAGGCGCCGCCCGGCGCCTCCACCGTCACCCTGCTGGGGCTCTCCGGCGTGGGCAAGACCCAGGTCGCGACCGAGTACGCCTACCGCTTCGCCTCCGAGTACGACGTCGTCTGGTGGGTCCCCGCCGAGGACCGGCCCACCCTGCGCGAACGCCTCGCCGACCTGGCCCCCGCCCTCGGCCTGCCGCGCGGCGCGGGCAGCTACGGGGAGCAGATCCGGGCCGTCCTCGAAGCGCTGCGGCGCGGGGCCCCGTACCACCGCTGGCTGATGGTCTTCGACGGCTGCGACAACCCCGACGACCTCGTCGACCTGCTGCCCTCCGGCGCGGGCGACGTCATCATCACCTCCCGCAACCGCGCCTGGGGCTCCCGGCACACCAGCCTGGTCGAAGTCCCCCTCTACGCGCGGCCCGAGTCCGTCACCTTCATCCGCCGCCGCGCCCTGCGGCTGACCGCCGCCGAGGCCGACCGGCTCGCGGAGGCCCTGGAGGACTACCCCCTCGCCCTCGACCAGACCGCCGGCTGGCTCGCCGACTCCCCGCTCACCGTCGGCGACTACCTGGAACTGCTCCGGCGCCGACTGGACTCCCGCGAGGCCGTCACCCTCTCCGACGACTACCCGCTGCCCTTTCCCACCGCCCTCGCCATACTCCTCAACAACGTCCGGGAGAACTTCCCCGACGCCCTCGCCCTGCTGCGGCTGTTCGTCTTCTTCGCGCCCGGACCGGTACCGCTGCGCCTGCTGCGCGAATTCCCCGCCGAGGACGTGCCCGAGGACCTCGCCGGCCTGATCAACGACCAGATCCGCTGGAACGCCGCCCTGAACAAGCTCGTCCAGTTCTCCGTCGTCCGCCTGGAGTACTCCGACCTGCCCGTGGAGGAGGGCGGCGGGCTGGAGACCGTACAACTGCACCGCATGGTCCACGGCATCGTCCGCGAGGACCTCGCCGAGGACGAGGCCGAACCGCTCGCCCGCGCCGTCCGCCAGGTGCTCGCGGCCGCCGACCCCGGCCGCCCCTCCGACGCGCGGCTGTGGCCCCGCTACGCCGAACTCGTCCCGCACCTGACCACCTCCGGGGTGCTGACCAGCGGCAACCCCCGGATCCAGAACTTCCTCCTGCACTGCCTGCGCTACCTGCTGCTCGCCGGCGAGTACCGCACCTGCCTGCGGCTGTCCGAGGAGACCGACCGGGTCTGGCGCGCCGCGCTCGGCGACGACCACCCCATGGTGCGCGAGCTGAGCTACCCGTACGGCGGAGCCCTGCGCAACCTCGGCCTCTTCCGCCGCGGCGAGATCCTCACCCGGGCCGTCGCCGACCGGCTCACGCGGGAGCGCGGCGAGCGGGACCTGCAGACCCTGCGCGCCAGCAGCGCCTACGGCGGCGTCCTGCTGTGCATCGCGGACTTCGAGCCGGCCCGCGAGATCTTCGAGCACTGCCTGGCCACGTACCGCGAACTGCTCGGCGAGGACGACCCGGTCACCCTCGACGCCCAGAACAACCTCGCCGCCACCTACCGGCTCCTCGGCCGCTACCAGGACGCCTACGACCTCGACCTGGACACCCTGCGCCGCCGCGAGCGGGTCCTGAAGGCCCTGCACATCTCGACCCTCGCCTCCGGCATCGCCTGCGCCATGGGACTGCGGCTGATGGGCCGCTACCGGGAGGCGCAGACCCGGCAGGAGCAGGGCGTCAAGCTCAACACGCAGGTCCTGGGCCTGGGTCACCCGCAGACCCTGCGGGCCGAGCACAACCTCGGCCTGTGCCTGCGCCGCTGCGGCGACATCCCGGGTGCGGGGCTGCGGCTGCGGACGGTGTGGGAACGGGCGACGAGGGTCTTCGGGGCCGACTACCCGTGGACGCTGATGGTCGCCTCCGACTACGCCACCTACCTGCGCGAGTACGGGGACATCGGCGAGGCGCGCCGGATCTCCGAGGACGTGGTCCGCGGCTACCGCTCGCAGCTGGGCCCCGCCCACCCGTACAGCGTCGGCACCGCCGGCAACCTCGGCCTCGTACTCCGCGCCCAGGGCGAGCGCACCGAGGCACTGGACCTCGCCGAACGGGCCCTGGTCGGCATGCGGAACGCGCTCGGGGACCGGCACCCCTGGACGCTGGGCTGCGCGCTGAACGCCACCGGGCACCGCAACATCACCGGTCGTCTGGAGGACGCGCTGGACCTGAGCCGCGAGACGCTCCGCACCGCCGAACGGGTCCTGGGCCGGGACCACCCGCTGGCGCTGAGCGCCCGCATCGCCCTGGCCGCGGACCTCCGGTCGGTACGCGAGGACACGGAGGCGGCCCAGCACGAGGACGCCGCCATCCAGGGCCTCACCCGCACCCTGGGCGCGGAGCACGTCCACACGGTCTCGGCGAAACAACGCACCCGCCCGTACTGGGACTTCGAGCCCCAACCGTAGAGGGGGTCGGGCGCGTCACGCGCCCGGGGAGGTTTCGTCGGCGACCCGTGACAGGTAGGCGTCTGAGCCGCCTTCTTACCGGAAGGACGATCCACTCCGGTACCGATCGACCGCCCGCGCCGGTGCCCGAGGTCAGGACGTGCCGGAAGGCCCGGCCCCCTGGGGGGACCGGGCCTTCCGGGTGGTGAGGTGCGCCGGGGTCAGGCCTCGAAGACCTCGTTCAGGAGGAGCTGCTGCTCCGCCTGGTGGCGCTTCGCGGAGCCCACCGCCGGGGACGAGCCGTGCGGGCGCGAGACGCGCCGCAGGCGCTCGCCCGCCGGGACCTCCGCGCCGACCGCCAGGTCGAGGTGGTCGATCAGGTTCAGCGCGATGAACGGCCACGCACCCTGGTTCGCCGGCTCTTCCTGGGCCCAGATGTACTTCGCCGCGTTCGGGAACTTGGCGATCTCCGCCTGGAGTTCCGCGCCCGCCAGCGGGTACAGCCGCTCGATGCGGATGATGGCCGTGTCGGTGATGCCGCGCTTCTCCCGCTCGGCCTCAAGGTCGTAGAAGACCTTGCCCGCGCAGAAGACGACCTTGCGGACCGCGTTCGGGTCCACCGTGCTGTCGCCGATGACCGGACGGAACGAACCGTTCGTGAACTCCTCCGCCTTCGACGCCGCCGCCTTCAGACGCAGCATCGACTTCGGGGTGAAGACGATCAGCGGCTTGTGGTGCGGGTTGTGGACCTGCCAGCGCAGCAGGTGGAAGTAGTTCGACGGCAGGGTCGGCATCGCGACCGTCATGTTGTCCTGCGCGCACATCTGCAGGAAGCGCTCCGGGCGGGCGGACGAGTGGTCCGGGCCCTGGCCCTCGTAGCCGTGCGGCAGGAGCAGCGTGACGCCGGAGGTCTGGCCCCACTTCTGCTCGGCCGAGGAGATGAACTCGTCCACGACGGTCTGCGCGCCGTTGACGAAGTCACCGAACTGGGCCTCCCAGAGGACCAGCGCGTCCGGACGGGCCAGCGAGTAACCGTACTCGAAGCCCATGGCCGCGTACTCGGAGAGCAGCGAGTCGTAGACGTTGTACCGGGCCTGGTCCTCGGACAGGTACTGCAGCGGGGTGTAGTCCTCGCCGGTCTCCCGGTCGATGAGGACCGCGTGCCGCTGGCCGAAGGTGCCGCGCCGGGAGTCCTGGCCGGACAGCCGGACCGGGGTGCCCTCCATCAGCAGCGAGCCGAAGGCCAGGGTCTCGCCCATGCCCCAGTCGATCGTGCCCTCGTCGATCATCGACGCGCGGCGCTGCAGCTGCGGCAGCAGGCGCGGGTGGACGGTGACGTGCTCGGGGATGTTGACCTGGGACTCGGCGATCCGCTTGACGACCTCCTGGGAGATCGCGGTGTTCACGGCGACCGGGAACACCTGCGCCACCTGCGCGGGCGGCACCGGGGAGCCGGCGGCCGGCTGCGTGGCGGCCTCGCGGACCTCCGCGAAGACCTTCTCCAGCTGGCCCTGGAAGTCCTGGAGCGCCTGCTCGGCCTCTTCCAGCGTGATGTCGCCGCGACCGATGAGGGACTCGGTGTACAGCTTGCGCACCGAGCGCTTCTTGTCGATCAGGTCGTACATCAGCGGCTGCGTGAACGCCGGGTTGTCGGACTCGTTGTGGCCGCGGCGGCGGTAGCAGATGAGGTCGATGACCACGTCCTTGTTGAACGCCTGACGGAACTCGAAGGCGAGCCGCGCGATGCGGACCACGGCCTCCGGGTCGTCGCCGTTCACGTGGAAGATCGGCGCCTCGATCATGCGGGCCACGTCGGTCGCGTACATCGAGGAACGCGAGGACTCCGGTGCGGCGGTGAAGCCGACCTGGTTGTTGATGACCACGTGCACGGTGCCGCCGGTGCGGTAGCCGCGCAGCTGCGACATGTTCAGCGTCTCGGCGACCACGCCCTGGCCCGCGAAGGCCGCGTCGCCGTGCAGGGCCAGAGGCAGGACGGTGAAGTCCGTGCCGCCCTTGTTGATGACGTCCTGCTTGGCGCGGGCGACACCCTCCAGGACCGGGTCGACCGCCTCCAGGTGCGAGGGGTTCGCGACGAGCGAGACCTTGATCTGCTCGCCGTCGAGGCCGGTGAAGGTGCCCTCGGCGCCCAGGTGGTACTTGACGTCGCCGGAGCCGTGCATCGACTTCGGGTCGAGGTTGCCCTCGAACTCGCGGAAGATCTGCGCGTACGACTTGCCGACGATGTTCGCGAGCACGTTCAGGCGGCCGCGGTGGGCCATGCCGATGACGACCTCTTCGAGGCGGGCCTCGGCGGCCGAGTCGATGACGGCGTCGAGCAGCGGGATGACGGACTCGCCGCCCTCCAGCGAGAAGCGCTTCTGGCCGACGTACTTCGTCTGCAGGAAGGTCTCGAAGGCCTCCGCCGCGTTCAGCCGGCGCAGGATGCGCAGCTGCTCCTCGCGCTCCGGCTTGGTGTGCGGGCGCTCGATGCGGTCCTGGATCCAGCGGCGCTGCTTCGGGTCCTGGATGTGCATGAACTCGACGCCGGTGGTGCGGCAGTACGAGTCGCGCAGCACGCCGAGGATGTCGCGGAGCTTCATCATCGACTTGCCGGAGAAGCCGCCGACCGCGAACTCGCGCTCCAGGTCCCACAGGGTGAGGCCGTGCTCGGTGATGTCGAGGTCGGGGTGCTTGCGCTGCTTGTACTCCAGCGGGTCGGTGTCGGCCATGACGTGGCCGCGCACCCGGTAGGAGTGGATCAGCTCGAAGACGCGGGCGGCCTTCGTGACGTCGTCGTCGTGCGAGGCGTCGATGTCGCGGTTCCAGCGCACCGGCTCGTACGGGATGCGCAGCGCCTCGAAGACGTCGTCGTAGAAGCCGTTCTCGCCGAGCAGCATGTTCGCGACGACGCGCAGGAACTCGCCCGATGCGGCGCCCTGGATCACCCGGTGGTCGTACGTCGAGGTCAGGGTCATGACCTTGGAGATGCCCAGCTTGTTCAGGGTGTCCTGGGAGGTGCCCTGGAACTCGGCCGGGTAGTCCATCGAGCCGACGCCCATGATGACCGACTGCCCGGGCATCAGGCGCGGCACGGAGTGGACGGTGCCCAGGCCGCCGGGGTTGGTCAGCGAGACGGTGACGCCGGTGAAGTCGTCCATCGTCAGCTTGCCGACGCGGGCCCGGCGGACGATGTCCTCGTACGCCTGCCAGAACTCGAAGAAGTTGAGCGTCTCGGCCTTCTTGATGCCGGCGACGACGAGCTGGCGGTCGCCGTTCGGCTTCACGAGGTCGATCGCGAGGCCGAAGTTGACGTGCTCCGGCTTGACCAGGGTCGGCTTGCCGTCCTTCTCCGCGAAGGAGTAGTTCATCGACGGCATGGCCTTGATGGCCTGCACCATCGCGTAGCCGATGAGGTGGGTGAAGGAGATCTTCCCGCCCCGGGCGCGCTTCAGGTGGTTGTTGATGACGATGCGGTTGTCGAACAGCAGCTTCACCGGGACGGCGCGGACGGACGTGGCCGTCGGCACCTCCAGCGAGGCGTTCATGTTCTTGGCGACGGCAGCCGCCGGGCCGCGGAGCGTCACCAGTTCGGGGCCCGCGGGGCCCCCGGTGGCGGGCGCGGCCTGCTTGGGGGCTGCGGGAGCGGGAGCGGCGGCCGGTGCGGCGGCCGGGGCCTGGGAGGTGACAGTCACAGCAGGGGCACCAGAGGGGGTGGCAGGAGCAGGGGCAGGAGCTGGCACGGGCGTGGGCGCGGAGACGGGGGTCGGCGCAGACGCGGGCACGGTGCTCGCCGCCCCCGTGGCGGCGTCGGCGGCCTGCGGCACTGCGGCGGCGTCGGCGGCCTGTGCGGAGGCGCCGTCCGTCGTCGGGGACTTCTTCGGCTCTTCGGCCTTGGCCGGAGCGACGGTGCCCCCCGGCTGGTAGTCGGCGAAGAAGTCCCACCAGGCCCGGTCGACCGAGTTCGGGTCCTGGAGGTACTGCTGATAGATCTCGTCGACGAGCCACTCGTTGGCACCGAAGCCTGAGGCGGGGTTCTTCCCGCCCTCTGCTGCTTCGGTCGTGGTGCTCGAATTACTGGGGGACTGTGGCGACACGGCGGCAACCGCCCTCTTCCGCTTCACAAGGTATGGACAGCGGGAATAAAGGCTACGCCTCCTGGGCCGCGACATGCAGACCGGGCGGGACTTCCGTCACGCAGGTCACATCGAACGGCGGGTTTCGCCGCCTGGAATGGCGGGAAACAAGCGTGGTTCGGGTAGGCGACAGCGTGGTTGCGGCCCCCATGGCTTCGCACCCCTGACGACCTCGGGCACATGTGGCCGAGATCATGTCCTTCCCACTCGAACCCTACGTCAACGCGGCGCCCGCGAGCTGCCCGGCAGTGTGACAAGGATTCGGCAGCCCCGTGACGATTCGGCCACCCCGATGTGCCCGCCGTGCAGTTCCACCGCCCACCGGGCGATGGCGAGCCCCAGCCCGGTGCCGCCGTCGCCGCCGCCCGCGTTGCCCCGGTTGAACCGCTCGAAGACCCGGTGCCGCTCCGCCTCCGGAATGCCCGGGCCCTCGTCCCGTACCTCCAGGGCCAGACTGCCGGGCGCCTCGCCGGCCCGGGCGCGGACCGTGACCCGGCCGTGCGCGGGGCTGTGCTTGACCGCGTTGTCGATCAGGTTGGCCACCACCTGGTGCAGCCGCTCGGCGTCCGCGTACGCCGTCAGCTCGGGCGGGAAGACGTCCAGATGCAGGTGCACGTCGTTGCGGGTGTGCCCGCCGGAACCGGAGGACAGCCCCGGCCGACCGGCAGCCGCCAGCCCCGACTCCTTGAGCACCCCCGACAGGTACGGCCACACCTCGAAGCGGCGGGCGCGCAGCGGGACCACCCCGTTGTCCACCCGGGACAGGTCCAGCAGGGTCTCCACCAGACGGCCCAGCCGCTCGGTCTGCTTGAGGGCCGTGCGCATGGTCTCCGGGTCGGCGGCCGAGACCCCGTCCACGACGTTCTCCAGGACCGCCCGCAGGGCCGCGATCGGCGTGCGCAGCTCGTGGGAGACGTTCGCGACCAGTTCCTTGCGGTGGCGGTCCACCGCCTCCAGGTCGTCCGCCATCAGGTTGATCGTCGCGGCCAGGTCGCCCAGCTCGTCCCGGCGCCCGACGCCGCGCACCCGCCGCGTGTAGTCCCCGCGCGATATCGCCCGCGCCACCGTCGTCATGTCGTCCAGCGGAGCCGTCAGGCTGTGCGCCACGAACTGGGTGATCAGCATCGAGGCGATCACCGAGAAGACCGTGATGAACCGCAGCTCGGTGTCGGTGCGCAGGGCCACCAGCAGCAGGCCCGTCGTGATGAAGACCGAGACCACCACGAGGGTGCCCAGCTTCGTCTTGATCGAGAACGGCGAGAACGGCCGGAGCCCCCCGGACGAGGACCGGGCCGGCGGATGGGCCGGCCCGCTCATGCCTGCGCCGGGGTCTCCAGGGCGTACCCGACGCCGTGGACCGTACGGATCCGCTCCGCGCCGATCTTCCGCCGCAGCGCCTTGATGTGGCTGTCGACCGTACGGGTGCCGGACGCGTCGGCCCAGTCCCACACCTCGGCCAGCAGCTGCTCGCGGGAGAGCACCGCCCGCGGGGTGCCGGCCAGGCACACCAGCAGGTCGAACTCGGTCGGCGTCAGGTGCACGTCCTCGGCCTGTACCCGGACCCGGCGCTGCGCGTGGTCGATCTCCAGGTCGCCCAGCCGCAGGGTGGCCCCGCGCGGCGCGTGCGCGGCGAGCGTGGCCCGTTCGACGCGTCGCAGCAGCACGTGGACGCGGGCGGCCAGCTCGCGCATCGAGAACGGCTTGGTCATGTAGTCGTCGGCGCCGACCCCGAGGCCGACCAGCAGGTCGGTCTCGTCGTCCCGGGCCGTGAGCATCAGTACCGGCACCGGCCGCTGCGCCTGCACCCGGCGGCAGACCTCCAGCCCGTCGAAGCCCGGCAGCATGATGTCGAGCACCAGCAGCTCCGGCAGCCAGCTCTCGGCCGCGGCGACGGCGGCGGGGCCGTCCGCGGCCGTCTGCACCTGGAAGCCCTCGGCCCGCAGTCGGGCCGCGATGGCCTCGGCGATGGTGCGGTCGTCCTCGACGACGAGCACGCGCCGCTGGGCGCCGGGTGTCGCCGCGGCGCCGTTGTGGGTGGTGTGTGTCTGTTCCATGTCCCGGTCCCGCCCCATGAAGATCTGCGTGGTGGGGTGCAGCGTAGAGGAGGCACCGGGCTGCGGCTATGCGGGGTTCGGACAGGGCATTTGTGCGGAACGCCCTGGTAGGGCGGAGGTTGTGCCGGGTGCCGGACCCCCCCACGGGACCGGCCCCTGGCAGGCGAGGCGGTCAGGTGCCTCGCGGTCTCGGGGGCTACCGTCCCCGGTCGGTCCCGGTCCTGCGCCGGGGCCGGCCGGTGACCACGTCCTTGATCCGATGCGGCCCTGCCCGTGCCGCTCCGAGGCGACCTGCCCCGTCCGAGCGGATGGGGCTCGCCCCGGCGGAGTCAGCCTCCGGTCAGCGGGGGTAGTGCCTCCAGCACCCGCGTCAGAGCCGGCGGTAGCGATTCCTGGGCGCCGGACACCTCGTGGCCGCCGTGGACGAACGCGAAGAAGTACCCGTCGTAGACCTTCGGACCGCCCGTGGAGATCCTCGGCAGCCGGGCGAAGTCCGCCTCGCGCAGCGCCGCGCGCAGGCGGTCGAGGTCCGCGCCGGGCAGCCGGCCGGACGATTCCGTCCCCGACCTGGCGTCCGACCGGCTCCAGGAGCCGTCCTCCTTGACGACGACGGTCCGGGTCTCCCCGGCGAAGCCGCCCGTACGGGAGACACGGACCAGCGCCGCGCCGGCGGCGGGCGGCCGGGTCGCGGCCGGGGGCGTCGAGGCGGACGAGGTCGTGGCCGGGGACGTGGCCGCCGGCGTGGCGGGGTCGGTCGGAGGGGCCGACGTCCGGGTCGGGTCCGGTCCGGGTGTCGCAGTCGCGCCCGCCGTCCCGCCCGCCGTTCCGCTCGCCGTCGGCCCCGGCGCGGGCGGCGCACCGTCCCCGGCGCCGGACGGCGCGCACCCGCCCAGGACCACCGCGCCCAGCAGGAGCCCCGCCACCGCCGCCGTTCGCAACGCTCGCACACCCACCTCCGCAAGGACCCGGGCCGAACCCCGAGTATGGAGTCCCCACCACCGTACGAACAGCACCCGGAGGCCGTCATCCGCCGCATCGCCCCATGGCGCGTGCTGCCGCCGCTGCTCGCCTCCCTGCTCGGCCTCTGGGGCCTGGAGCGCGGCGGCAGCATGTGGCGCGACGAGTCCGTCACCTGGCAGGTGGCCCACCGCCCCCTCGGCGGGCTCTGGGACCTGCTGGGGCAGGTCGACGCCGTGCACGGGCTCTACTACCTGCTCCTGCACGGCGTCTTCCAGCTGTGGGACGGCGGCCTGTGGGCGCTGCGGCTGCCCTCCGTCGCCGCGACCGCCCTCGCCGCCGCCGGCGTGGCCGCCGTCGCCCACCGGCTCGCCGGCGACCGGGCGGCGCTCCTGTCCGGCCTCGGGTACGCCGTACTGCCGCCGGTGCAGATGTACGCGCAGGAGGGGCGCTCGTACGCCCTCGTCGCGGCCGCGGTGGTGTGGGCCACGTACCTGATGCTGCGCGAGCGGTGGGCGGCGTACGCGGTGGTGCTGCTGCTCGGCTGCTGGCTGCACGAGTTCGCCGCGCTGGCCCTGCTCGCCCACGCCTTCACCGGCCGGCGCTCGCGCGGCTGGTGGTGGGCCGCCGGGGCCGTGCTCGCCCTGCTGCTGCCGCTGGCACTGGTGAGCGCGCGGCAGGCGCGGCAGCAGCTGGGCTGGCTGGGGCGGCCGGGCTGGGAGGACTGGACGGCGTACGGGGTGGTCGCGGCGGCCGCGCTGCTGCTCGCACGGGGGGCGGAACGGGAGCTCGTACGGGTGGCCCTGCCGCTGGTGCTGCTGCCGCCCGGGCTGCTGCTGACGCTGTCGCTGGTGCACCCCTGGTACGTCGACCGGTACGTGCTGTACGCGCTGGCCGGCCTCGCCCTGCTGGCAGGGGCGCGACTGGCGGCGCTGCCGTCCGGGACGGTCCGGCGCGTGTGGCCCTGGCTGGCGGCCGCGGCGCTGCTGGCGCCGACCGTGCTGTGGTCGGCGTGGCTGCACACCCCCGAGAGCCGCAAGGACGACGCCCTCGCGGTGGCCGCGGCGGTCCGCGAACGGGCCCGGCCGGGCGACGCGGTGGTGTTCCTGCCGTCGCGGCGGCGCGAGTGGCTGCTGTCGTCGCCGGAGGCGTACGGGGAACTGCGCGACGTCGCCCTGGACCGCGCCCCGGCCGCCTCGCGGAGCCTCCAGGGCACGGAGCTGCCGTCGGTGGAGATCCGCGAGGCGCTGATCGCGTCCCCCCGGGTCGTCGCCCTGCTGGACCCGGCCGACCAGCCGGTGGACCCCTACCCGCGCGAGGCGGTCAAACGCCAGACCCTGGCGGCCTGGTTCGACCTCTGCTCCACCACGGAGGTCCGCGGCGCCCGCATCGCGCTCTACGCCCGCCCCCACACCTGCCCCTGAGGCTCCTGTTCCTGAGGCTCCCGTCCCGGGTCGCGCGTTCCGGTGTGTGCCGGGTTGCCCCGCGGGCATGCGGGGTCACGGGTCGGTCGTACCCGGTTCAGGGGCCGAGTCGCCCCGGGGCGTGCCCTCCGTCTCCCTTGCACCTGCGCCTGCCCGGGCCCACGAACGGCCCACCCGTGGGCGCGGGGTTCGGCTCCGACCGTGCAGGCCGGGGCGGACCGGACCTACGTGGGTGCCGGGTCCGCCGGGATGCAGGGCGGCGGGACCGGCCCCCTGACCGCGCCGCCTCGTGACGGGCGGCGGCCTGCCCCTGGCGGCACGGCCCGAGTCGGGCCGGTGGTACCACCGGTCAGGCGGCGGACGAGGATGGGGGCGACCCGCGTCGCGCAGTCGGCGGGCCGTCCGCCCGGGAGTTGGGCGGCGCGGTCGGCCGCAACCTCCGGAGGTGCCCCGTGCCCACGCCCCGAACCCCCGCGTCCACGCCCCGAACCCCCGCGTCCCAGGAGCCCGTACCGCCCGGACGGGGGACAGCGGCCGAAGGCCGCGACCCCGCGAGCGCCGGTCCGGCGGCGGGCACCCGGCCGGGTGGCGCGGACGCCGGCGCCGGGGCCCGGGGCGACGCCGAGGTGCCGGGGCCGCTGGTCGGGGTGGACTGGCTGGCCGGGCGGCTCGGGGCGCCCGGGCTCGTCCTCTTCGACGCCTCCGTCGGCGCCCACCGCGGCGCGGACCACCGCATTCCCGGCGCCCGCCCCTTCGACCTCGACGGCGCCCTCTCCGACCACGACGCCCCCGCCCCGCACACCATGCCCGGCCCCGCCGCGTTCACCGAGGCCCTGCGCGACCTCGGCGTGGACGCCACCAGCACCGTCGTCGTCTACGACGGCGCCGGCGTCTACTCGGCCCCCCGCGCCTGGTGGATGCTGCGCGCCATGGGCCTCGACCGGGTCGCCGTGCTCGACGGCGGCCTGCCCGCCTGGACGGCCGCCGGCCTGCCCGTCGAGCCCGCCGGCCCCGCGTACGACGGACCGCGCGGCTCCTTCACCGCCCGCCCCCGCCCCGGGCTGCTCGTCGACGCCGCCGCCGTCACCGTCGCTCTGGCCGACCCCGCCGCGGCCGTCCTGGACGCCCGGACCCGGGGGCGTTTCGCCGGTACCGACCCCGAACCCCGCCCCGGCCTGCGCGGCGGTCACATGCCGGGCGCGCTGAACCTCCCCTTCGGCGAACTCCGGCGGCCCGACGGCCGGATGCGCCCGCCCGAGGAACTCCGCGACATCTTCCGGGCGCTGACGGGGGATCGGGAACACCTCTACTTCAGCTGCGGTTCCGGAGTGACGGCCTGTGTGCTCGCTCTGGGCGCCGAGCTCGCCGGACACGGGGGCCGGATCGCCGTGTACGACGGCTCCTGGAGCGAGTGGGGCCTGCCCTCGGACGCGCGCCCGGTGGTCACGGGCAGCTGACCGTCCCCGACGGCCCCCCAGCGCACCGTTCCCCGACGGCCGACCGCGCCGACCGGCCTTCCCCACGGCGCTGCGTGCCCCCGTACGAAGGTGTTCGCCGCCGGCGAACGGGCGTGGGGGAACATCCGGAGGCGCACATGCATTGAGTCGGCATAGCTCAACTTCACTGCCGGAGGGAAGATCATGGCTTCGACGTCCGTATCGCTCACCCTGCCCGTGCTGCCGCTCGACGACGAGGTCGTGCTGCCGGGAATGGTCGTTCCGCTGGACCTGTCCGACACCGAGGTGCGCGCCGCCGTCGAGGCCGCGCAGGCCGCGGCGGGCAGCGGGAAGCCCCGGGTGCTGCTCGTGCCCCGGGTCGACGGCACGTACGCGGCAACGGGTGTGCTGGGGACCGTCGAACAGGTGGGGCGGCTCTCCGACGGCGACCCGGGAGCCCTCATCCGCGGTCGCGAGCGGGTCCGCATCGGCGCCGGGACCACCGGTCCCGGCGCGGCGCTCTGGGTCGAGGGCGAGACGGTGGAGGAGGCCCTGCCGGACCCGCTGCCCGGTGCGGTGACCGAGCTCGTCAAGGAGTACAAGGCGCTCGCCACCAGCTGGCTCAAGAAGCGCGGGGCGTGGCAGGTCGTCGACCGCGTCCAGCAGATCGAAGGGGTGTCGGCCCTCGCCGACAACTCCGGCTACTCCCCGTTCCTGACGGTCGAGCAGAAGGTCGAACTGCTGGAGACCGCCGACCCGATCGCCCGCCTCAAGCTCGCCGTCAAGGCGCTCAGTGACCACCTCGCCGAGCAGGACGTCGCCGAGTCCATCGCCAAGGACGTCCAGGAAGGCGTGGACAAGCAGCAGCGGGAGTTCCTGCTCCGCAGGCAGCTGGAGGCGGTCCGCAAGGAACTGCGCGAGCTGGGCGGCGAGAAGGAGGGCGAGGAGTCCGACGACTACCGGGCCCGCGTCGAGGCCGCCGACCTCCCGGAGAAGGTACGCGAGGCCGCCCTCAAGGAGGTCGACAAGCTGGAGCGGTCCAGCGACCAGAGCCCGGAGGGCTCCTGGATCCGCACCTGGCTCGACACCGTGCTGGAACTGCCCTGGAACGAGCGCACCGAGGACCGGTACGACATCCGCGGCGCGCGGGCCGTCCTCGACGCCGAGCACGCCGGCCTCGGCGACGTGAAGGACCGCATCACCGAGTACCTCGCCGTCCGCAAGCGGCGCGGCGAGCGCGGCATGGGCGTCATCGGCGGGCGGCGCGGCGGAGCCGTGCTCGCGCTGGTCGGGCCGCCCGGCGTCGGCAAGACCTCGCTGGGCGAGTCGGTGGCCCACGCCATGGGCCGCAAGTTCGTCCGGGTCGCCCTGGGCGGCGTACGGGACGAGGCCGAGGTGCGCGGACACCGCCGGACCTACGTCGGCGCGCTGCCGGGCCGGATCGTGCGGGCCATCAAGGAGGCCGGGTCCATGAACCCGGTCGTGCTCCTCGACGAGATCGACAAGGTGGGCTCCGACTTCCGCGGGGACCCGGCGGCCGCACTGCTCGAAGTCCTGGACCCGGCACAGAACCACACCTTCCGGGACCACTACCTGGAAGTGGAACTGGACCTCAGCGACGTGGTGTTCCTGGCCACCGCCAACGTCCTGGAGGCCATCCCGGAGGCGCTGGCCGACCGGATGGAGCTCGTCCGCCTCGACGGGTACACCGAGGACGAGAAGATCGTCATCGCCCGCGACCACCTGCTGCCCCGGCAGCTGGACCGGGCCGGACTCGCCGCCGACGAGGTGGTCCTGGAGGAGGACGCGCTCAGGAAGCTCGCCGGGGAGTACACCCGCGAGGCGGGCGTGCGCACCCTGGAGCGGTCGCTGGCGCGGCTGCTGCGCAAGGTCGCTTCCCAGCACGAGCTGGGGGAGCGGGAACTGCCGCTGCGGATCGGCGCCGGTGAGCTGCGCGGGCTGATCGGGCGACCGCACCACGTGCCGGAGTCCGCCCAGGACCCGGCGGAGCGGCGCACGGCCGTACCCGGTGTGGCCACCGGCCTCGCGGTGACCGGGGCGGGCGGCGACGTGCTGTTCGTCGAGGCCTCGCTGGCCGACCCGGAGACGGGAGCGGCCGGCCTGACCCTCACCGGTCAGCTGGGCGACGTCATGAAGGAGTCGGCGCAGATCGCGCTGAGCTTCCTGCGGTCCCACGGGGCGGAGCTGGAGCTTCCGGTCGCCGACCTCAAGGACCGGGGCGTGCACATCCACTTCCCGGCGGGCGCGGTGCCCAAGGACGGCCCCAGCGCGGGCATCACGATGACGACGGCGCTGGCCTCGCTGCTGTCGGGGCGGCAGGTGCGGACGGACGTGGCGATGACCGGCGAGGTCTCGCTGACGGGGCGGGTGCTGCCGATCGGCGGCGTCAAGCAGAAGCTGCTGGCCGCGCACCGGGCCGGGCTGACCACGGTGATCATCCCGAAGCGGAACGAGGCCGACCTGGACGACGTCCCGGCGGAGGTGCTGGCCGGCCTGGAGGTCCACCCGGTGACGGACGTGCGCCAGGTCCTGGAACTCGCCCTGACTCCCGCGCAGGCCCGCGTCCCGGTCGCCGCCTGACCCTCCGCCCCCACCCGCCCGCGGCCCCGTGCGGGCACCCGTCCGCGGACGCCTTCGGGGTCCGGGGCCCGCCGGGTCCGGGGTCCGTCCGCTACGGAGGCCCCCCGGCGGGCCGGGGCCGGCCGGGTCCGGGGTCCGGTGGGTCGGCTGCCCGCGAGGGCGCCAGCACCGCCGGACGTATGGCCCCGGGTCCCGCTCCGGTGGGGTCCCGGGGCCCCGGCGGGCCCGCTGCGAAATACTGGGCGTCCATCCACGGGCCGCCGTCCGGCGCCCATCGGGCGCCCATCGGGTGTCACCCACCAGTGAAGGAGCGGGACGTGCACGGGAGCGAAGACCAGGAGTTCCTTGCCCTGGAGCGGGAGCTGTCCGTCTTCCTCCGGCGCGCCCGCGCCTCCTCCGGCGAGATGGCCCGCGCCCTCCACCCCGAGCTGGAGCCCGCCGCGTACGGACTGCTCGTACGCCTGGAGGCCGCCGGGCGGCAGCGGGCCACCGAGCTCGCCGCGTACTTCGGGGTCGGGAAGGCCACCATGAGCCGGCAGCTCCGGGCCCTGGAGGTCCTCGGCCTGGTCGCCCGCGAACCGGACCCCGCCGACGGCCGGGCCTTCCTGGTCGGCCTCACCGAGGAGGGCCGCGAACGGTTCCTGCGGGTACGGGACGCCCGGCGCGAGCAGTACATGCGCAAGCTCGCCGACTGGGACCGCGGCGAAGTGGCGGAACTGGCCCGACTGCTCAACCAACTGAACGCCGGCGCGGAGTAGGCGCAGGCCGCCCGAGCCGCCGAGGTGAAGGGCACGTCCTTCGCGCTGCCCGCCGGTCCCGGGACGCAGTCGTGGCGTGCGGAACCCGGCGGGCGCCGCGCCGCTACAGCTCCGCGTACGCGGCTGACGCGTCGTCGTGGCGCTTGTGCCGGGCCGGTGGCCGGGCCGGATCGGACTCGATGGCGCGGACCCGGCCGATCAGGCCGGCCGCGCCCTCCTTGCGCAGCACCGCCACGCACGCGCCCCAGTCGCCCTCCCCGAACGTGTCCGTCCACCGGCTCGCGCCGTCCGTGAGCACCGCCACCGCCCGCACCCGCTCCCTCGGGGTGCGCCCCGTCACCGCCCGGGCCGCCACCGCCGGATCCGCCGCCGCCGTGAAGAAGCCGCCCTCCGCGTTGCGCAGCGCGTCCGTCGCCGCCACCGAGCGCAGCACTTCCCGGGGGACCAGGTCCAGCCGGTCGTCGAGCACCGCCGTCACATCGCCCGCCGGCGCCTGGAGGAGCAGCACGGAGTCCGACAGCACCAGGTGTTCCACGTACGAGCCGTCCCAGCGGACGACGACCACCGTCGCCTGCGGCGTACGGATGTGAGAAAGGTCACAGGTGTCACGATGTGCCTCGGCCGTGCCGCGGACGGCTTCGGCCAGGATTCGGCCCAGCGGCATGTCCCGTCGCGATCCGGACAGTTCGGTCAATCGGCCGCCGAGTCGCGCCGTGAACCACGGCACTCCGTGCACGCAGCCGTCCTCGCCGCGGGGCGGGGTGACCCCGTCCAGGGCGACCAGGACACCGCCGCCCGAGGCGGGGATCGCGGCCGACAGCCAGTCCTCATTGGGGCGTTCCGGGTCGCCGGGGGTCGATGCGAGGTCGATGCGCATACGGACATTCTGCCCGGCAGGGTGCAGGGGTGCCCGATCAGGTACGTACCGCAGCGGCCGCCGCCCGGACCCGTCCGACCGGCCGCGCACCGGGAGGGCGCACCGGTCCGCGGCGCATGTGGGCGGGCATCCTGCCAAAGGCCGCATCGATCTTTCAACCACCCGTCCACGGACGGCCTTCTGACACGGGGTGTCCGAGTTGGTCGCCAACTAATCCGTGATGTTCACTCGTTCAGGTGGCGGGGCGGGCGATGTACGGCTCTCTCCCCATCACACTGCAAGGGTCTGAGGCGGTACGAGGGGGCAGGGAGCGTTTACTTGTTGACCGGCCGTTACCTCGGCCACACGAGTAGACGAGCCAGAGCCCACGTACAGGATTGCGAGTACCGGTGCAGAAGAAGCGGTCTCGGAAGAACGGCACCGCCACCGACGGCCCGGCCCCCGCAGGGCGGCGCGTTCGCGTGCGCAGCAGGCTGGTCGTCGGCGTGGCCGTCGCGGGCCTCACCGTCCTCGCGGCCGGTGCCCCCGCCGTCGTCTCGGCCACGACGGAACTGAACGACTCCCAGCGCCTGGTCAACCTCGCGGAGCAGACCGGGCAGATCCTCACCTTGGCGCACCTCCTCGGCGACGAGCGCGACGCCGTCGTCGAGTACGCGGCCAAGGGCCGCCCCGGGGCCGCCCGCGGCCCCGTCCAGGAGCGCACCGCCCGCACCGACCGGCAGATCGCCGAGGTGCGGGCCGAGGCGGACGAGGAACTCGCCCGCGCCCTGGGGCGCGTCCAGGCCGTCCGCACCGAGGCCGTCGACGGCAAGGGCAGCGCCCTCGCCGCCCACCAGGCCTACGCCGGGGTCATCTCGGAAGTCCTCGCCCCTGGCGACCGGCTCGCCGAGCTGACCCCGCCGCGCGCCGAGGCCGCCCTCGCCACCACCCGCCCGCTGGCTCCGTTGGGCCAGGCCGTGGAACAGGCCTCGGCCACCCGCGGACTGCTGCTCGCCGCGTTGGCCGTCCCCCGCGGCGAGCAGCTCCCCAACTCGGCGGTGGCCGACGAACTCACCACGGCCGCCCAGCGTTCGCGCGTACGGGAGCAGGCCGCCCTCGACGACTTCGCGCGGGTCGCGCGGCCGGACGTGCGCCAGACCCTCGCCGCCACCGTCACCGGACCCGAGGTCAAGACCGCCGAGGACTTCCTCGGGCGGCTCACCGACCGGCCCACCCTCACCACCGCCGACCGCCGGACCGATCCGGCCGCCCTCGGGTCCGCGCTCACCGCCCGCGTCGACCGGATCCGGTCCGTGGAGTCCACCCTCGCCGGACAGCGGGCCTCATCGCTCGCCGCGCTGCGGGACGACGACGTGACGCGGCTGGAGGTCCTGATCGGACTGCTCGGCGCGCTGTTCCTGGTCACGGTCGGCGTATCGACCGCCGTGGCCCGCTCGCTGACCCGCCCGCTGTCCGTCCTGCGCCGGGGCGCGGCGCGGCTGGCGACTCCCGAGGGCTCGGTGGAACCGGTCCGGTTCACCGGCCGCAACGACGAGTTCGCCGAGGTCGTCCGCCACCTGAACGCGGTACGGGACCAGACGGTCTCCCTGCACACCCGGATCGCCGGGCTCGACGCCGACCGGCGGCGGATCATCGGCCGCAACGAGGCCCTGGCCGCCGGCCGCGAGGTGCTGGAGGAGGAGCTGGGCACGCTGCGGGCCGGGCTGGAGGAGCACCGCCGCAACATGTCGACGACCTCCGTCTCACTGTCGCTGCGGACCCTGGGCCTGGTCGAGCGCCAGCTCGCGGTCATCGAGGAGATGGAGTCCAAGGAGCAGGACCCGGACCGGCTGGCGACCCTCTTCAAGCTGGACCACCTGGCGACCGTGATGCGCCGGCACAACGAGAACCTGCTGGTCCTGGCCGGTCAGGAGCACGGCCACGGGCAGGGCCTGCCGGTCCCGCTGGTCGACGTCATGCGGGCCGCCGTCAGCGAGATCGAGCGCTACGAGCGCGTCGACCTCGCGGCGCTGCCCTCGTACACGCAGGTAGCGGGGCACGCGGCCGACGACATCTCGCACGTCCTGGCCGAACTGCTGGAGAACGCGACGACGTTCTCGCCGCCGGACGCCAAGGTGAAGGTGTCGGGCTGGACGCTGGACTCCGGCAACGTGGTGCTGTCCGTCGTGGACGAGGGCATCGGCGTCACCGCGGACCGGCTGGAATCGCTGAACCTGCGGCTGTCGTCGCCCGACGCGTACGACGAGGAACCCGAGGCGGAACACGGCCTGGGCCTCGGCCTGTACGTGGCCGGGCGGCTCGCCGCCCGGCACGGTGTCACCGCGGAGCTGCGCGCCGCCCGGCACGGCGGCACCGAGGCCCTCGTGGTCGTCCCGGCGGCGCTGCTGCCGGCCACCCCGCCGGCGTCCCCCGTCCACAGCCTCGCCACGCCGGGCGCGCCGGCGCTGCGCCTGCCGGGCGTGATCGCGGAGGCGAACGAGAACACCCTTCCGTCGCGGGCCCGCGGCCCGGAGGCCGCGCAGAACGCGGCGGAGGCGGAGCCGGTCGCGGCGGCGCCGTCCGCCCCCGCGGACGAACCGCGGCCGGCGGACCCCGCGGAGCCGGAGGGGCTCGCGAGCCCCTCGGGCCATGACTCGGACGCCGTGCGGGAGTCGGGCACGGACGCGGACGGCCTCCCGTTCGACGCCCGGGACGGCGCCCCCGAGCCGGCCGCCGCCGAGGAGCTGCTGGCCAGGGTGGTGCCCGATGCCCCGCTCGCCTTCGAGCCCGGTGCCGATGCCCAGCTGCCGCCCGCCGAGCAGGTGTTCACCGTCCAGGACCCGGCGGCCTCCCACGAGCGACCGCTCGTCCCGGACCCGGACCTGGCGCCGGAGCCCGAGCCGCACCCGCACAGCCACGCCGCCGCCGAGGAGAACTGGGTGCCGCGCCAGGGCAGCCATCCCGCGCACGGGACGGACTCCGAGGAGGCCGTCACCGACAAGGGCCTGCCCAAGCGGACCCCGCGCACCGTCGGCACCGGCCGCGCCGAGGAGCCCGTACGGACCGAGCCGCCGCGCCGGGTCGACGCCGACGAGCTGAGACGCCGCCTCGGCGGCTTCTACCAGGGGGCCCAGGACGGGCGCCGCGTCGTCGCGGCCGAGCTCGCGCGCGACCACGCGCCGCAGGACGCGTCGGAGGCGCAGGACGCGCAGGACGCGCAGGACGACGTCCAGGACCATGTTCAGGCCCGGGGGCAGGGACAGGGGCCGACCGACCAGGGGGACACCGCACAGGAGGCACGCACATGACCGCGCCCAGTACGTACGGACTGAGCACCCAGGCACGCAACCTGCAGTGGCTGCTGACCGACCTGGTCGAGGAGGTGCCCGGCGTCAACTCCGTCGCCGTCGTGTCCTCCGACGGCCTGCTGCTGCTCTCCTCCGATCCCGGCACGGGCGCGGCGGAGGCGGCCCGGCCGACCCGGCCGGCCAAGGGCCCGCGCGGCGCCTCGGCCGACCTGGCCACCATCGTCTCCGGCCTCGGCAGCCTCACCGCCGGCGCCGCCTCGCTGATGGAGTGCGGATCGGTCAAGCAGACCATGGTGGCGATGGAGCACGGTTCCGTCTTCGTCATGGCGATCAGCGACGGTTCACTGCTGGGTGTGCACGCCACCCCGGACTGCGACATGAGCGTCGTCGCCTACCACATGGCCCTGTTCGTCGGCCGCGCCGGCCACGTCCTGACCCCCGAAGTCCGCAGTGAGCTGCGCCAGTCGATGGAGAAGACCCCGTGAGGAGTACGGCCTCCGACCGGCTGCCGATACGCGGAGCCGACCGCCGCCCCGCCCGCGTCCGCCCGTACTCCCTCACGGGCGGCCGCACCCGCTTCGCGCAAGTCCTGCTCGTCGAGACCTTCGTCGCCGCCCTGGACACCGCCTCGAAGCCGGAGCCCCAGAAGCCCGACCGCATGCCCGAGATGCGGGCCATAGTCGAGGTGTGCCGCCGCATGCGCACGGTCGCCGAGATCGCGGCGCTGCTGAAACTGCCGCTCGGTGTGGTCCGCGTCCTGGTCAGCGACCTCGCCGACCAGGGACGGATCCGCGTCTACGGGACGGGGCACGGCGCCGGCCGCCCCGAACGCGCGCTGCTGGAAAGGGTGCTCAGTGGGCTCCGCCGTCTCTGAATCCAGCCTCTCCGAAGCCGCTGTGTCCGAAGCCGCTGTGTCCGAGGCCGCTGTGTCCGGGTCGGCCGATTCCGAGCCCGCACAGCCCTGGCAGTACGACCGCTCCCGCGCGCCCGTCGCCGTCAAGGTGCTGGTGGCGGGTGGATTCGGCGTCGGCAAGACCACCTTCGTCTCCTCCGTCTCCGAGATCACCCCGCTGCGCACCGAGGCGGTGATGACCCAGGCCAGTGTCACGACCGACGACCTGTCCGGGACGCCGGACAAGCACACCACCACCGTCGCCATGGACTTCGGCCGCGTCACCCTCGACGACGACCTCGTCCTGTACGTGTACGGGACCCCGGGCCAGGAGCGGTTCTGGTTCATGTGGGACGACCTGGTGCGCGGCGCCATCGGCGGCATCGTGCTGGCCGACACCCGCCGGCTGCGGGACTGCTTCCCCGCCCTCGACTACTTCGAGAGCTGCGGCCTCCCGTACGCCGTCGCCGTCAACCACTTCGAGGGCTCGCGCGCCTACGAGCCCGAGGACGTGCGCGAGGCGCTGACGGTGCCGCCCCACGTACCGGTCGTGATCATGGACGCACGGCAACGGGGCACCGTGGTCGAGTCCCTGCTGACCCTGGTGGGCCACGCCCTGGACAGCACCCCCGAGTAGCCCGGTCCCGGTCCACCGCCGCACTAGCCCCGAATCGAGAACCCAGATGCGCAAGATACTCGTCGTCGGAGCCGGTCAGTCCGGTCTCCAGCTCGCCCTCGGACTGCAGTCCAAGGGGTACGAGGTCACCCTCATGTCCAACCGGACGCCGGACGAGATACGCACCGGGCGGGTGATGTCCACGCAGTGCATGTTCGACACGGCGCTCCAGCACGAGCGTGATCTCGCCATCGACTTCTGGGACCGGCAGGCCCCGAGGATCGAGGGGCTGGGCGTCTCCGTCGCCGCCCCGGACGGCTCCCGTCCGATCGACTGGCTCGGCCGCCTCAAGGGGTACGCGCAATCCGTCGACCAGCGCGTGAAGATGGCCGGCTGGCTCGACACCTTCGCGCAGCGCGGCGGGCAGCTGGTCGTCCACGGCGCCTCCGTCGCCGACCTCGACTACTTCTCCCGCACCTACGACCTGGTGCTGGTCGCCGCGGGCAAGGGCGAGCTGGTCTCGATGTTCGGGCGGGACGCGGCGCGTTCCCCGTACGACGCCCCGCAGCGCGCGCTCGCGGTCTCCTACGTGCACGGGCTGGGCCCGCGGCCGGAGCACCCGCAGACGGAGGCCGTCCGCTGCAACCTCGTGCCGGGCGTCGGCGAGCTGTTCGTGATGCCGACCCTCACCACCTCGGGCCGGGCGGACATCCTCTTCTGGGAGGGCGTGCCCGGTGGCCCGGTCGACGCCTTCAACGGGGTCAAGGACCCGGGGGAGCACCTGGCGCTCACGCTGGACCTGATGGAGCGGTTCACCCCCTGGGAGTACGCGCGGGCCACCAAGGTGGACCTGACGGACGCGGGCGCCACCTTGGCGGGCCGGTACGCGCCCGTGGTCCGCAATCCGATCGGCCGGCTCCCGGGGGGCGGCCTGGTCCTCGGCGTGGCGGACGTGGTCGTCGCGAACGACCCGATCACGGGGCAGGGTTCGAACTCCGCCGCCAAGTGCGCCGCCTCGTACCTCTCGTCGATCCTGATGCACGGCGACAAGCCGTTCGACGAGGCGTGGATGAAGGCGACGTTCGAGAAGTACTGGTTCACCACGGGCAAGCCGGTGACCCAGTGGACGAACGCGATGCTGGGCGTCCCGCCGGAGCACGTCCTGAACCTGATCGGGGCGGCCGGGCAGCTCCAGCCGGTGGCGGATCGGTTCGCCAACGGCTTCGACAACCCGGCCGACTTCGACGGGTACTTCTACGACCCGCAGGACGCGGCGGACTACCTGGCCGAGGTGGCGGAATCGGTGTCGGGCGCCGGTCCGTCCGCGGAGGCCCCCGCCGAGTCCTCGGGCTGATCCGCCTCGGGAGGGGCCTCCTCGGCGGAGTAGCCGCTGTCGTCGCCCGCCGCCGGCGCCTCGGGCAGCGGCGGCGGGGTGAACTCCGTCAGCGGGGTCCCCTGCGGGTCCGGACGGACGGCGCCCAGCAGCGGGTTCGCGGCGATCGGCGAGACCTTGACCTTCGCGCCCGGCCGCGGCGCCTGGATCACCTTGCCGTCGCCGAGGTACAGGCCGACGTGCGTGGCCTTGGGGAAGTACACCACCAGGTCGCCCGGGCGCAGTCGGTCGAGCGGCACCTTCGGGAGCCGGGCCCACTGCTCCTGGCTGGTCCGCGGGATCGCACGGCCGGCGTGTGCCCAGGCCTGCGAGGTGAGACCGGAGCAGTCGAAGGAAGCCGGCCCCTCGGCGCCCCAGACGTACGGCTTGCCGATCTGGGCGGCGGCGTAGGCGAGGGCCGCGCCACCGGCGGCCGTGGGAGTACCGGTACGGGCGGGCAGTCGGCCGGAATCCACCAGCCGCCGCTGCGCCTCGGCGGTGTCCGCGGCCTCCCGCGCGCCGAGCTGCGCGAGCTGCTCGGGGGTCAGCGCGGCGAGCGTCCGCTCGACCTCCTTGAGCTGCCGGGCGACCTCCTCCTTGCTCGTCCTGCGTTGCTCGGCCAGGGACTGCTGGGCGTCCAGGGCCTTGCGGGCCTCGACCGCGAGGGAGCCGGCCGCCTTCTCGCCGCGCGCGAGGCGGCGCAGCACGGCTGCCCGGCGGGCGCCCTCGCGCGCGGCGAGGCGGCGCTGGTCCAGGGCGGCCCGCGGATCGCCGGCGAGCAGCATCCGGGCGTACGGGGAGAGGCCGCGGGCACTCTGGTACTGCTCCCGGGCGAGCTGTCCCGCCAGGGCCCGCTCGGAAGCGAGCGCGGTACGGACCTTGCCGAGCTCGGCGCTGAGCCGCCGCTCGTCGGCGGCGCGGGATCCGAGGGCGGCCTCGGTGGCGTTGTAGGCCTCGGTGGCCTCCTCGGCCTTCTGGTAGAGGCCCCGGAGGCGGGTGAGGAGCGCGCCTACGGACTCCGCGCCCCCTGCGGGCGGCGGGGGTTCGGCTCGGGCGGCCGGGGCGGGTGCGACGACGAGGAGTGCGGCGGCGACGCAGGCGGCGCGGGTGGCGCGGAGCGCGCGGGCGCCGGGGGCGGGGGGCAGCGGCCGATGTGACATGGGATCACCTCCGAGGCGGCCGATGCTGCCACGCCCGGTATGACAAATCGCCCAACCGTATCGGCCGGTCGTACGGGGGTCATCCGTTCGGCGGCGGGAAGGGGAGCCCGCCGGCGGGGGTCAGGGATGGAGGAGGTGCGCCTTCGCCGTGGTGAATTCGTCCGGGGTGAGGAGGCCCTCGCGGGCCAGGGCGGCCAGTTGGGCGAGGTCGGCCGCCAGGCCCGGGCTGGGCGCGGGAGCAGGCTCCGGGGGCGGGGGGACGTCCTCGGGGCGGGGGTCCGGTTCGGGGGCGGGGGGCTCCGGACGGGAGGGCGGTTCCGGCGGGGAGGGGGGCTCGGCGGCGGCCCGGACGCCGCGGGTGAGGAGGCCCGGGGGCGGGGGTGCGGCGGCGCGGGTCAGTAGGCCGCGCAGCAGGGGGCGGCCCGCCGGGCGGTCCGCGGGGGTCACCGTCGTGTGCAGCGGGCGGATGAACATCAGGCGACCCCCGCCCGGGGCTCCGCCGGCATGCGGTCCACCGGAATGCGGACCGAGCCGACGATCCGGCCGCCGGCCGCGCGGACGGCGACCGCCGCGTCCTCGGCCCACACGTGCTCGACGACCAGGAGCAGCGCGCAGCTCCCGCGCTCCAGCAGCTCCGCCGCCTCCTGGACGTCCTCCGGTCCGATCAGCCGGGCGACGTCGCGGCCGGTGAGGAGGCCGTGCAGCTCCACGAACTCGTCGAACTCCGCCGCCAGCACCTCGCCCGACGCCGTGTGCGTGGCCACGAGCCCGTCGATCAGCCGGACGACCCCGGTCTTCCGCAGCCCCATCACGGCCTCGACGGCCGGTACGCGCAGCTGCTCCTCGGGGAAGGCGAGGACGATGAATTCCACAGGTCCCATGCGTCTGGGCTCCTCACACCTGACCGATTCTGACGACTCTTCGGCACACTATGACATAAGCGGACATAGCATCCCTCTGCTTGCTACGTTTCCCGTATGACCGCTCTGACGGCGAAGGTGGCGGAGCCCGCGCCACCGCCCCCCGGCGCCGCCACCCGCACCGGCCGCGGCGTCGAGCTGACGCTGCTCGCCGGCGCCGTCCTGATCGCCGTGCTCGGGCACCTGTACGTCGGCCTCGCGACCACCGGTCACCTGCCCCGCCCCGCCGCCCGGTACGCGGGCGGCGTCGCCGCCTTCGCCCTGGTCGCGCACCTCGCCGTCCGGTTCCGGGCCCCGTACGCCGACCCGCTGCTGCTCCCGATCGCCGTCCTGCTCAACGGGCTCGGCCTCGTCCTCGTCCAGCGCCTGGACGTGACCACCCCCGCGCATCCGACCGCGGGGGACCAACTGCTGTGGTCCGCGCTCGGGACGGCCCTGTTCGTCCTCGTCGTCGTGCTGCTGCGCGACCACCGGGTGCTCCAGCGGTACGCGTACCTCTCCGTGACCTCCGCGCTCGCGCTGATGCTGGTACCCGTCTTCTTCCCCGCGGTCAACGGCGCGCACATCTGGGTCCGGTTCGCCGGACTGTCCTTCCAGCCGGGCGAGTTCGCCAAGATCCTGCTCGCCGTCTTCTTCGCCTCCTACCTCGCCGCCAACCGCACCGCCCTCGCCCTCACCGGCCGCCGGCTCTTCTGGAAGCTGCGCCTCCTGCCCGGCCGGGTCCTCGGCCCGATCCTGACCATCTGGCTGCTCAGCGTCGGGCTGCTGGTCCTGGAGCGCGACCTCGGTACCTCGCTCCTCTTCTTCGGGCTGTTCGTCATCATGCTCTTCACGGCCACCGGCCGCATCGGATGGATCGCGATCGGCCTGGTCCTGGCCGCCCTCGGCGCGTACGCGGTGGGGACCTTCGAACCGCACGTGCACAGCCGGGTGGACGACTGGCTGAACCCCTTCGCCTCCATCGAGCGCGGCGAGGGCCCCGGTCAGCTCGCCCAGTCCCTGTTCGCCTTCGGCGCGGGCGGCCTGCTCGGCGCCGGGCTCGGCAACGGCCAGTCCTTCCTCATCGGCTTCGCCGCCAAGTCGGACTTCATCCTCGCCACCGCCGGGGAAGAGCTCGGCCTCGTCGGACTCACCGCGATCCTGCTGCTCTACGGGCTCCTCGTGGCCCGGGGCTTCCGGGCCGGGCTGTGGCTGCGCGACCCCTTCGGCCGCCTGCTCGCCACCGGCCTCGCCTCGATCATCGCGCTCCAAGTGTTCGTCATCGCCGGCGGCGTCACCGGGCTGATCCCGCTCACCGGCATGGCCATGCCCTTCCTGGCCCAGGGCGGCTCGTCCGTCGTCACCAACTGGATCATCGTGGCACTGCTGGTGCGGCTCAGTGACAGCTCCCGCAGGCCCCGCCCCGCAGAGGAGGGCGCCGGGTGATCCGCTACATCCGCTGGTGCGCGTACTTCTGCGCCCTGCTGCTCGTCGCGCTGCTGGTCAACCTCGCCCGCGTGCAGGTCTGGGAGGCCGCCGCCTACGGCGCCGACCCGGCCAACAAGCGCCCCGCCATCGCGCGGTACGCCGAACCGCGCGGGGACATCCTGGTCGACGACCGCCCCGTGACCGGCTCCCGCGACAGCGGGCAACTGCTGCGCTACGAACGGACGTACCGCGACGGCCCGCTCTACGCCCCCGTGACCGGCTTCTCCTCCCAGACGTACGGGACCAGCTTCGTGGAGCGGGCGGAGGACGCCGTGCTGTCCGGCACGGACCCCGGGCTCTCCGCCTTCCCCCTCTGGTACGACCTGTCGCGGGGCCGACCGGGCGGCGGGAACGCGGCCACCACCGTCCGCGCCGGCATGCAGCGGGCCGCGTACGACGGGCTGGCGGGCAAGCGCGGCGCGGTGGCCGCCGTGGAGCCGGCCACCGGGAAGATCCTGGCCCTGGTCAGCAGCCCCTCCTACGATCCCGCCGTGCTGTCCGGCACCGGTACGGGCGTCAGGGAGGCGTGGACGCGGCTGAACGCGGACCCGGCCAAGCCGATGCTCAACCGGGCCCTGCGCGAGACGTACCCGCCGGGCTCCACCTTCAAGATCGTGACGGCCGCGGCCGCGCTGGACTCGGGTGCGGTCACCGACGTCGACGCGCCGACCGAGACCCCCGACCCGTACCCGCTCCCCGGGACCAGGACCCTGCTGCCGAACGCCGGCACGGGCTGCCGGGACGCCTCGATGGCGGAGGCGGTGCAGTGGTCGTGCAACACCGTCATGGCGAAGATCGGCGTACGGGTGGGGCTGCGGGCGATGGTGGAGGCGGCCGAGCGCTTCGGGTTCAACGACGGGCGGCTCAAGGTGCCGTCCTGGGTGTCCCGGTCGAACTTCGACACCGACATGAGCCAGGACCAGCTCGCGCTGTCCTCGATCGGGCAGTTCAACACGAAGGCGACCCCGCTGCAGATGGCGATGGTGGCGGCCGCGGTCGCGGGCGGCGGCGAGCTCCAGGCGCCCCACCTGATCGACCGGACGACGCAGGACGACGGGGACCAGGTCCGCCGCGTCGGCCGGCAGACCCTCGGCCGGGCCATGAGCCCGGCCACCGCGCTGCGGCTCCAGGAGCTGATGGTGAAGGTGGTGCGGGAGGGAACGGGCCGGAACGCGGCCATCCCGGGCGCGGTGGTCGGCGGCAAGACGGGCACGGCGCAGCACGGCCTCGGCAACGCGGGCACGCCGTACGCCTGGTTCATCTCCTGGGCCAGGGCCGAGGGCGCGCCGCTGCCCGCGGTCGCGGTCGCGGTGGTGGTCGAGGACGCGGCGGCGGACCGGGGGGACATCAGCGGCAACAGCGCCGCCGCCCCGATCGCGCGGGCCGTGATGGAGGCCGCGCTGACTTCCGCGTCCGGCCCGTGACCTGAGGGGCGGCAGTGGCGGAGGGCTCCGCGGGTGGCGGTCGGCGGCGGGGGACGGCTCCGCGGGTGGCCGCGGCAGCGGCGGACGGCTCCGTGCGGCGGCCGGTGGGCGAGGGCCCCGCCCGGGCTCAGGGGCCGGGCCCCGCCCGGGCTCAGGGCTGCGGGTGTCGGCCGGAGGCGATCGCCGCCTCCACCTCCGCGACCCGCTCGCGCTCCTCGACCGCGAACCGCTCCGCGTCCAACGCCTCCGCGATCTCCTCGTCCTGGCTCATCAGCAGGTCCAGGTTGGAGTCACCCATGTCGAAGACGCCCATGTCCAGGTACGCCCGCTGGAGCCGCTCGCCCCACAGCCCGATGTCCTTCACGCAGGGCACGATCCGGCTGAACAGCAGCTTCCGGAAAAGGTGCAGGAACTCCGACTGCTCGCTGAACCGCTCCGCCTCCCTCCTCGGGATGCCGAAGTTCTCCAGCACCTCCACCCCGCGCAGGCGGTCCCGCATCAAGTAGCAGCCCTCGATCACGAACTCCTCGCGCTCGCGCAGTTCGGCGTCCGTCAGCTGCTTGTAGTAGTCCCGCAGCGCCATCCGGCCGAAGGCCACGTGCCGGGCCTCGTCCTGCATCACGTACGCCAGGATCTGCTTCGGCAGCGGCTTGTCCGTCGTGTCGCGGATCATGCCGAAGGCGGCCAGGGCCAGGCCTTCGATGAGCACCTGCATGCCCAGGTACGGCATGTCCCAGCGGGAGTCGCGCAGGGTGTCGCCCAGCAGTCCCCGCAGGCTGTCGTTGATCGGGTACAGCATCCCGACCTTCTCGTGGAGGAAGCGTCCGAAGACCTCGGCGTGCCGGGCCTCGTCCATGGTCTGCGTCGCGGAGTAGAACTTCGCGTCCAGGTCCGGCACCGACTCCACGATGCGCGCCGCGCACACCATCGCGCCCTGTTCGCCGTGCAGGAACTGACTGAAGTTCCAGGCGGTGTAGTGCCGGCGCAGCTCCCCCTTGTCCTTCTCGGTGAGCTTGGCCCAGTGCCGCGTGCCGTAGAGCGTCAGCACCTCGTCGGGGGTGCCGAGCGGATCGCAGGGGTCCACCTCGATGTCCCAGGCGATGCGCTTGGCGCCGTCCCACTGCTTGTCCTTGCCCTTCTGGTACAGCGCGAGGAGCCGCTCGCGGCCGCCGTCGTACTCCCAGCTGAAGCGGGCCGAACCGAAGGACGGGACGTCCCAGACGCCGTCGCCCGGGTGCTGGGTGTAGAGCTCGTGCGTCGACACTGACGCCCCCTTGTCACGTACCGCCGTACAGGACCGGACAGTTGGCAGCGTCACACGTTGGTAGACGCGGGGTCAACAAGTCGTGCGCGAGGGATTGACGACCTTGCTGACAGGCAGTCTCATAAAGAGGGACCGCCGGTAACTCGACGACGAGGTGTCCGAAGCCATGACGACCGTGACCTATCGAGCCGAGCTGAGGGACGCCCTCGGCCTGCTCAAGGACCGCGAGCAGATCGCCGAGCGGCTGCTCGAATCCTCAGCCAAGCACTCCTTCGACCCCGACAAGGAACTCGACTGGGACGCCCCCGTCATCGAGGGCAAGTACTACTGGCCCCCCGAGCTGCTCTCGCTCTACGGCACCCCCCTGTGGAAGAAGATGGGGGAGGAGCAGCGCATCGACCTCTCCCGCCACGAAGCCGCGGCGCTCGGCTCGCTCGGCATCTGGTTCGAGATCATCCTGATGCAGCTCCTGGTGCGCCACATCTACGACAAGTCCCTGACCAGCAATCACGTCCGCTACGCCCTCACCGAGATCGCCGACGAGTGCCGGCACTCGATGATGTTCGCGCGGATGATCCGGACGGGCGGGGCGCCCGAGTACCCGGTCTCGCGCCTCAACCACAACCTCGCGCGGATCCTCAAGACCGTCTCCACCACGCCCGGTTCCTTCGCCTGCACCCTCCTCGGCGAGGAGATCCTCGACTGGATGCAGCGCCTGACCTTCCCGGACGAGCGCATCCAGCCGCTGGTCCGCGGCGTCACCCGGATCCACGTCATCGAGGAGGCCCGGCACGTCCGGTACGCCCGCGAGGAACTGCGCCGCCAGATGCTCACGGCGCCGCGCTGGGAACAGGAACTCACCCGGATCAGCTGCGGCGAGGCCGCCCGCGTCTTCTCGGTGGCCTTCGTGAACCCCGCCGTCTACGACAACATCGGCCTCGACCGGCGCGAAGCCGTCGCACAGGTCCGGGCGAGCGGCCACCGCCGCGAGGTCATGCAGACCGGAGCCAAGCGGCTCACCGACTTCCTCGACGACATCGGCATCCTGCGCGGGGTCGGCCGGAAGCTGTGGAAGAGCTCCGGACTCCTGGCCTGAGGCGCGTGCCGGGCGGCTACCCTGCGGTCATGACCGTACGCGCCTACCGCAGGCTGGGCGTCGAGGAGCGGCGAGCCCAACTCCTCGACGCTGCCCTCTCGCTGTTCGCGCACCGGGCGCCGGAGGACGTCTCGATCGACGACGTCGCGGAGGCGGCCGGGGTCTCGCGCCCGCTCGTCTACCGCTACTTCCCGGGCGGCAAGCAGCAGCTCTACGAAGCCGCCCTGCGCTCGGCGGCGGACGTCCTGGAGCTGTGCTTCGCCGAACCCCAGCAGGGGCCCCTGACCCAGCGCCTCTCCCGGGCCCTGGACCGGTACCTGGCCTTCGTCGACGAACACGACGCCGGCTTCGCCGCCCTCCTCCAGGGCGGCAGCGTCGTCGAGACCTCCCGCACGACGGCGACGGTCGACGGCATCCGCCGCGCGGCGGCCGACCAGATCCTCGTCCACCTGTCTGTCCCCGCCCCGGGGCCCAGGCTGCGGATGATGGTCCGCACCTGGATCACGGCGGTCGAGGCGGCCTCGCTCATCTGGATCGACGAGGGCAAGCAGCCGGAGGTCGACTCCCTCCGGGACTGGTTGGTGGACCAGTTCATCGCCCTGCTGACGGCCACCGCGGCCACGGACCCGGAGACGGCCACCGCCGCGCGGGCGGCCCTCGCCCTGGAGTCCCCGGACGGGCCGGTCGGGGTCCTGGCCCGGCGCGTGATCCCCGTGGTCTCCGAGGCGGCCCACCTGCTGTGACACTGGAGGCGTGAGAAGCGAACCGACCCCCTTCGAAGGCGGCCCGATGGACGGGCGGGTCCTCCCGATCCTCCTCGGCCCGACCGGGCACCCGCCCAAGTGGTACGAGATCCCGGTCCCGACGCCCGAGGGCCCCGCGACGGTGCTGCTGTACGAACGGGTCCCGTCGGGGTACAGCAAGCGGCTGGGCCTCCAGAAGGGCTGGAAGTACGCGTTCCGCCCCTCCGCCACCAAGCCCGCACCCCGCTGGCCCTGGCGCCGCCCCTGATCCCCGCCCCGGCCCCGCGCCTCGAACGCCGGCGGGGCCGGGTTGCCCCCGGCGAGCCGCTGGCGTCCCGGGCCCCGGACCGCCATGAGCCGCACGTGGCGTCCCGGGCCGGGGACCGGGCCTCGAACACTCGGGGCCCCGCCCCGCGCCTCGAACGCCGGCGGGGCCGACAGGGCCCGCCCGAGCACATGGGTGGCCCGGTGCCCGCGCCCCTCACGTCGGCGGGGGCGGCGCCGGACGCGTCAGCCTTCCGTACGCCCGCGCCGCAGCATCGCGAAGCCGAGCCCGGCCGCACCGACGGCGGCCAGGCCGCCACCCGCGGCGAGCAGCAGGACGCCCTCGCCCGGGCCGTCGGCCAACGTGTTCAGGCGGGGGACACCGGCGGGCCGGGCGGCCACGATGCCCGCGTCGCCGCCCGAGGGCCGCGCGGCGGCGGGAACGACCCGGCCCGTCCGGGTGCCGGTCTTGTACCCGCCCGCCACGACGCCGTGCCCGCCGTCCCGGGAAGGGCTTCCGCCGACCCAGGACGTCAGCTCCCCGTCCGCGGCGAGGGCGGCGTGCAGCTCGCCGGTGGAGCCCGTGCCGGAGGCGCCCGTGCCGGAGGCGCCGCCGCCGCTGGTCAAGGTGGCGGCCCGGCGGCCGTCCGCGGCCAGGATGTCCGCCTGGTGGACGTTCCCGGGAAGGCGGTAGACCCTCGCCGTGGAGACGCCGTCCGCGAGGGAAAGGCTCTTGACCAGGGTCCGCGCCGACGCCGCGGAGCGCGCCGAGGAGGCCGCCGGCACTCCCTCGGCGAGGGCCGCGGCGGTCGGCAGTGCCAGCAGGCTCCCGGCGCAGGCGGTCACGGCGGCGGCGCGAACAAGAGTGCGACGGCTGACGGTGCTCACTCGAATCCTTCGGTGCTGGTCAGGCCCTGGTGCGTCCAGGCGGGACCAACGTAGGGGCCGGCCGTTGCGCCGGGGCCCCGTTCTTGTAACAGCGACGTCGCAGGGTCCCCGCGGAGTCGTTACACCACCGGGGGATTGCCGCGCGGCGCCCCGGCTGCTCCTATGGACGGCGGGGGTGACGGCGATGCGGGGACTCAAGGTGCTGCCGAGCGGCCGGCCCGGCCGCGGCCGGCTGTACGTCAATCTGCCCGACGGCAGGGCCGTGGCCTGGTACGACCGGCAGACGAACCGGATCAGCGTCCTCGCGGACGACCACCGCGAGGCGGTCGTCAAGGTCTTGCGGCCGTACCTGCGCGGACCGGTCGCCATCGGCCCGCCCCCGGTCCCGACGGCGGCCGAGCTGCGCCGTCTGGCCCTCCCGCCCGATGCCGACCTGGCGCCGAACCGACCGGCCGAAACCCTGCTGGGCGAGCTGGAACACGGACAGGCGGGGACGAGGGCCCGCCACCGGCTGCGGCTGGAGCTCGCCGCCCGGCAGCGGATGGGGGACGCCCTCGACGCCCTGGAAGCGAGCGGCTGGCGGACGCTGCACTGCGTACCGCTCCCGGGCCTGGGCCGCATCGACCACCTGCTCGTCGGGCCCGCCGGAATCTTCTGCGTCCGTACGGTCCCCGGCCGCCGCCAGCGCGCGGTGGCCGGCGACCTGCTCATCACGGTCGGCCGTACGGAGCCCCGTGCCGACCCCCGTTGGGCCCGCCGCGCGGCGGCCCGTGCCACGCGCGCCCTGTCCGCCGAGGTCACTCCGGCGTTGGGGGTGGTCGACGCCTCGCGCGTCGACATCGCCCCGACCCTGCGGGACGTCCGCGTCCTCCAACCGCCAACGGCCGCCGCCGACCTGGCCGCAGCCCCCGTCACCCTCAAACCGCCGGACATAGAGACCCTGTTCGCCCTGGCCCGCGACACCCGAACCTGGCTCTGACCCACCCGGCTCCCCGCCCCGCCCACCTACCGGCGCACCCCCCGCCTGCCCGCGCCCCCCGGCCTGGCCGCCTGCCGGCCCGCCTGCCCGCGCGCCCGCGCCCAACTCGGCCTGGCCGCCTGCCGGCGCGCCTGCCCGCGCCCACCTCCTCCCGCCCGCGCACACCCCCGCCTGCCTGCGCGCACCATCGCCTGGCCGCCTGCCGGCCCGTCTGCCCGCGCGCACCTCCGCCTGCCTGCGCGCACCTCGGCCTGGCCGCCTGCCGGCCTGCCTGCCCGCGCCCACCTCCGCCTGCCCGCCCGCACCCCGCCTAGCCGCCTGCCGGCCCGCCCGCCCGATACGCCGTGCCGGGTGAGGCCGCTGCCGCGCGGCGATGGTTCCGTCCCGGCGCCGGGCCCCCGTATCCGCCGACGCGGCCGCGGTACCGCCCCCCTCAAGCGCGCCGCAGGCGTCACGCCGAGGAGCGCTTCCGGGCCGGGGCGGCCTTCTTCGCAGCGGCTGCGGAGGCCTTCTTCGCGGAGGCGGACGTCGACTTGACGGCTCCCGCGGACCCCGACTTCGCCGACTTCGCGGTCCTCGTCGTCTTCGCCGTCGATTTCGCCGTCGTCTTCCGCGTGGCCGCCGCAGCGGACTTGCCCGTCGCCGTGCTCTTCTTGGCCGAGGCCGCCCCCGACGCGGACTTCCCGGCCGACGCCGCCGTCGACTTCTTCCCGCCCACCGCCTTCGGCGCATTCGTGCTGCCGCGCCCGGCCGCCGCCTTGCCCCGGATCGGTGTGACATCAGCCGCCTCACCGGACCCCGAACCCGACTCCGACCCCGTATCCGCGCCGCCGGCACCCGCACCCTCGCCCCGGGACTCCTTCGCCGCCCGCACGCTCCGCTCCAGCGCCGCCATCAGGTCGATCACCTGCCCACCCGCCGGCTCCACGACCGCCTCGCCCGGCTCGAACGCCCCGCCCGCCTTCGCCGTGATCATCGCCTCCACGGCCTCGCGGTAGTCGTCGTGCAGCGAGGACATCTCCACCTCCCCCAAGGTCGCCATCAGCGCGTCCGCCAGGTCGAGTTCCGCGTCCCGCACCGTCACGTCCGCGTCCGGCGCCACCCCCTCCGGCGCCCGGATCTCGTCCGGCCACAACAGCCCGTGCATCGCGATCACGTCGTCGACGACCCGCAGCATGCCGAGCCGCTCCCGCCCGCGCAGCGCGAACTTGGCGATCGCGACCTTCCGGCTCCGTTTGAGCGCCTCCCGCAGCAGCGTGTACGGCTTGGCCGCCGTCGCCCCGTTCGCCGCGAGGTAGTACGCCGCATCCATCTGCAGCGGATCGATCTCGTCCGCCGGTACGAACGACATGATCTCGATCGTCCGGGCCGTGGAGATCGGCAGCTGCGCCAGATCCTCGTCCGTGATCGGGATGATCGACCCGTCGGCCTCCTCGTACCCCTTGCCGATCTCGGTGCCCGGCACCTCCTCCCCGTCCGTTTCGCACACCTTGCGGTAGCGGATCCGCCCGCCGTCGGCGAGGTGGATCTGACGGAAGGAGATCGAGTGGCTCTCGGTGGCGTTCACGAGCTTGATCGGAATGCTGACCAGGCCGAAGGAGATCGCCCCGTTCCAAATGGATCGCACGGTTCCTCCTGATTCGTGGCAATCTCATCGTATGACGCCGATCACATTGGTGGAGGGCCGTCGCATCGCGCTCAGCAATCTCGACAAGGTCCTGTACCCCGAGACCGGCTTCACCAAGGGCGAGGTGCTCCACTACTACGCCACCGTCGCGGCGCCCCTCCTCGCCCACATCCACGACCGGCCGGTGTCGTTCCTGCGCTATCCCGACGGCCCGGACGGCCAGCTCTTCTTCACCAAGAATCCGCCCCCCGGCACACCCGCATGGGTGACGACCACCCCCGTGCCCCGCTCCGACGACCCGTCCGCCGAACAGCTCGTCGTCGCCGACCTGGCCACCCTCATGTGGTCCGCCAACCTCGTCGTCGAGTTCCACACCCCGCAGTGGACCGCCGGCAGTCCGGCGATCGCCGACCGGCTCGTCCTCGACCTCGACCCCGGCCCGCCCGCCACCGTCGTCGAGTGCCGCGCCGCCGCGCTCTGGCTGCGCGACCGCCTCGCCGCCGACGGTCTGGAGGCCTTCGTCAAGACCTCCGGGTCCAAGGGCCTGCACATGGCGGTGGCACTGGAGCCGACCCCGTCCGAGCGGGTGTCGGCGTACGCCAAACGGCTCGCGCAGGAGGCCGAGCGCGACCTCCCCGACCTCGTCGTGCACCGCATGGCCAAGGCCCTGCGGCCCGGCAAGGTCTTCGTCGACCACAGCCAGAACGCCGCCGCCAAGACCACCGCCGCCCCCTACACGCTGCGCGCGCGGGCCCGGCCGACCGTATCCGCGCCCGTCTCCTGGGCCGAGGTCGAGGCCTGTCGAACCCCCGCCGACCTGGTCTTCCTCGCCGACGACGTCCCGCCCCGGCTCGCGCTCGACGGGGACCTCTTCGCCCCCCTGGCCGACCCCGGCCGTGCGCACCCGCTCCCCGGGAGCCGGTCGTGATCCGCGTCGCGCTGGCCACCGCCGTACGGACCCTGCCGCGCGGGCCCGGGCTCGCCTACGAGCCGAAGTTCGACGGCCATCGGATGGTCGTAGTGCGCTCGGCCGCCGATGTGACGCTCCAGGCCCGCTCCGGCCGGATCGTGACCGCGGCCTTCCCGGACCTGGCGGCGGCCGCGTCGCAGCTGCCCGCCGGGACGGTCCTCGACGGGGAGGTGGTGGTCTGGCACGCCGGCCGTACCGAATTCGCCCTCGTGCAGCGCCGGGCGGCGGTGGCCTCGGCGGCGCGGGCCGCCGTACTGGCGCAGACCCTGCCGGCCTCGTACGCCGCCTTCGACGTCCTGGAACTGGCCGGTCTCGACCTGCGCGCACGCCCCTACGAGCGCCGCCGCGCGCTCTTGGTCGAGCTGCTGCTGCCGCTGGGGCCGCCCCTCCAGCCGGTACCGATGACGACCGATCCGGAACTGGCCGCCACCTGGTACGAGACCTTGCCCGCCAGCGGCATCGAGGGACTGGTCGTCAAACGGCTGGACCAGACCTACCCGGCCGGGCGGCGCGGCTGGCAGAAGCTGCGGCACACGAACGTGCGGGACGCGGCGGTGGTCGGCTACACCGGGACCCCGCGCCGGCCGCTGGCGCTCGTACTCGTGCTGCCGGTCGGCGAGGAGACCCCGCTGGTGTCGAGCCCGCTGTCGGCGGCGCTGCGCGCGGAGGTGGCCGAGGCGGTGGCGGCGCGGCAGGCGGTGGCCCCGACCGGGGCCACGGTGACGGCGATCGGCCTCGGCGAGGTGCCGTTCAGGCCACTGGACCCGCCGCTGACGGCGGAGGTGCGGCACACGTCGGCCCGGCATCCGCCGCCGGAGGTGCTGAGACTGCGCACGGACCTCTGACCCGCGCGGCAGGCGCGGGTCAGAACCGTCCCGGGCGGTCGCTTCCCGGTGTGGGGGCGGCGCTGCTCGCCCGGGCTGCTCGGGGGCCGGCTCGGGTCGGGGCCGGCTCGGCTCGGGCTCGGCTCGGGCGCGGCTCGGGTCAGGCGCGGCCGGGAGCCGCTCGGGCCGGGTCCCGCGCCCACAAGGCGGGTCCCGCGGGTCAGCTGTGGGCGCCGCGCCCCGCGTCCGGGGGAGCCCCCGGCTGTGCGTGCGGAGGCGGGCCCTCGGAGTGCCTGTAGCCCGACTCCCGTTCGGCGCGGGTCTCCTCCTGATGGCTGGAGGTGGTGGAGCCGAAGTTTCCGTAGCCCTGCATCTCGTGCGGCCTCAGGCCGTTCTTGGGGAACTCCACGTGCTCGCGTTCCTCACTTACCTCCAAGACCGCCCCGCCGGCCGGAAGGTGCGGCTGGCTCTCGGCAGTCGGTGGCGCGGGTTCCTGCGCCCGCACCTTCTTGCCCAGCCAGAATCCGCCGAGCAGAAAGCCCGCCACCATGATTCCGACGACCAGGAACCACGCGATGTCGGTGAGGGTCGAGTCCACACTCAGGATCGGGTCCATGACTCCATTTTCCCGCACTTCGCCCCGATATGCGCCATCGCGGGCGGGATACCTTGCGGCATCCGGGGTACGAGCCGGGGCGCGCACACCCGAACCGAGAGGAGCCCGGTCATGCCCCGCGGATCTTCCCCCAAGCGTGAACGCCAGTACGAGCACATCAAGGAGGGCTTGGAGGAGCGCGGGGAGCCCGCCGAGAAGGCGAAGGAGATCGCGGCCCGGACCGTGAACAAGGAACGCGCCCGGGCGGGTGAGTCCGAGACGGCGAGCAAGGAGTCGCTGGAGGACATGTCCTCCTCCCGGCGAGGCGGCCTCCACTCCCACACGGGCCCTGAGGGCCCCACGTACGACCAGCTCTACGCGGAGGCCAAGCGCCGCAACGTCCCCGGCCGCTCGGACATGAACAAGGCCCAGCTCCAACGCGCCCTGGACGCCTGAGCAACCGCCCCGGGGCCTTGGCGGCCCGGAGGCCTTGGCCCCGGCGGCCCCGGCGGCCCCGGCGGCCCGGCGGCCCAGCGGCCCTTCGCCCCGGTCTCCCGACGCCGGGCCCGGCCCCCAGCCCGCGCTTCTGGTCCCGGCCCGTGCTCGCGGCCCCCAGCCCCGCGCTTCCCGGTCACGGTCACGGCCCGGGGTTCCCGGCCCCGCCGAGCTGCCGAGGAGGCCGGTCTATTCATGGCCGGCGACGCCTGCGCCAACGACTCGCTCTCCCAGATCGCCCAGGGCGCATCGGAGGGGCTGCTCGTCACCGCTCCGAAGGCATTCGACGCGGACCCCGCCAACAAGGTCATCGCCGACGCGATCAAGGCCGACGGCCTGGACCCCCGCGGCCCGTACGTCTTCCCCGCCTACTCGGCGGTCGCGCTGGTCGTCGCGGGCATCAATGCGGCCCGCTCGGAGGACACCGACAGGGTCGCGAAGGCCATCCACGAGGGCACTTTCCAGATGCCGACCGGCGACCTGAGCTTCGACGCGAGGGGTGACCTCACGAACTGCAAGTTCGTCGTCTCCGAGTGGCACTTCGGCAAGCGGAAGACGGAGGCGTCGCCCCAGTAGCACCGCATAAATCCACATCGGATCCGCCGCCTCCACCCGGGTGCCCCTGGTGTCGTCGCCGACAGCAGGGGCACCGCTTTTCAGTCCGGAAACGCGCCCCGGGACGCCCAGGACAGCACCCGCGGCTCCCGCACGGCCTGGTCGAGCCGCTCGCGCAGACCGGACTCCAGGCCGGCGAGCCGGTCGGGCAGGGGTAACGCCCCGGGCTTCGACAGCCCGGACCGGAAACCGGGCCCGTCCCGTACGGCGTCCAGGGCGGCGGCCGGTGACGCCACCCACTCGAACCGGGGCCGAGGCTCGCCGAACAGCCGGTGGATCTCCCCGACCGCATCCTCGGCCTCGGCCCGTTCGGCCGACCGGGTACTGAGCCCGTACGCCAGCCACGCGTCCCGCAGCGCGCACGCCTCGCGCACGCGCTCGTACTCGAACTCCCGGGCGCTCACAGTCGCGCGGCGGAGTCCGCCTTTCCGTCTAGGAAGGCCATGGCGGCAGAGTGCCAGTCCCGGCGCCCCCCTCAACACCTCGACCGCGGCGGCGCCCCCACCCCCCCACCAGCGGGGGAACGAGCTGCGCCACGGAGACCGGACGGAGGCCCGGACGCCCGGACGCAGGCCCGGATGCGAGGGAGGACTCCGGACCACGGGAAGGAACCGCCCCTACCCCCTCAGCGGTCCGTCGGAGTCGCTCAGCCCCCGGGTCTCGCGGCCGCCCAGCACGCCCAGGATCTCGGCGCAGATCGCGAGGGCGGTCTCCGCCGGAGTACGGGCCCCCAGATCGAGCCCGATCGGCCCGTGCACACGGGCCAGTCGGGCCTCGGGCACCCTGGCGGCGACCAGCCCTTCCCGGCGCCGCGCGGTGGTGCGCCGCGACCCGAGCGCCCCCACGTACGGCACTTCGAGGGCCAGCGCCCTGCGCAGCGTCGGGACGTCGAAGTCCGGATCGTGGCTCAGCAGCACCAGACAGGCGGCGTCGCGGTGGGCCGTCAGCACCTTCTCGGCATCAGCGGCCGTCTCCACCAGCTCCGCTCCCCAGCCCAGCAGTTCGGCCTGCCGGGCGATGACGCCGGCCAGTTCGCCGCCCCCGCCGATGACCACGTACGGCGCCGACGGGTACGCCTCGACGAGCACCAGCCCGGACTCCCCGTACAGCGCGTCCCGCCCGGGCCGCCGGGTCCCCAACAGCTCGCCGGCCCGCCGCCCCACGTCGTCGCGCGGCGCGTCGGCGGCCCGCACCACGTGACTGACGGCCTGATCGGCGGCCTCGTTCAGCCGGGTCACCAACGCCGCCCCGACTCCCCGGCCGAGCAGCTCCCACCACTCGTCGGGCACCGAGCCCAGTGGCTGGATCAACACCTCCGCCCGACCGCCACAGGTCAGCCGCGCCTCGACGGCCTCGCCCGCTCCCACCGCGACCTCGCACACCCGGGCGGTCTCGCCGGCCCCCATGGTCCCGGCCTCGGCGACGAGCTCGGCGTCGAACACCCCCCGGTACAGGTTCCCGACACACTCCCCCCGCGCGTCGACGAGCACGGCCCCGGCCGGATCCCGCGGCCCGAACCCCTGCTCGGTCACGGGCCGGGCCAGGAACCCGTCCCGCCCCTCGGCCACCCAACGCCGTGCCGTCTCCGCCAGCTCACGCATCCGCGCCGCCCATCCCTATGCGAGCTCATCCCCACACAGCACCAGGTCAGTGGCGCGACGTGGCCTCAACAACCACCCTACGCACGCCCCCCACCCCTCCCCATGCCCCACAACCCACAGACCTGCCCCCACCTCCCTCGTACAGACCACCGGACCCCCGTACGAAGAAGCCGGCTCGCCGGGAAGCCGAGGGGGTCGTCTTGTGAGGGCCCCGTTCGACTGCTCCCATGGTCGTGGGCGCTACGGGGCAGGGGGCGGCATGGCTGAACTGAGGGTGACTCGATGGCGGAAGCCCGGTCATGACCGGCTGTACGTGAACCTGCCGGACGGTACCGCGGTCGCTTGGGCGGATTGCCGTACCGGCAAGGTGACCGTACTCATCGAGGAACACCGGCAGGCGGCACTGGCACTGCTGAAACTCCGGCTGACGGAGCTGACGGAGCTGACGGAGCTGACGGAGCCGAGGGAGCCGAGGGAGCCGAGGGAGCCGACGGAGCCGACGGGTCCGAGGCCTCTGGCGGATCGGGCGAACCCCGTGAAGCCGCAGCCCACCCCGGCGACCACGAACCCCCCGCCCCCGCATGACCCCGCACGCCGGACGGTCCGGACGCTGCCTCCCCTGACGGCACCCGACGACCTCGCCCTCAACCGGCCCGGCTCCGGCATCCACGAGATGCTCCGCTCCAAGGGGCCCGGGCCCGTGCGGCGGCTCCTGGACCGCGTGCTCCGCAGGGAGACGGAATGGGACCCCTGGTTCAAGGGGCTGGCCGGCGAGCGCATCGCGGGCGCCGAACTCGACCGTCTCGCCGCCCGGGGCTGGCGGGTCCTCCACTCGATTCCCCTGAGCCGCGGGGGCGACATCGACCACCTGCTCGTGGGGCCGGGCGGGGTGTTCACCGTCAACACCAAGCACCTGCGGGGTGCGTCGGTATGGATCGGAGACGACATGGTCAAGGTGAACCACGGACGGCCGCACCCGTACCCGGCCAAGAGCAGGGCCGAGGCGAAACTCGCGCGCGCGGTGCTGGAGCGCCACTGCCCCTTCGCCATCGAGGTGGAGCCGGTCCTCGTCTTCGTCGGCGCCCAGGAACTCCCCAGGGCGGCGACACAGCACCAGGTACGGGTCTACCGGGAAAAGGAGGTCGCCGCTCTCGGACCCCTCACCGGCCGACTCACCCCGCACCAGGTGGACACGGTCTTCGCGGTAGCACGACACCGCAGGGCATGGCTCAGCCCCTGAGCCCCGCTCCAGGCCCCCGACCTGGCGAAACGCGTGAAGGAACAGTCGAGACCGCGAGGGGGGGCCAAGCCGTCCGGCCGGGCTTTCGGGCCGCACCGAGACAAGCCGCTGCCGTACTGCTCGACGACTCGGCCCGGCGGCGGTCCGACTCGCAGGACAGCAGCGCACATCTGCTGCCCGAGCTGCCATCGGGCTGGGCAGCCCGGGTGATAACGCAGTGTCACCGCTGCGGTTCCGCGCTTACCGCGAGCCCCTGTGGGACGTTGGGCGCCGACCCACCCGGAGCGGAGGGAACGACAGCGTGATGCCCGACATCAGACGCGGCTTCGCCGCAGCACTCTTGCTGACAGCCCTGACCATGACGGCGACGGCGTGCGGGGGACCCGACCCCGAGCCCGTCCCGACCCCCGACGCCGCGACCACCGACACCGACACGTCCCCCACCGCACGGGCGGACGAGGACCTGGGCAAGGTCTTCCCCGGCACCGACAAAGGCTCCGGCGGCGGTGCGGCGGTCGCCGTGCCGACGACGCCGCTGGACCAGCCTGCCGGAGGCACCGTGAAGCTCGCCAACGACCAGCAGGTACCCCTGACCATCCAGCCGCTGAGGGCCACCAGCAGCAGCGGGGAGCTCTCGATCGACCAGGACGGCTGCAGCGGCGTCACTCTCCAGCCCCAGGAGACATGCAGGGTAGGGGTCAGCCACATCGCCCACGAAGCCGGCACGTGGACGGGGACGGTCACCGCTCCGACCGCCGAGGGGCCCGTGTTCTCGGTGACCCTGACCGGTGAGGCCGTCGAGGCCGCCTCGGAGACGACCTCCGAACCCTCGACACCGGAGCCTCACGAGACCCCCGAGACCCACGAGGAGACCCCGGAAACCGCCGAGGAGACCGTGGAAACCTTCGAAGAGACCGAAGCCCCCGCGCCCGACCCGGAGCTCACCTGACAGAGCCCTTCATCTGCACGCGGACCGTGCCGTCGTCGTCCGGGAGCACGACGGTCACGGTGTTCTTGTACCCCCCGTAGTAGGGGACCAGGTAGAAGCGGGTCGGGGTCTTCACCAGGAGGCGAAACCCTCGGTACCGGTACCGGTAGGGCCCGGCCCTCGCGCCCAGGTCCTTGAACTTGATGCCCTTGGCGTGGTGGTGGACCAGCGGCAGGCGCGAAAGGACCTCCACGGCCGGGCTCCGCTCCATGCCGCCGTCCGCGTCCGCCCTCGCTTGCGTCTCGCCCGCCATCGCCGCGTACCGGGACATGCCGTAGAACAGGCTCAACGTCAGAATCCCCAGGAGCAGCGCCCCGGCCACGAGCCACAGCCGGTCGGCGTCGCGGACCCGAGGGCTGCGCCGTCCGGAGGCGTGCTGCCCGAGGCGCACCTGGATGGCGAAGAACGCCAGGCTGGCTCCCAGGGCCACCACGAGGGCGGGCAGCAGCCCGCGCGGCCAGCCCGCGGGGAGGAAGGCGAGCAGGTCGTCCCGGAAGAACACGGGGTAGCCCCCGACCACCCCCAGGAGCAGGCCCACCGCCAGCAGCGCGCGGTACGCCGTGCGGCGCCGCCGCTCGTTCTCCGGGCGGGCCAGGGCGTGCCCGAGCCAGCCGAGTACGAGCAGGACGACGAGCCCGCAGACGAGCAGCACCCAGACCGGGAAGAAGAGCGCCTGCGGGCTGCGCGCGAGGACGGCCTGAATGGTGATGGGCAGGTCGCCGAGCGGGACGCCGAACGCGCGGTAGTACGCCTCGTTGTACTGGTTGCCGAAGTAGTAGAGCAGCCCGAGGACGACGGTCCCGGGCGCCGCGACGTACGCCGCCGTCTCCAGGAACGACCTCTTGGGAGGGGCCGCTGGCGGCCGCCGCGCCTTCACGGGCATGCGCCCAGTCTGTCCGCCCGCCCCGGCCCGCGCACGTCATGGCCACCCGTCCGGCGCGCCACCCCGCCCACCCGCATCTCGCCGAGCGACCAGGCCGTCCGTCGCCGGCAGTCCGACCACGACCGCGATCGGCCCGCACCAACGAAAAAGCCCGCACCCAGGGACCCAGGGACCCAGGGACCCAGGGACCCAGGGACTCAGGGTGCGCGTCGTCACACCCGGGCTCGCCGTGTAGGGCTCTGTTGTCCCTCGACACCTCGCTGGTGGGCTGCGGCCGCGCATTGGCACCTATCCCACTTCAGCGCCTCGCCGAGCCCACTCTGTCGCCGAGAAACAGGAGGCGAGCCACAGGGCCTCGGGCATGTTGAGGATGATCCCGCTGATGCACGGGAAGGGTGCGCTTTGCCGAAGATCCTCGGGGAAGTCCCGGCCGAACGACCCCAACGACGATCCGCCCGGGATGACGAGGCCGGCGGGGGTTATCGGGATGGGATCCCAGTCGAGGTCGCTGTGGAGGAGAGTGGCGTAGAACTCACCTGGGCGCTGCCAGAAAATCAACTGGTCTTCAAACTCGTTGACCCAGTGCAGGACATGGTCCGAGCGGCCGAAGGCAACCCCTGCCATCTCGCCGAGGTGAGCTGACACGGCGTTTCGACCTCGGTACCCGCCGACGTACGCACGGGCCTTGTCGACGAAGGTCGCCAAGGTGGTGTCGTCCAGCATTGCGGCGTCCGCCAGCCTGATGGTCCGCGGCCGACGGCGCTCGTGCTCCCCGCGACGAAGTTGTTCGGTGGCGTTGGCCCAGTACAGCTTTTCCGTGTCCGGATCGAAGACCACACAGAACACGGGCACGTTTCCATGTGCCCACGTCTCGGCGTGCTGCCGCACGGGTACCCCGTAGCCGTATGACCGCCTCCACGAGGTGCCGCCCTTGACCTGCACCTTGATGACGTCATTGGTCACGCGGCCGGCGTCAGCGAACGTGACGAACAGATCCTCGCCGTAGTCGTTCTGCCCAGAAATCTCCTCCACCACGTGATCGTGACGCTGTAGGAGGGTGCGTAAGGCGTTCACGGCCGCCTGCTCCATCCGCCGCCCGCTGGGAATCGTGGTCATGTCCCTCTTCCTCGCTACGTGACCGTCCGCCCCAGCGTGCCATCAGGCCCTGACATCAGGCCCTGACACTGGGCTACGGCAATGACCGCGCACCGGCGTCTGTCGTGGCTTCGGACGTGGGGACGCATTCCGTCGAGGCCATCCAGCAGCCGCACCGCGGGCCCCCTCCGGGCCGGGCGGTTGATTTCTGCGGTGCATCACTTCCACGAAGTGGCCACGGATGTGATGACCCGTAGGTCATCGACCCGGGCGAGCGCCGACCAGGCAGTGACGGCGCGGTCGTGCAGGCCAGTCTTGGTCGCCCCCTCGCTGTCGAGGGTGAGGGTGCCGCCGAGGACGATGGGGGAGCACACCGCATCCGCCCCGCTGAGACTCTGCTGATGCCGGGCCTGGTGGAGCTGGTCACGCAGGGCTTGGAGCTCTCCGTGGGTGATGGGCCGTGTTCGGCTTCGGCGCCTTCCGCCGCCGGGAGCGGGGCGGGCCCGTGCGCGCCGCCACGCTGCCGGGATGAACGCCGCCACACGCTTCTCCTCGATCTGGACTCGTTTTTCGCCCGGGCCGAAGAGCGCGGCGCCTCGATGGACGCGCGGGCGGCCGACGCCGTCCTCGACCTGCTCGCGCTGAGCCAGGCCCGCCGCCGGACCGGCCTGCCCGAACCCACCGAGGAGCTGGCCAAGGAACTGCCGCACACCCTCCTTCCGCTGTACGTGAGCGCAGCAGCGGACGAGTTGCCTGGCTACGTGAACGAGCTCGAAGCCATTCGGCTCGCGGCACCCCTCGACCACCGCATGCCGCGGATCCGGAAGAGGAGGAGCCGGAGCTGTTCGCCGATCTGCACGCCGCCTTCGACGAGGCCGCGGCAGACTGGCCCGGCGGCGGGCCGGCCCTGCTCACCGCAGTCGCCGGCGGGGACCCGTACACATCCGCCTTCCTGGCGCAGCACCTCTCTCGACACCCCGACCGCGCCGCCGCCGAACGGGCCCGGCGAGCCTGGCGGACCTTCCGCACAAGCGGTATGGCTCGCTCCCCGCACCCGACGAAGCCCGCCAAGCGCGCAGACGGGGAACGAGAGCGGCGCTGACCGACCCCCGGCCACCCGGCAGCTGCCCCCACCGGCGTACGCGCACCGGCACCCGGGGCGGCTACCAGGACGGGGCGCGGGAGGATCAGCCGACCGACTGCCATTCTTGACAGCGCGAGGTCTTGAATATCTCGCCCTTCCGCAGGGTCACCCGGCCCGGGCCGTCGAGATTGTTGTTGGTGATGATGGAGTCGAACTCTCCACTCGAGTCCTTTGCCCGCTCCCAGTAGCAGCTGAAGGACCCGGCCGGGCCATCCGTCTTGTACGTACCGGGCTTGATGTCCTCGCCGACGAGGTATTCGCCACTGCCGGCGAAGCGAGAAGCGGGCCCCTCTTCCTCGGAGGGCTCGGGGGCGGCGGTGGTCGTTTCCGTGACCACCACGGTCGGTGCGGGCTGCGCCGTCGGCGTGGCCGTGACGGTTTTCGTGGCCGTCACGGTCACGGTCACCGTCGGCTGCGCTGCTGCGGTGCTTTCTTCCTTCCCGTCGGTTCGCTCGTCGGCGTCGGCTCCCGTGGCGATGCCCGACGCGAAGACTCCTCCTACGAAAAGTGCGACGGCAGCGGTCGCACCGTGGGTGAGCCAAGTCCTGCGGCGCGCGGCGCGGTCGTCGGGGTTGACCGGCGCTATAGGGGCCCAGCCGCCGTTGGCGGTATCGGAGACGGTGGCCTCATCGGGCGCGGGCTCGTCGGGCGGGGTGGTCATCGTCTTCCTCCAGCGGGCGGTGGATGGACTGATTGCGACTTGGTGGAGTCATCGGAGGCGCCGTACCCCTCCCGAAGCGGGAGGCACCCGCGGGTTGAAGACCCAGATGCCGCCGCACATCGTGGCGCCGAGTACGCGGCTCTCGGTACGTAGCCACGGATTGGCCGCCTGGAACGGGGCGAAGTTGTCATTGGTGACGACGATCCCGTCGGCCTCGTTGGCCGGCTCGATCACCAGCGCGTCACCGCGTCCTTGCGTTCCTGCCGGAGGATGCACCACGGTTCTGGCATCGATGGCGGCCTGTACGGCTTCCCGTTCGTCCGTCAGGACATCATGACGCAGCGTCGCGTCGACGACCACGTAAACATCCCAACCGGGGAATCGCCGCTTCAACGCCGCGATTCCCTCCAAGAGCGTCGCGAAGCTTGGCCGGCCTCCTCCCTGCCGCCGGGGGCTCGATATCCATGCGAGATTCGAGCCGTCGACGACGAGCGGACGGAGAGATTCAAGTGCTTCCGGGCGGAGACCCCTCAGGGGTGAAGTCGTGGGGGCGGCTACGGCCGCCGGCGCGGGCCGCCGCCGACCGGCAGCGGCACCGCCATCGAGTGACAGCAACGCCTCAAGTTCCCTTTGAACCTCGGGGGAAGTACCCGCGACACCGAAGCCGGATACGGTCTCGTCCATTACGGTCTTACCGGTCCTGACGAGTGTCGCCCGAACCTCCAGGAGGCCCTCCTCCGTGTAGACGTAGTCGAGTTCGAAGGTGCCGTCCTCCTTCGAGCAGGGTCTGTCATGGGGCCCGAGGGCGGAGACCAGGCGGACCCCCGCGTCCTGGTCAACGCCGTGCAGGGGCGGGAGCTCCCCGTCGCCGTCTCCTATGTCGGCTCCGTCCACCGGAACCGCGGCCGGAGGCTGGTCCCTTCTTCGGCTGCCAGCTCTACGCGGCGATGCGGCCGGCGGAAGCGGTCGGGCTGCGGGAGCAGGACTGCTTCCTGCCCGAGACCGGCTGGGGCGCTCGCGCTGCAGGAGACGCTGCCTGTCTCCGGCAAGAAGTGGACGGACTCGGGGAAGCGCCACGACAAGCGGGGGCTCAAGTCGCGAGAGGCCAAGGCCGACCGGCCGGTGCCCATTCCACCCCTCCTGGTGGCGATGCTCCGCGACCACGTCGAGGAGTTCGGCACGGCCGGCGACGGCAGGCTCTTCGCCAACGAGTGTGGGGGCGTGCTCGGCACCTCCAGCTACTGGAGGGTCTGGCAGGAGGCGGGACCTTTGGCGCTCCCTCCGGACGAGGCAGCGGCACCGCTCGCGCGCAGGCCGTACGACCTGCGGCACACCTGCATCACCAACTGGCTGAACGCGGGCGTGCCCGTCGCCGAGGTGGCCCGCCGCGCCGGCAACTCCCCGGAGGTCATTCACCGGCGGTACGAGGGATGCATCGATGGCCATGAGGAGCTGAACAACGCGAAGATCGCGAAGGCGATGGGGTGGTCCGACAACGGGGATGAGTAGCCCGCCGCACGGTGAAAGACGGCGCCTTCAGCCCGTGGTCAACCAGGAAACGAGAGCTGAAAGTGTCGGGACAATCTCGGTGCCGATTTTGGTCGGCATGTGCGCTGTTCGCAGAACGTGGCACGCGTGACGTTCGGTGACGACCAAGTCGCAGTACGGGACCGCAGTGCTAAGGGCATCAATGTCAAAGATGTCGTTGGGATCCCACTTTTTATCGCGATTGCGGTGAGCTGCGGTGGCCAGGGTGACATGGACGTCGGCGCTAGGCATGACGTCCACGAATTGCCGGGCGGCTTCTCTGTTCGGGAGGATGTCCGCCATCGTGACGCCACGGGCGGCCAGTGCTTCGTTCAGGAGATCCAACACTTCGATGGCCATGTAGCGACCCGACACCACGTCTCTTAGGCGTCCGATTCGCCATCGGGGCTCTGCGTCGAGATGGGCGCTGAGCTGACGCTCTTGTTCGACACGCTTCTGAGCGCCGGCCTTTGCCGCCGATGAGTCCCACCCGGTTGCGGCCAGTGCATCCGCCTCGGCATCAGAGGGGCCCTGCAAGACTTCGCGCTCAAGTCGCCTGTCTGCCTCGGCGAACATCTCGTCGAACGCGCTGGTACCTCCTGGCCACTGTGCGCGGGTGGCTTCGGTGACATCCTCGCCATCTGAAGAGCGAATTCGTAGACCGCCGCGCCGCCCGAAGGCCGGGCCGACACCGTGATTGAGCAGCGGCAGCGCTTCGAAGCGCGGCGGCGCATGCCGGACGACGGAGTCCAGGGCGGCCTCGATTTCGTAGCGCATGATGATCACGCGATCGATGATGGTGGTGAACCCCGACAGCTCCTCCATCACCGCAGCGATGTCTGCGCGTTGGCGTGGATCGCGGATGGCGGACATCTCCATGTAATGCGTCGCCGAAAGGGGGAAGACCGCAGCGCCCGAAGTGGCAGCCTCTCGTACGACAGAGAGGGCGTCCCCGTGCTGATCCCCACTGGGATGTCCTGTTGCGGCCTTGGCCAGACTGATCCAGTGGTTCAAGTCCAGGTAGACGATCCGGAGGTCGGGCTGGGGTCTGCACAGGAGGCCGGGCCACGCGTACTTGTGTGCTCGCTTCTCCGCCATGGGCGCCATCGTCCCAACCAGATCGTCTGAGCGCCGCCGAATAAGCGTTCAGATCCTCGATCGTCGAGGCGGCTAGACCCCCACCTACCTGCCGAGTGGCCTCACACGCCGCTCACACGGGACCCGTGCGTGACAACGACAAAGGCCCGGACTCAGTGGGACTGAGTTCGGGCCTTCATGTTTGGCACTTCAGCTGGTCAGCGACACTTGCACACTGCCAGCTGGAGTGCCCCCGGCAGGATTCGAACCTGCGCACACGGCTCCGGAGGGCACGCCCAATCAGGGCGGGAAACCTGCGCTGAGCTGGGGCGTTGGTGTGGGGCAGCTTTGTCGGAAGCTGACTTCTATCGCATACCCTGCATGGCCTGTCGTCTGGCGCATGTCTTCAGTCGGCCAGCGTGTGCCGGTCGCTCGGATCCCGCCTACATCTCTGGCGTGCCTGGCGACCGGACAGGCCGGCTCAGAAGGCCGTCCGACGGCGGGCTGGGCCGGACCGGGAACGCGCCGGGGGCGCGCCTGCCCTGGGCCGCCCGCTGCGAAGCTGTGGTCGAAAGCGAACCGGCGCAACTCGCTCTGCAGGTTTGTCCACGACCGGGCGGAACAGGAGTTGGCTGCGCTGAAGGACGTTCCATCCCGCACGTGACCGGGGCGTGCCGCAACGGCCTGCACAGCTATGGTCGATCCCGTACGCAGAGACGTCGCACGACAGGTCGATGGACTGATGTGGAATCCGGGTGGCGGCGGTCCGGACGGTGGCACCGTTCGAGCGCCCGTACATCCCAGCCGGTCGGCAACGGGCCCATGGCCGTCCGGCCATTGAGTGGGCACACCTGCGGCTGACCTGCTGTCGTTTGCGGTCTTCTCAGCTCGGAGCCTGTCCGTCATGCTTGACGACAGGCGCCGAGCCGGATTGCCGTTTGCTTTGGGTACAGGCAGTAGCGGGGGGAAGAGCGAGTCGTGTCACTCGATGTTGCGATCAACCTAGTCGCCTCGTTCATAGCCTTTCTGGTCGGATGGATGACGCGCAATCTCCTCGCTTACTACCGGAGCAGTCGTCCTGTAGCTCGCCTGTGGCGGGTCAACCGTCAAGCGCCTGTGACCGCTGTGGTCGGTGACTCCCGCGACGACAAAGTGCTGTGGGAGGCGGATGCTCTTGCGGCGATGAATGTGCGCCTCAGCCTTGCACGCGAACTCAAGATCCATTCGATCGAGACAGTCAGGTCATCCACCTTCAGCATGGCTGCCCACGCAGAGGACAACGTAGTTGTCATCGGTGGGCCTGCGATGAACCAGACATGGAAGACTTACGTGAACAGGTTGGACCTTCCGTATGAATTCCGGATAGTGGGTGAGCATTACCGGATCGTGGCCCGAGATGGAGGCGAATCCTTCGGCGGGGCCAGGGATCCTGAGGCGGGAACAAAGGCGGATTCCGCCTTGGTGATCTTTGCCTGGAACCCCTTCGAGCCGTCTAGCAGGCTGATCATGATGGCGGGATGTGGCTACCTTGCCACTCTGGCCGCACCTGCCGTCTTCTCTCCTGAGTACGCCAGAAAGCTCGCCCGGCGGTTCGATATGTCCAAGCCCCTGGCGTTGATCCTCTCGGTGGAAGACGTGAACGGCTACGTAGCCAAGCCCAAGATCGTTGCTTGGGAGCATTTCGCCCAGCCGGTCGGCGGCTGAGCCGCTGCCCCGCTCGCCGGCTCTCCGAGGGGCGTGCGCCCCTGGCCCCCTTCAGGCTCCTCGTTCACCTGTGCTGTCTACGCCGCTAGGGTTCGGCGGCAGTCTCCCCAGCCCCGTAGGGGCACCCACTGAGGCGGAGATCAAGACGGACGACCGGAAGGGCGACATCCCTCGGGGGCGCCGCCCTTCCGGCCCGCGTGGCCGGGCAGTCAGAAGCCGTGACCAGAATCGAACCGGCGTAACTCGCTTTGCAGGTTTGTTCAGGTCAGGGAGAGGCTGATGCAGATGCGTTCAAGGACGTTCGTCCCCGTGCGTGGCCAACGATCACCAGAACTTCATGGACGGCCTTGCACGCCCGCGTACGGGGACGAACGAGACGGGAACTGAGACGGCCGGCCCCACCAGAGGTCTCCGCAGTCGATGCGCCCACAGGGTCAGTTTCAGGCGCGACGGGACCGGCCGTAGTAGCCAGAGTGAGGCCGCGCATGTGGATCATCACCGTGGAGACCCGGGCCTTCAATCCTCCTTCGCGAGTTGACGGGCGATCTTGTCAGCAGCTCCCTTGATTCCTTGGAGGGCTCTGTTGATCTCCTTCGCACGAGATTCGAGGGACCTCGACGAAGTCACGCGCGTCTCCCCTTTCATCAATTCAATGTCCAGGTGGTACGAATCCTTGTACTTGAATTTCCCGTCCGATGACTCATAGTCGATCGTGACGGTGACCTGATCTGGGACGTTCTCTGAGTTGATGAATTGATCGTCGGGTCCGGGCGTTCCTGCAAAATAGATGTTTTTGTACTCAGTTCCTGGCGTAAGGGTTGGGATTAGCTGCGCATAGCGATCCTTAAGGAAGGGGATGAGGCTGCGGGCGGACTTTTCTGGGGTTGGGTCGGGGATTTCTGGCGAGAAAGTCACCTTTACGTTCCGGGCTACAGATGGTCCGTTGTTTCGGATTACCAGATAGAGGGTGGCTTCGGCGGGATAAGCGTCACGAAGCTCGGCGGTGACCATGGGGCGACTGCGGTTGATGCTGTCGGTGCGAGTCTGCCTCAGGGTGCGGACTCCATTGACGGCGGCAAACCATGCTGCCCCTGCTCCGGCCGTTGCAGCCCCGGCTGCTAGCCAGGCTGGTCCGTTGGACATTCCTACTCACCGTCTCTCGTAGCTTCTCGAGTTAAGAGATGAAGCGCCATCCCTCAAATGCTCGCCCCATTTTTGATGATGATCTGCTCCGCCGTGAATCGCATCAAGGGGATCTCTTGTGCGAGTTCGGCGTCGTGAGCGAATGGGGCGTACTTGGGGAGTGATCCTTCCTTTGCGTGCACCAAAGCGTTTCTTACTTTGTAGATACGCCTAGCGATCAGCTTCTTTACTTCTCCTCTGTCAGATGGGCGCAGATCCAACTTGCTCGCACCGGCGAAGGGGACTCCGTTAGTCTTGTAGTGCTGCACTATTCCGCTATCCCAGGCATCAAGGTCCGAAATTAGACGATCAACGTCTACAAACTTCTCCAGTACGAGCTCCAAAGCACGTTGTTCGTTCACCCCGTCTTCTCGGACCTGCCGATGAGCTCGGTCAATGGTCTTAATGATTTTTTCGATGTCTTTCGATCGTCGCACTGAGAAGCTCGGATCTGTGATGCTGACCCTGACCTGATCCACTAGGTCAGCATTGAAAACCTTGTCGAAATAGTGCTCGGCGATGTGGTAGTAGGACAGGTATTCAAGGAGGGGCATTTCCGCAGCCACTCCCATAAGGTAATGGCTGACGAGATCGGTATCGTAAGACTGGCGAGGCGCGTCGAAGGTGGATTCTTGGGCTCGCCTGACTTTCTTAATTCGAGGTGTGCTTAGGTGTGGGTCGAGGCCGATCCGTGCAGATGTATCGAGGTTGTATGCGGCCTGGAACAGGAATCCATGAGCCAGCGACTCGAAGTCATTCCTCGTCCTATTTGATGTGATCTGCAGTGTGGTCACTCGCAGGACTACGGATGTGAGTTTAAGGAGGGACCTTTCCGTCGGGTTCTCGTCGTCTGCTAGGCGTACTCGAAGGTTGCGTGCACGCTGACGCAGCATTACCCAACGTCTACTTCTTGCGAACTCCTTGCGTTGCGCAATCCAACATAGTAGGTACACGGTAGCCGCACTGGAAGGCTGTCCGACGAGATAGGTGATTGGCGATTCACCCTCATTTGCGATTGGCTTATCTTCTAGGAGCATCTCGAAATCCCCGTGGAGATTGAGCGGGGTCAAGTGGAATTCGGCGCTATCGGTCCACTGGATCGAGTTTTCGTCGACGTGTACGGCGTCTTGCAGTTTGATGAGGATCTCGTCTATTTCCTCGTTCGTCACGCGCCCGCTGATATTGTTAAATCGGCTTTCGTTTTCGTCTACCTTGATCCCGTCGGGAGTTTCTTTGACATTTTGAAATAGAATTTGAAGTCCTGTTAATATATTTTCGCGGCTGAAAATGGGGGTCAGCTCTGGCGTAGTCACAGTCGTCCTCCAGTGTCGAAACGATGGCGATCATTTTGGCAGGATGGGTGGTCGAAGGTATGGGTTTTAGGAACTCTCGCCCGGTGCCAGCGCGGGTGTCCCCTACCCCTGCGACCGGCGGGAGGTTGGGGTTGGTGAGTGCTGAGGTTCCGTGCCGTGGTCTGAAGTACCTGCGGCTTGTGGTTCTGCTTCCCGTGGGAAGCTTGAGGGGTTGTACTCAACCGGCTGCTGAAGGAGCTATGCGTGCCTGGAACCAGCCCGCGCGGAACGTATCTAGTGGTCTCAGAAGCTCTCCGTGCGCGCATCGCTGAGGGGGCTTACGCTCGCGGGCTGCCATCAGAGGCAGAGATTGGGCTGGAGTTCAGCGTGGCGCGTACGACTGTGCGGCGAGCCCTGCGCGTTCTGGAAGCGGCGGGGGAGATCGTTGCTACCCCCGGGGTCGGGTGGCAGGTGGCGGCGGAGGGGCGTCTGGCTCCATATGAGCGGATCATGGCGGACCTCCAAGAGCGGATGCGGGAAGGGGGGCTCCCTGCCGGCGCTCGGCTTCCGAGCGAAGCGGAGCTAGCGGATACCTACGGCGTAGCTCGGGGGACCGTGCGTCGGGCCGTACGTGAACTGGAAACGGCTGGGTATGTCGAAGCACGGCAGGGTGTTGGGCGCTTCGTCAGCCCGCGCTCTTGAGTCGAGATGGCCTCGGAGGGCATGCACGTGAAGCTGGCTAAGTGGGCGTACGATCTTGCCGAATCACTTCTCGCGGAGAGCCTTCCGGACCGGTGGGCTCACTCGCAGCGGGTGTACTCCCAAGCCTTGACGCTGGTGCCAGCACTGGGTGTCGATGCCGAGCTGCTGGCCGCGGCCGCCATCGCACACGACGTCGGCTACGCCAGGGATGCTGTGGACACGGGCCAGCACATGATCGATGGTGCCCGGTACCTTCGTGATGTCGTCGGAGCCGACCCCCGGCTGTGCAGCATCGTCGCCTTCCACACGTCTTCCCCGTGGGAGGCAGCAGAGCTGGGGCTGTCGGATGCCCTCGGCGAGTTCGGGCCCGCAGAACCTGAATTGGTGGACGCGATCACCTTTTGCGACCTGACTAGCAGCCCTACTGGGGAGCTGGTTGATCCCACCCGGCGGCTGGTGGAGGTGCTGGACCGCTACGGGCCCGAACATGTTGTGTTCCGAGCTGTCTCTGCCGCTCGGCCCGAGCTACTGAATCGCGTCGAGCGCGTGCTTCAGCGTCGGGCCGAGGCGGTGCAGGAGAGGGTCAGTTGATTCGGGGGACTGGTGAGCTGCGGAAGCCCTCTTCGAGACGCAGCCTTGTCGTAGGCGACATGTCGAGTGCATCCACTTCGGCCCGCGGCACCCATCGGACCTCGAACGACTCTGAGCTGACCTTGATGGCACCGCCAATGGGGCGGGCACGGAAGCAGAGCGAGAACTCCTGGCGGACCTCGCCGTCCGAGAACGCGATCACGTGCCCGGGGTCGGTGAAGATGCCGACCAGGCCGATCACCTCTACCGAGATCCCCGTCTCCTCCAAGACCTCTCGCGCGACCGTCCCGGAGATGTTTTCGCCGATCTCCTGAACGCCTCCGGGCATGCCCCATCGCCCATTGTCTGAGCGGCGTTCCATGAGGATCTCGTCTGCGTCGTTGACCACGAAGGCGGTTACCGCCGGAACGATGCTGTTGGCCTTCGGGGCTGAGGGATCGTTGAAGTAGTCGGTGCGGCTCATGCTTGCCTTTCGATGGAGACTGCCTCGCCCCAGACCTTCTCGAAGCTCTGCTGGTAGGTGGATACGAGTTCGGCCCCGGCCACCTTCCTCAGGTGGAGTACCGGGGCCATCGGGGCGCTGACCCCGTAGACCTGGGTGTTCACCAGCCACTCATCGTCGGACCGGTACAGCGAGTTGTGCAGGGTGGACCGGTGCAGGCGGAACTCGACTCCAGAGACGCCGTAGAGCGGACGGTAGAGCTTCAGTACTTCTCGAACCTTGTACGCGACGCCTTCCCCGATCTCTTCCTCTTCACCGCGGCGCTGGATCTCTGGGCTCTCCGGATCGCCGAGGAGTATCCGGGCGCGGACACCGGAGGACGCCTTCAGCTTGAGCAGCTGTGTCCAGCGCGGGTTCTCTGCCAGGAACACGCCGGCGTGAACCAGGATGCCGATCTCTCGCTGTGCTCTGCCGAAGAGCTGTAGCCAGAGGTCCGCCGGGACATAGGACCGGTGCGGGTAGACCTTGAGGACTTCGGCGTCAGCCGCATCCTTGCGCTGCCCGTCGGGCAGCCCGTCGGGCCAGAGGTAGGCCTCGTCTTCACGCAGGTGGGCCGCGATGGTGAGCCGGTGTCGGCGGTATGGCGCGCGCCCCTGCGTAATCCATCGTTCGACGGTCTTTGGGTCAACCCCAACGTGCTCTGCCATGGCGTCCACCGTGATGCCGTTCGACAGCATGGCGGACCGTAAGCGCGCGTTTGCCATCCTCACCCCCAGGGACGTCCAGGGACGTAGTCGCCCCCACGGAACGCTACCGAGGACGTCCCAAGTCGTCCAGGGACATGGTGACTTCGTCCCCGCCTCTGGCGGCACTCTGATGGCACATCACAGCGGCGCGGAAATCACGAAGGGCTTGACAGCCCGGACCGAGCGGGCCAATGTGAGATACATGTTCAAGCGTGTATCGCTTAGTCGGTACAGCTTCTTCCGTACGTCAGCGCCCGGAAGTGCCCGTCTTCGGACGGCTGCGAAGGAAGCGCCTGTCTGTTGAGAACTGAACAGCGTGCCGGTCCAGCCACATGCACACGTGTGGTCGATGGGCCGAGTGATCGGAGGGCCTCGCCCTCCGTGTTGCTCCGATGGTCGTAGGCCAGGTTCGACTCCTGGCCGGAGCACGGGCCCCCTCTGCTGGGGCTCTGCCTGCAGCTTGCCCGGAGCGGTCGCCTCTCACCACGGACCGAGGCCGCTCCGATTCCCTTCGCTCATCAGGAGAGATCCACATGCGTTCGTACATCGGTAGCCACCAGATCGTGAACCCCGCCGAGTTCGAGGAGCTGGCGCTCGGCTTCGACGAACTGCCCATCGGACTGGACCGCGACCTGTTCCGCGGCCCGCTCACCCCGGAGACCGCCCAGGAGCGAGCGGCCCGTGAGGCGGTGGCCCGTGAGGTCATCGCCGAGCTGGCCGAGCTGGGCGAGGGTGGCGACGAGATCGCCGCGTGGGACGCGCTTTACGCCGACGCGCTGACCCGCACGGTCCCCTTCCTGCGGGGCGCTGCCCGTGACGCCAGCCGTTCCGCCCGGACGGGGGAAGCGGCATGAGTCACACTGTGACAGCCCTGGCCGCAGCGCTGCCGCTCGTGTCCGGCTGGTCGGTCCACAGTCTGTGGATGCGGCGCCGGATCGAAACCGCCCGCCGCGACCCGCTGACTGGCCTGTGGACGCGGGACCCGTTCGAGGAGCGGGCCCGCAAGAGCCTGTCCCACAAGTGCCAACGGGCCGTTCTCGTCTTGGACCTCAACCGGTTCAAGGAGATCAACGACACCCTCGGCCACGCGGCCGGAGACGCGGTCATCCGCGCAACCGGGCAGCGCCTGGGCCGGTGGGCCGAGGAACACGCCGGCGTCGCCGGACGCCTGGGCGGAGACGAGTTCGCCGCGATCATCCCCGGCTACGGCATCGACCAGCTGCGCGTGGACCTGTTCATGCTGACCGGACGACTGGACCAGCCCGTGCCGTTCGACGGCCACCCGATCGAGGTGCACACCTCGATCGGCGCCGCCTACTACCGCACCGGCACCGGGGAGCTGTCCACCCTGCTGCGCCGCGCTGATGAGCAGATGTACAGGGCCAAGCAGCGCGGCGGAGGCTGGCGCATCGCGCACCGGCTGACCGTCCCTGCGATGAGCACGGTCAACGGCCGCCGTGACGGCCGCCGCGGCACCAGCGGGGAGGCGGCGTGATGGCGACCCGCAAGGCACTGAGCAAGGCCCAGAAGATCGTGTTGACGGCCGCGTTCGTGCCCATGCTCGCTACCGGTGTCGCCGGTGGGGTGGGGACGTTCAGCAACATCAGCCGCGCCTACGGCTCGGGGACGGCGCTGGGCGCGGTGGCGGCCGGTGAGGGCGCGACCGCCGTTCTGGCGCTGGTGCTGCTCGGGCTGACGATGCTGGGCCAGTCCTCCCCGGGGATCATCCGGGTGGCTTTGTGGGCCCTGCCGGCCGCCGCGTCGGTGATGGCCGCGATGGCCGCCGATGACCCGGGCCGCACCGTGATCTACGCCGTGACCCCGATGGGCATGTGCGTGTCGGCCGAGGGCATGGCGTTCCTCGCCCGGCGGATCGTGGTCCACCAGGACGGCCGCGACATCGAGGCGGAAGCGAAGGCTGCCGCTGTGGTGCGAGCCCTGGCCTACCACCGGGCCCGCGCGGCGAACCACCCGCAGGCATGGGTGCGGAAGTCGTCCGACCGGACGTCGTGGAAGCTGGCCCGCAAGGTCGGGCTGGGGGACGCGTCGTTGGGTGCGCGACTCCTGGATGTCCAGCGCGACCGGCTCACCAGCGGTGCGGACGCCGCCCTGGCCCACATGTTCACCGCCTCCGCAAACCAGCATGAAACGGCAGAGATCACCGTAAATCGGTTGGGGTCTGACCTGCACGAGTCGGCCCCCGAGGCCCCGCCCGTGACCGCCGAACTTGTGGCCCCTGAGTCGGCCGACCCGGTACCGGTCATCGAGCCGGTGAAGCTGTCCGAGTCGGTTCCGGTAGTCGAGCCGGTCGCGCTTCCACAGTCGGCTTCGGTGAAGTCGGTTGCGGCTGTGGAGTCGGCTCCGCGTCGGGCGACAGGTCGGGTACCGAAGTCGGCCCGCACGCCCCGACCGACGCGCGATTCGGATGAGCTGCTGGACGAGGCGAGGTCGGTCACGGCCAACTGGTCCGATGGCGAGCTGACCGCCGAGGCGATCCGTAAGGCGGTCCGTACGTCGTCCGCCAACGGCCGTCTGCTGCGCGACACGCTCAAGGCCGAGCGTGCCGCCGCGGCTGAAGCGCCGGCCGCGTGATGGCCGGGCACGGCATACCCGTCTACTCCTGGCGGCTGGCTCCGGACGGGCTTGCCACGCGCCGTCAGCTCCGTGCGGCTGGCCTGCGCCCCGGCGGACAGGACGTCGTGGCCCAGCTGGAGCGACCCCGATACCGGCGGGAGTCTCTGACTGCCTACCTGTACCGCGTCGACCTGGCCAAGCCGGTCCGGCCGATGACCCCAGGCAAGGCCGCCGCGCTCGTCAAGGCGAACGCCGCCCGCCGGACCTGCCCTGAGTGCCGCACGGATGCGGGCTACGTCATCCCGACCTCGCTCGGTATGTGCCTGCCCTGCGCCTACCCCGAAGACCAGCGCGCTGCCTGACCTGCACGGGCCCGAACACCTCGCTGTCCGGGCCCTTCCACCCCACTCGATACGTAGGGAGCAGACCACCGTGTCTGACGTCCACGCCACCGGCCAGAACGAAGAGCCCGAGCGTCCCGGCGCCGAGGTCTTCGACATCACCACCAAGCGCCCCACCAACCCGACCCCCGCCCCGGCCGCGCCGCCGGCCGACCCGGACGACGACGAGGACGAGTCGCCCCGGCCGCGCCCGGTCGACTCGCCCGACCTGCCGTCCCCGGGCGTCACCACCTACAAGCGGCTGCCGATCATTCCGACCTGGCTGAAGTCGAAGCCGGGGTTCGTCTCCACCACCCAGCGCGCCGCGAGCAACGCGTTCTATGCCACGGCCTTCCACGGCATCCGCACCCCCTGGTACGCGCTCCAGCTCGGCATGCTCGCCCCGCGCGGCATGGCCCGGCTGGCGCGGGACACGAACCGGTGGGTGTGGGACGCCGAGGCTGCCCCGCTGCGGGCGTATGAGGTCTACAAGGAGAACACCGCCGAGTACCTGAAGCTGTCGCGGCAGCGGGACAGCCGGGTGCGGCTGCGGACGCTGGTCACGGTGGTGGCGCTCATCTTCGGTACCGGCTTTGCGCTGACCATGTACGTCATGGCCCCCGGCTGGCTCGCGGTCCTGGCCTCGGCAGCAGTCCTCACCGCCGGTTTCTGGGGCGCCCCGCAGGACCAGCCGGTGATCGGGCCGGCCGTGCTGAAGACGGAACTCCAGAAGCTGACCGGGATGCTCGTGCTCCGTGCGCTGGACAACATCGGCAACGCGAAGCTGTCGGCCGCCATCAAGAAGGGCGGCGACATGAACGGGCTGCGGTTCACCTCGGAGATCACCCGGGACGGGCCCGGCTACCGCGCCGACCTGGACCTTCCCTGGGGTGTCACCCCCGAGGACATCATGGAGGCCCGCAAGCCGCTCGCCTCCGGCCTGCGCCGCAAGGTCGGCTCCGTCTGGCCATCCGCCGACCCGACCGAACACGAAGGCCGACTGATCCTGTGGGTGGGCGACAAGCCCATGAACGAGACCAAGAAGCCCGCGTGGCCGCTGCTGAAGTCGGGCAGCGTGGACCTGTTCAAGCCGGTCGTCTTCGGCAACGACCAGCGCATGGGCGACGTCGCCGTGACCCTGATGTTCGCCTCTGTGGTCGTCGGCTCCATCCCGCGCATGGGCAAGACGTTCCTGATGCGCCTGTTCCTGCTCATCGCCGCTCTCGACCCGCGAGCCCAGCTGTACGCGTTCGACTTCAAGGGCACCGGCGACTTCGGAGCGCTGGAACCGGTCTGCCACCGCTACCGGGCCGGGGATGAGGACGAGGACATCCTCTATGTCCTCGAATCGCTGCGGGAACTGCGGGCCGAGCTGCGCCGCCGGGCGAAGGTCATCAAGTCCCTGCCCCGCTCGCGCTGCCCGGAGTCGAAGGTGACCCCGGACCTGGCCAACGACAAGAGCCTGGGTCTGCACCCGATCGTGGCCGCGTTCGATGAGTGCCAGGTCCCCTTCGAGCACGACAAGTACGGCTCAGAGATCGAAGAGATCTGCACCGACCTCGGCAAGCGCGGTCCGGCCCTCGGCATGGTGACCCTGTTCGGAACTCAGCGCCCGGATGCGAAGTCGCTGCCCACCGGCATCTCCGCGAACGCGGTGCTGCGGTTCTGCCTGAAGGTCATGGGCCAGCCCGCCAACGACATGGTGCTGGGCACCTCGATGTACAAGGCGGGGTACCGGGCCACGATGTTCTCCCGCACCGACCGCGGCATCTGCTGGATGGCCGGTGAAGGCGACGACCCGCGCATCGTCGCGTCCGCGTTCGTGGACGCGCTCGGCGCCGAACAGGTCGTCGTGCGGGCCCGCCGGATGCGCGAGGAGTACGGCAACGTCACCGGCCACGCCATCGGCCAGGAACCCGAGAGCGGCGAAGCCGCCTTCGACCTGCTCGCCGACATCCTCAAGGTCGTGCCGGCCGATGAGGAGAAGGTCTGGAACGAGAAGGTCGCCGCCCGCCTCGCCGCCCTGCGCCCCGAGGTCTACAGCGGCTGGAAGGCCGAGACGGTCACCACGAACCTCAAGCCGCACGGCATCACCGCCCAGGACGTCTGGGGCTCCACCGCCTCTGGCAAGGGCACCACCCGACGCGGTATCGCCCGCGCCGACCTCGCCGCCGCCATCACCCAGCGTGATGGAAAGCGGTCCGGAAGCTGACGCGCACTGCTGCTAGACCTAGCGGCCATCGCTGCTAGGTCTAGCACCCCCGCTAGCAGCCCAAACCGGTTCTCATCAGCGATCTGGCACCTAGCAGCCGACCTGCGAAAACACCGGAACCCCCGCCCGGAAGGCATCCCATGGCCCTCACCCTCCTTGCTAGCGCCTGCCTACTCATCGTCACCCTCGGTTACATCAGTCTGTGTGCGTCCAGCCCGTTCGGCACCTGCCGCAAGTGCCGTGGCTTCGGCTACGCGATGAAGACCGACCGCAAGGGCCGCCTCAAGCGCGGCAAGCACTGCCGCCGCTGCGACGGCCACGGCAAGCGCATCCGCATCGGCCGCCACCTCTACAACCTCTGGCTGCACCTCTACCGCGACGCCACCCCCACCCCGCGCAAGACGTTCGCCCCGAAGGGATAACCCATGGCCATCACCCTCTCGCTCGTCGCCCTGTTCGGGCTGGTCCTGTTCTTCCTCCTGCGCTCCAAGACCCTCGGCTACGGCTCCGCGTTCGTCGCCATGATGTTCGGCTTCTTCCTCGCCTCCACCGGCGCCTCCGGCCCCATCAACGAACTCACCACCGCGATCATCAAGGCCGTCTCGGACCTGGGGAGCCAGGGATGAACGACCCCATCACCTACCGGCACTGGGCCATCGACCTCGCCCCCAAAGCAGCCCCCGCGCTGGCCACCACGACCGTGCTCATCCTCGGCCGGATCTGGAACGCCAACGGCGCCGAACACTCCGCCGGAAACGCGGCACTCATGGTCGTCCTCGCCACCGGAGCCGCGACGGCCGGCGCTTTCGCCTCCGGCGGCCGATCCGGTGACAGCGTGATCGCCGGAACCGCGTTCGCCGCATCCGGCGGACTGGCCCTGGCCGGCGTCGCCGGATACGCCGATGGTCTCTCCCTCCCGCTCCTGCTGTGGGCGCTGGCCACCGCCGTCGCCTACGGGCTCGCTGCCCGCTACTGGCGCACCGACAGGCGAGAGACCACCGCGTACGAGCGGCAGACCCTCGGCCGCCGCGAGGACCACGCGCACGTGGAACGGGTCGAAGCGCTGCGCGCCGGAGCTCAGATCGAGGTAGCCCGCTCCGGCGCGGCCTACGCCGAGCAGCTCGCCAACGCCCTCATCACCCGCGCCACCCTCCCCGGCTTCAACCCGCAGGCCATCACGGACGCGGGACTGCCCGAACTCCCCGCCAAGCACGACCACTGACCGAAGGAGCACACACATGGACATCGACCCCCACGAGGTCGTGAGCGTCGAACTGGACTGGGACCTCCTTGACCAGCCCTACACCCGACGAGTCACCCGCCTTCAGCTGGGCGAACTCCTGCTTCAGCTGGACGACATGGCCGACCAGACGGAAGCCGAAGAGGAGAACTGACACCAATGTTCGAGATCCGCGTCATCTGCGCCCCGACCGAAGCCCCCGAGATCACCAAGGCCCTGTCCGAGACGTTCGCGACCAGCGCGGTCCGCCAGCACCCCGCCCGCGACGGGGAGCGCGTCCGCCTCTACGTCACCGCCGAGCAGCAGCCCAGCCACTGGCCGACGCCGTCATCGGCGTACGCCACCGCGCCGAGCATCATCAGCGAAATCGGGTGGACCTTCCGAGGTGCCCGGGACTGCCTGCACGGCATCGCCGTCCGCGAGTTCTGGCTCCGCAAGGCCGCACTCCTGGACCGCATCGCCGTCACCGACAACGACCCCGCGGGCGGCGACGCCGCCACCCTCGCCGTCGAAGCGGCCCGGCGCCTCATGGACATCGACCACGCCGCCGGCCTCGGCCCGTCCGGCTACGCGAACGGCCCCTACACCCCGGACCACCCGGACAGCATCCGCGAGCCCCGCGGCTACGTCCGCCAGGAATACGCCCTCTGGATCCGCCACCACTGAGGAGAGATCGCCATGAGCTCCAGCCCCGCCCTGAGCACCACGCAGCACCCCACGATGCACACGCAGGTCGACGGTCTCAGCTACCGGCCCGAGCGGAGCAGCGTGATCGCGGCCCTGTCCCACATCCGCAGCGCCCGCAAGAGCCCCAAGAACGTTGACGCGGTCAACGTCTACGCGTTCACCAGCCGGGACGGCATCCCGCTGCACGTGGTCTACATCCACCACACCACCGGGCGCTGGCACGGCGTGAACGACGTCATCGACGTCTACGAGATCCCCACCGCCGCGCTCACCGACCTCTAGCTGTGCCCGGGGCGGTCGCCTCTCACCACAAGACCGCGACCGCCCCGGCTTCTCCGTCCCTTCGCAGAAACAGGAGAACCCCCAGCATGACGCACCCCACCCCGATCCGGCGATCCCGCCTGCGGGTACTCGACGCGTACTCGTGCATCGGTGGCGCGGCCCGTGGATACCAGTACCTCGGCTGGCACGTCACCGGCGTGGACATCAACCCGCAGCCCGACTACTGCGGCGACGTCTTCCACCAGGGCGACGCCATCGAGTTCATCCGCGAGCACGGCCACGAGTTCGACTTCATCCACACCTCCCCGCCCTGCCAGGGCGAAGGGGCGCCGACCAAGGGCACGAACGCCGCCCGCAACGCCCGCACCGGCCGCTGGCACCCCAGGCTCATCGCCCCCACCCGCGCCGCTCTGGACATCGTGGGCAGGCCTTACGTGATCGAGAACGTGGCCGGCTCGGAGGTCCGGAAAGACCTGCGGCTGTGCGGTGAACAGTTCGGCCTGGCCGTGTTGATGCACCGCTACTTCGAACTCGGCGGCTGGTCCACGGTGCAGCCGGCGCACCCCGCGCACCGGGGCAGGGTCCGCGGCTGGCGACACGGCAAGTACTTCGACGGCCCCTACGTCGCGGCCTACGGCAAGGGGGGCGGTAAAGCCACCGTCGCTGAGATCCGAGAGGCCAAGGGCATCGACTGGTCCCACGACCACCTTGCCCTGCGCGAGGCTCTGCCGCCCGCGTACACGCGGTGGATCGGCGCCGCGTTCCTGACCCGCAGCGAGGAGGCAGCGGCATGAACACGAACCTTCTGAACGCCGCCCTCGCCGCGGCTGAACGCGGCTGGCCCGTCTTCCCGCTCCGCGCGGGTGACAAGCGACCCGCCGGACACCCCGAACGCAACTGCCCCCGCACCAGCCGCTGCACGGACGGCCACCGCACCCCCGAACAGCGCGCCACCCTCGACTCCGGGCAGATCACGGCGTGCTGGCAGGCGGCCCCCTACAACGTCGGCATCGCCACCGGCCCCGCCGGACTCCTGGTCGTAGACCTCGACATCCCCAAGGAAGACGACGGACCCGCGCCCGAAGACTGGGCGGGGGCGACCGATGGCCTGGACGTGTTCGCCATGATCTGCGAGCGGGCCGGTGAGCGGCTGCCGACCGAGACGTTCACGGTGCGTACCCGCCGTGGCGGACAGCACCTGTACTTCACTGCCCCCGCCGAAAAGCGGCTACGTGGGAGCGCAGGTCGGTTGGGGTGGAAGGTCGACACGCGAGCCTGGGGCGGGTACGTGGTCGCGGCCGGCAGCACCGTGGGCACCGGGGTCTACGAGATCATTCACGACGCGCCTGCGGTCCCCCTCCCCACGTGGCTCGGTGACCTGCTCACCCCACCGCCCGCACCCGCCCCGATCCCCGTGGCCGTTCTCCGCGCCCGCATCGGCAAGGCGGACCAGTACGCGACGGCCGCCCTGAACGGCGAGGTCGCCAAGGTGGCCGCCGCTGTCACCGGCGCCCAGAACACGACGCTCTACAACGCGGCCTACGCCCTCGGCCGCCTCATCGCCGCAGGCACCCTCACCGAGACGGAGGTGACCGACGCGCTCACCGCCGCCGCGCCGAAGGGGCTCGCGCCCTCCCGGGTCGCAGCGAGCATCCGCGACGGCATCCGTCGCTCACTCCGCAACGCGAGCGGAGACGCCGCATGACCACCACTGACAACCCGAGCTCCGCCGGACGACACCAGGCCCGGGACGGCAGTAGCGCGCCGAAGGTCGTCGGCCGCCAGGCCGTCCTTTCAGCCCTTCGTAGTGGCCCGCAGGAAGGCAGGACCGCAGCATGACCGCACAGCCCACCGACGCCGACCTCTGGGCCGGGTTCGACGCCCTCGCCACCGAGGAGGTGACCGGACCGGTCTGGGACGAACCCGTCCCGCTCACAGGCCGCCGGGACCTCCCCACCTTCCCCGTGGACACACTCCCGCCGTGGTTGTCCGCCATGGTCGCCGCCGTCGCCGAGGAAACCCAGACCCCCGCCGACCTCGCCGGATGCCTGGCCCTGGCAGTCATCGCCACGGCTGCCGGCGGACGGGCCACCGTCTGCGTCCGCGGCCGGTGGCGCGAGCCGGTCAACCTCTACACCGCAGTGGCCCTGGACCCCGGCAACCGCAAGAGCGCCGTGTTCTCCCTGATGACCGAGCCGCTCATGGCCGTGGAGAAGGCACTCGTGGAACTCTCCGGCCCCGCCCGCGCGGAGGCCGAGACCACCGCGCGCCTTGCCAAGGCCGCCGCCGACAAAGCAGCGGCCAAGGCTGCGAACGCCGAGCCGGGACTGCGAGACCAGCTCACCGCTGAAGCCGTCGCCCTCGCCCAGGCCGCCGAGGAAATCAAGGTCCCCTGCAAACCCCAGCTCGTCGCGGACGACGTGACGCCGGAGAACCTGGCCACCCTGCTCACTGAGCAGGAAGGCCGGATTTCCGTCCTCTCCCCGGAGGGCGGAATCTTCGAAATCATCTCGGGCCGCTACAGCGGAGCACCCAACATGGAGATCTTCCTCAAGGGCCACGCAGGGGACATGGTGAGGGTCAACCGGCAGGGTCGCGAGGCCCAGCACGTCGAACACCCCGCCGTCACGATGGGCCTCGCCGTTCAGCCCGAAGTTCTCGAATCCATCGGGCAGATCAAAGGGGCCGATGGCCGCGGACTGCTGGCCCGGTTCCTGTACGCGCAGCCCGAATCGCTGGTCGGCCGCCGCAACCTCACCCCGGAGCTCATCCCGGACGACGTGGCCGACACCTACACCCGCCAGCTCGGCGGTCTGGCCATGGCCCTGAACGGCTGGACCGACCCGGCGGTACTCACCCTCACCCCCGAGGCCGACGCGGTCATGCTCGCCTACCAAAAGGTCACCGAATCCCGGATCGGGAAAGGCGGCTCGCTCTCAGCCATTGTGAAGTGGGCCAGCAAGAGGGATGGAGCCGTCGCCCGCCTTGCCGGGCTGCTCCACTTGGCCACCTACCCCGACAGCGGGTGGACCCGCCCCATCGAGGCCGCCACGCTGGCCGACGCCACCAGGCTCGGGGACTACTTCACCGCCCACGCTCAGCACGTCTTCGACGCCATGGGCGCGGACCCGGCACAGGAAGCAGCCCGTCGGCTCCTCACCCACATCGGCGACGCCCGGGTGAGCGGTTTCACCAAACGGGATCTGTTCCGCCAGCTCTCCCGCGGGGACTTCCCCGCCATGGCCGACCTTGACCCGGCCTTGGCCCTGCTGGAGGAGCACGGCTGGCTCCGTCAGCAGCCCCCGCCCCCGCGCTCGGGGCGCGGTGGCCGACCGCCCTCTCCGAAGTACGACGCGCACCCGCGCCTCGCTCGCGGCGCCTGACACAACCCCACCGGACTGCCACAACTGACAGAACCCCCGATCTGTCCCGCTGACCTGCATGAACGGGCCCCACGGTCACCGTGACAGAACCTCCGGAAACTCCGACAGAACCCCACCCGTCGGCCGTGCCAGAACCCGCCGCCGGAGGTTCTGTCGGAGTTTCCGCGAGTTCTGTCAGAGCCGCCCTCAGCCCTGAACCCGCAGGTCAACGTGCTCTCACCGAGGTTCTGTCAGTTGTGTCAGCGGTCCCGGGGTTGTTGCTCCCCAATCCACACCTTCCCGAAGGAGTCTCGCCGTGGCCAAGCCCCGCGACGAAATGCTGACCATCCCGCAGGTGGTCGAAGAGATCGGTGTTCCGCGAGCCACGTTCTATCGCTGGCGGCAGTGCAAGAAGGGCCCCAAGGCCATCAAGCTCCCGAATGGCTCCGTGCGTATCCGCCGTTCCGAGCTGGTCCGTTGGCTGGAGACGCGGGAGGAATCCGCGTGACGAACAACGCCGATTCCGGGTCCGAGCAGAACAACGGCTTGGACCCGGAAGGGTTTTCCCTCGATGTCCGTCTGTGGAATGTGACCAAGGCGCAGAGCAAGACCCGCCCGTATCAGCTCCGTTGGATCGTCGGGGGGAAGGTCAGTAGTAAGACGTTCGCCACCGTGGCGCTTGCGGGGAGCCGCCGGTCCGAGTTGTGGTTGGCAATGAAGCGCGGCGAGGCCTTCCGCATCAAGGACGGCCTTCCTGAGTCGGAAGTCCGCGCCGCCGCGCAGGCCGCAGAACCCGCGGATGCTCGCGAGGAACTTTCCTGGTTCACGTTCTGCCGTGAGTACCTGGCCATGCGCTGGCCCACGGCTGCTGCCAAGACGCGCGAGGGCATTGCGGATGGTCTCGCTGCGGTGACCCTGGCCATGGTGGAGCAGAACAAGCAGATGCCCGAGGTGGAGGAGCTGCGTCTCGCTCTTCGCTGGGCCGTTGTCCCGGCAAACGCCGATCGGGAGCCGCCGGCCGAACTCGAAGATGCCTATCAGTGGCTTTCGAAGAAGTCGCTGCTCGTTTCTGCCCTGGAAGATCCGAAGATCCTGCGAGACGTCCAGTACCGGCTTTCGTTCAAGCTGGACGGGACGCCTGCGGCGGGAGAGACATCCCGCCGCAGGCGCCGTGCCTTAAACACCGCCGTGGAGTACGCGATCGAGCGCAAGCTCCTGGTCGAGAACCCTCTCGCCGGACTCAAGAAGGTGAAGATCTCTTCATCGGATCGCGTCGACCCCCGTGTTCTCGTGAACAAGATCCAGGCAGCCCAATTGCTTGCCGCGGTCTCCTACGTTGGGACGTGGGACCGCAAGAAGGGGCGCCGTCTGGTGGCGTTTTACGCGGTGATGTACTTCGCGGCGCTCCGCCCGAGCGAGGCCGTAGGGCTGCGAAAGTCCGACTGCTACCTCCCCGAGAAAGGGTGGGGGACGCTCACCCTTCACGACACTCACCCCGTATCGGGCAAGCAGTGGACGGACAGCGGGGAGCGGCACGACAAGCGCGGCCTGAAGTCCCGGGAGGCCAAGGACGACCGGCCAGTCCCGATCCCGCCGCCCCTGGTGGCGATACTCCGAGCCCACCTCAAGGAGTTCGGCACGGCCAAGGACGGCCGGCTCTTCACGAACGAGCGGCTCGGACTTGTCGGGAGCAGTACGTACTGGCGGGTCTGGAAGGACGCCCGGGGGTACGCGCTCCCGCCGGATCTCCAGGCATCCATCCTCGGCGGGCGGCCGTACGACCTTCGGCATACCTGCATCACAACGTGGCTGAACGCTGGAGTCCCCGTGGCCGAGGTCGCCCGCCGCGTTGGCAATTCGCCCGAGGTGATCCACCGCGTCTACGAGGGGTGCATCTACGGCCAGGAGGAAGCCATGAACAGGAAAATTGAAGCGGAGCTCAACTGGCCCACGCAACACGGCCGCGAGGGCTGACCGGGTCCTGCTGGGTTGGTCAGGCCGAGCTCAGGAATCGAGCTCGGCCGGCCCCGTACCCCTGCCCGGAGAGGCCTCGTCGTCAGCCGGGACTGGTCTGTGCCGGGGCTCTTCAGGAAGGCGTGGTACCGCAAACGTAGGATGCACTCGGGTACCAATTTGACGGTCCGTCGCTGTTGACCGCCCGCACCCTGAAGCACTTGTACGTGCCTGGCGTGACATGCCAATTGTCCACGGTGTCATTCGGTCCTGTCCTGCGTGAAGAGATTCCGTCAGTGATTTCGAAACCTGTTTCGTTGTCCGAGTGGTCGCTCCACGACAGAAGAAATGTGTTGTTGGCCGTAGCGGTGACCCGCAAGCCAAACGGCGCATCGGGAACGGCCTTGGCGTTTGCCGATCCAGATGAAACGACGGAAGACGCAAGGACTGCGGCCGCTAGCACCGCAAGATTGGCTGACAGTTTCTTAGAGAAGTGCACAGCTCTCACCTCGGATCTCATCTCGGACTGAGAGGTGTCGAGTTCAGCGGTGACCCAAGGGGGCCGGATTCGGCTTGCGCGGTGGATATGAGTCAGCTGCTTGGCCGCTGATGGCTCGGTTCAAGTTCTGCTTGCCATGCTCGAAGGCTCGCGCGCCAACCGGCATCTTCAGGACAGCACACGACCAACAGCGGTGCACTTTGAAGGGGCGGAAGGGGGTGCCGGGCGTAGCTTCGAGTCACCCCGACCGAGCGGGCTGGCGCAATCTGACTGCGGTCGAGCCGGTCGGGACTGGGCTGGAGCTTCGGTTGCTTCGTTCCGCAGACGGACGGTGCTTCCCTCTTCGGAGGCCCGGTCCCCAGCAGCTCTAGCGCAGGTCTATCGCGATCAGTGCGCAACAACGACAAAGACCTGGACTCAGTGGGACTGGGTCCAGGTCTTCATGCTTGGCACTCTTGCTGGTCAGCGGGTGTTTCACGCTGGTCCGGCTGGAGTGCCCCCGGCAGGATTCGAACCTGCGCACACGGCTCCGGAGGCCGTTGCTCTATCCCCTGAGCTACGGGGGCGCGTCGCCTGTGTTGCGGCGACGGGTTGAACACTACCAGCTTCGTCGGGGTGATCAGGAACCCGTTTGCGGGGGGAGGGAGGGCGGGTCGCCCGGACGGGGTGGAAGTGGCGAAAACCCGGACGCGGGGGGTTCGGCGGACCTACTCTCGAGTTGTGCCAGGCGCCTCGGGCCGGGTGCTTGTTGTCGACGACAACAAGGTCATCCGGCAGCTGATCAAGGTCAATCTCGAGCTGGAGGGTTTCGAGGTCGTGACCGCGAACGATGGTGTCGAGTGCCTGGACATCGTGCATCGCGTGCGTCCCGATGTCATCACCCTTGACGTGGTCATGCCCCGGCTGGACGGGTTCGGGGCCGCCGCGCAGTTGCGGGCCGATCCGCGGACGCGGCACCTGCCCGTCGCCATCGTCAGTGCCTGTACGCACCACGAGGTGGAGGCCGGGATCGTGGCCGGGGTGGATGCCTTCGTCGCCAAGCCCTTCGAGCCCGCCGAGCTGGTGCAGGTCGTGCGGCGGCTGGCCGAGCGCAAGGATCGGCGCGAGCGGAAGGGGACCCCCGCCGGGCGGGGGAGGGGCTGAGGGTGGTCCCGTCCCCTGCTGGATTCCGTCCCGGTTGAGCCCCTCTCGCCCTGTCGCCCTGTCCGGCGCCGCGCATCGCCAGCCGGCGGCCGAACGTATGAGCGCACGAGTGGCCTGACCGCCGACCGGCCGACCCGCGCGAGCGCCTGACCGCTTGGCCCTCATCCGGCCGCTCGACCGCCCGAGCGCCGAGTGCCCGAGCGCCGAGTGCCCGAGCGCCGAGTGCCCTACCGCCCGAGCATCCACCGCCCGACCGCCATACCGCCCGACCGCCCGACCAAGTGCCGAGTGCCCTACGCCCGAGCATCCGACCGCCCGAGTGCCGACTGGAACACCTTCCTGGGTCGTCCTTGCGGATCTTGCCGGTGCCCCTGCCCCCGCATCGGCCGTTGTGCGTCGTGCCAGTCCGCGGGGTTGAGCGCCCTGTACATCCAGACATCCAGCCCCTGCCCGTTGACGATTGGTGATCGGGCGGCCGATGGCTGGGGCGGCCCGCCCCGCCACCGCCTCCGGCCCTGGCTCTGAGCTCGGCCCCGGCCCCCCGGCCCCCGGGCCCACGGGCCCTCGGCCCCCATCCCCTGCCCGTTTGGCGATTGGGCATCGGGCGGCCGGTGGCTGGGGGGGGCCACTGCCTCAGTCTCCGGCCATGGGCTCTGGGCCCGGCTCTGGCTCCGGCTCCGGTACTGGCTCCGGCCCCTGCCCCCCGGGCCGCTGGCCCCCCGGCCCCGGCTCGGTTGACGATTGGTGATCGGGCGGCCGATGGCTGGGGCGGCCCGCCCCCCCCCGCCCCGGCCCCGGCTCTGGGCCCGGCTCCGGGCGTGGCCCTGAACCCGGCCCCCGGGCCCCAGCCCCCTGCCCCTGCCGGGTTGACGACTGGTGATCGGGCGCTCGGTGGCTGGGGCGGCCAGCCCCCGCCCCCGCCCCGCCTCCGGCCCCGGCCCTGGCTCTGAACTCGGCTGCGGCCCCGGCCCCCGCCCCCGGTCCTCGGCTCTCGGCCTCGGCTCTCGGCCTCGGCCCTCGGCCCTCGGCTCTCGGCTCTCGGCTCTCGGCCCCCGGCCTCGGCCCCCGGCCCCCGCCCTCGGCTCTCGGCTCTCGGCTCCCGGCCCCCGCCCCCGGCCCCCGGCCCGGGGGCGGTCGGTAGGGAGTCTCCGGGCGGGCTCCTGTGGTCGTCCCTGTTCATATGGCGAAACCCTCCGCCTGGTGGGCGGTCGTCTCCCCTAGGCTGGGTCGCGTGAACCCCGCTGACCTTCCCCGTACCGTCGTGGGCGCCGTGCGCCGCGCCGTCGAGGACGGGGAGCTGCCGGTCGGGGTCGAGGCGCCCGGGCGGGTGGTCGTCGAGCGGACGCGTCCCGGTGGGGTGGGGGAGTACGCGACCCCCGTCGCCTTCCAGGTGGCCAAGAGCGCCGGACGCAGGCCCGCCGAAGTCGCCGCTGTGCTGGCCCGCCGGCTGGAAGCCGTTCCCGGGATCGAGCGCGTCGACGTCACCGGGGCGGGATTTCTGAATTTCGTACTCGCTCCCCTTTCACCAGTTTGTCTTGCCGCTCTCGTCGTCGCGGCCGAGGGAGCCGGGGATGCCGATACGGATACCGGCACCTCCGCGCCGGCCGAGCCTCCTCCCGGTCACGTCGGTCACGTCGGTCAGGCTGGCCGAGACGGCCATGCTGGCCACGTCGGTCAGGTTGGCCATGCCGGCCACGACGGCGGAGGCGGCCATGCCGGCCACGCCGGCCCCACCGCCCACGCCGGCCCCACCGGCCTGCGGGAACGTGTCGTCCGGGACGCCGTCGGGCGGATCCTGCGGGCCCAAGGCAGCGCCGACGAGGCAGCACCGCCCCACGACACCCCCGTCGCCCCCGTCGCCCAGCGTGACGGCGACGTCCTGGCCCGGTACGGGAGTGATGCCGCCCGCTGGGCCATGCTCGTCGTGCCGGCCCGGGAGACGCCCGAGTTCTCCGACGGGCTCCTCGTGCAGGGCGAGGCCAGCGCGTTCTTCCGGGTGCGCTACGCACACGCCCGCGCCCGCGCCCTCGTGGCCAATGCCGCACTCCTGGGCTTCGGCCCCGCCCCCGGCGAGACCGCGGACGGCGGTGCCCGCGGTCCGCTGCTCCGCGCCCTCGCCGACTACCCGCTCGTCCTCGAAGCCGCCGCGTACCACCGCGCGCCCGAGCGACTCGCCCGGCACCTCGTCGAGCTGGCCGACGCGCTGCTCGACTACCAGTACCGCGTCCTGCCCCACGGGGACGAGAAACCCTCGGCCGCCCACCGTGCCCGGCTGGCTCTCGCCGAAGCCGCCGGGACGGTGCTGGCCGGCGGCCTCGCCCTGCTCGGCATAGCCGCACCGACACGCCTGTGACCCGCGAAGAGAGATACCGATGAGCCGTTCCGCCCACCCCGCAGGGCCCCGCCACGCCGACGTCCTGCCCGAGGGGCACTACTCCCCGCCGCCCGCCGACCTGAACGTCCTCGACGAGAAGGTCTGGGCGAGCACCGTCCGGCGCGCACCCGATGGGGTGGTTTCCGTCGGCGGGATCGAAGTGACCCGACTGGCGCAGGAGTTCGGAACGCCCGCCTTCTTCCTCGACGAGGAGGACTTCCGGGCGCGCTGCCGCGCCTGGGCGCACGCCTTCGGCAAGGACGCCGACGTCTTCTACGCGGGCAAGGCGTTCCTCTCCAAGGCCGTCGTGAAGTGGCTCAAGGAGGAAGGGCTGAACCTCGACGTGTGCTCCGGCGGGGAGCTGGCCACCGCCCTGGCCGCCGGGATGCCCGCCGGGCGGATCGCCTTCCACGGCAACAACAAGTCCGAGGCCGAGGTCAGGCGGGCCGTGGAAGCGGGCGTGGGGCGCATCGTCCTCGACTCCTTCCAGGAGATCGCCCGCGTCGCGCACGTCGCCCGTGAGCTGGGCGTGCGCCAGCCCGTGCAGATCCGGGTGACGGTCGGCGTCGAGGCGCACACGCACGAGTTCATCGCCACCGCCCACGAGGACCAGAAGTTCGGCATCGCCGTGGCCGACGGCTCCGCCGCCGAGGCGGTCCGGCGGGCGCTCGGGCACGACTCGCTGGAGCTGCTCGGCGTCCACTCCCACATCGGCTCGCAGATCTTCGACATGGCCGGCTTCGAGGTCTCCGCCAAGCGTGTCGTGCAGCTGCTGGCCGCCGTCCGCGACGAGCACGGCGTCGAGCTTCCCGAGATCGACCTCGGGGGCGGCCTCGGCATCGCCTACACCTCCGACGACGACCCCCGCGAGCCCCACGAGATCGCCAAGGCGCTGACCGAGATCGTGTCCCGCGAGTGCGAGGGCGCAGGCCTGCGGGCGCCGCGAATCTCCGTCGAGCCCGGTCGGGCGATCGTCGGCCCTACGGCGTTCACGCTGTACGAGGTGGGGACGATCAAGCCCCTTGAGGGACTCCGTACGTACGTCAGTGTCGACGGCGGCATGTCCGACAACATCCGTACGGCCCTGTACGACGCCGAGTACTCGATCAGCCTGGTCTCCCGCACCTCCGACGCCGCGCCGATGCTCACCCGCGTGGTCGGCAAGCACTGCGAGAGCGGTGACATCGTGGTGAAGGACGCGTTCCTGCCCGCGGACCTCGCGCCCGGTGACCTCCTCGCCGTCCCGGCCACCGGTGCGTACTGCCGCTCGATGGCCAGCAACTACAACCACGCGCTGCGCCCGCCCGTCGTCGCCGTGCGTGACGGACAGGCCCGCGTCATCGTCCGGCGCGAGACGGAGGAAGATCTCCTGCGACTCGACCTCGGATGATGAAATAGGTGTCTCACTCAATGGACCGAGGATGGAAAGTGCTGTCCATTGAGTGAGACTGGTTCAAACCCGGCGAACAAACCGCGCGCGGGGTACCGAGGGAAGATCGAAAGGCGTAGGTCGAATGATGCGTACGCGTCCGCTGAAGGTGGCGCTGCTGGGCTGTGGAGTGGTCGGCTCAGAGGTGGCGCGCATCATGACGACGCACGCCGACGACCTGACGGCCAGGATCGGCGCTCCCGTCGAGCTCGCCGGCGTGGCCGTACGCCGCCCCTCGAAGGTGCGCGAGGGCATCGATCCCGCCCTCGTCACCACCGATGCGACGGCCCTCCTCAAACGCGGGGACGTCGACGTCGCCATCGAGGTCATCGGCGGCATCGAGCCGGCCCGCACCCTGATCACCACCGCCTTCGAGCACGGCATCTCGGTCGTCTCGGCGAACAAGGCCCTGCTCGCCCAGGACGGCGCGGCCCTGCACGCCGCCGCCGAGGCGGCCGGGCTGGACCTGTACTACGAGGCCGCCGTCGCCGGCGCCATCCCGCTGGTCCGCCCGATGCGCGAATCCCTCGCCGGCGACAAGATCAACCGGGTCATGGGCATCGTCAACGGCACGACGAACTTCATCCTCGACAAGATGGACTCGACCGGCGCCGGGTACCAGGAGGCGCTCGACGAGGCCACCGCCCTCGGGTACGCCGAGGCCGACCCGACCGCCGACGTCGAGGGCTACGACGCCGCCGCCAAGGCCGCGATCCTGGCGGGCATCGCCTTCCACACCCGGGTCCGCCTCGACGACGTCTACCGCGAGGGCATGACGGAGGTCAGCGCCGCCGACTTCGCCTCGGCGAAGCGCATGGGCTGCACCATCAAGCTCCTCGCGATCCTGGAGCGCGCCGCCGACGGCGAGTCCGTCACCGCCCGCGTGCACCCCGCGATGATCCCGCTCAGCCACCCGCTGGCCTCTGTCCGCGAGGCGTACAACGCGGTCTTCGTCGAGGCGGAGGCCGCCGGGCGGCTCATGTTCTACGGGCCCGGCGCGGGCGGCGCGCCGACGGCGTCCGCGGTCCTCGGCGACCTGGTCGCCGTCTGCCGCAACAAGCTCGCCGAGGCAACGGGGCCCGGCGAGTCGGCGTACACCCAGCTGCCGGTCAGCGCCATGGGCGAGGTCGTCACCCGCTACCACATCAGCCTGGACGTGTCGGACAAGCCGGGCGTCCTCGCCCAGGTGGCGACCACGTTCGCCGAGCACGGGGTGTCGATCGATACCGTACGACAGCAAGGACGTCCGGACGGGGTCGGCAACGAAGCCTCCCTCGTCGTCGTCACTCACCGGGCGCCCGACGCCGCCCTCTCCGGGACCGTCGAAGCGCTGCGGAAGCTGGACACCGTGCGCGGTGTCGCCAGCATCATGCGTGTTGAAGGGGAGTAAGGACCCATGAGCAGCAATCGCACCCACCAGTGGCGCGGCATCATCGAGGAGTACCGGGACCGCCTGCCGGTGACGGACGCGACTCCCGTGGTCACGCTCCGCGAGGGCGGCACTCCCCTCGTCCCCGCGCAGGTGCTCTCCGAGCGCACCGGCTGCGAGGTGCACCTCAAGGTCGAGGGGGCCAACCCCACCGGGTCCTTCAAGGACCGCGGCATGACCATGGCGATCACCAAGGCCAAGGAGGACGGCGCCAAGGCCGTCATCTGCGCCTCCACGGGCAACACCTCCGCCTCCGCCGCCGCGTACGCGGTGCGTGCCGGGATGGTGTCCGCGGTCCTCGTGCCCCGCGGCAAGATCGCGCTGGGCAAGATGGGCCAGGCGCTCGTGCACGGCGCCAAGATCCTCCAGGTGGACGGCAATTTCGACGACTGCCTCGCCCTGGCCCGCGCGCTGTCGGACAACTACCCGGTGGCGCTGGTCAATTCGGTCAACCCGGTGCGCATCGAGGGTCAGAAGACGGCCGCGTTCGAGATCGTCGACGCGCTCGGTGACGCCCCCGACATCCACGTGCTGCCCGTCGGCAACGCCGGCAACATCACCGCGTACTGGAAGGGCTTCAAGGAGTACAAGGCCGACGGCCTGGCCTCCCGTACGCCGCGCGTGTGGGGTTTCCAGGCCTCGGGCTCCGCGCCCATCGTGCGCGGGGAGATCGTCAAGGAGCCGCACACCATCGCCACCGCGATCCGGATCGGCAACCCGGCCTCCTGGGACTACGCGCTGGCCGCGCGCGAGGAGTCGGGCGGTTTCATCGACGAGGTGACCGACCGTCAGATCCTCGCGGCGTACCGCCTGTTGGCCTCTCAGGAGGGCGTCTTCGTCGAGCCCGCCTCGGCCGCCTCGGTGGCCGGCCTGCTCAAGGCCGCCGAGCTGGGCCTGGTCGACCCCGGTCAGACGATCGTGTGCACCGTCACCGGAAACGGCCTGAAGGACCCCGACTGGGCGGTCGCCGGCGCTCCGCAACCGGTCACCATTCCGGTGGACGCCGAGGCCGCCGCCGTGCGGCTCGGACTGGTCTGACCGAACGGCCCGAGTGCCGGGTTCCGGAGGGGCCCAAGGCCCCCGGGCCCGTCCGGAACCCTCCGGAACCCGGCAACTCACCCCGTACGACGACAAAAGTGCGGCCGAAGCCCGCGACACGCATCGTGCGCCTCCCGTGCGCCCTGTGTCGCGGGAGAACCTTCCTTCGATAGGCTGTACTTACATCCGCCACCCGCATATGACCGCGGTGCTGCCCCGAGGGCCTTCGGGTGTCGTACGTTCTCCAGTACATTCGCAGCGAGTCAGCGAAGAGCGAAGATCTCGCACAGTCACAAGGAGTGTCATCGGACGATGGCCGGTCCAGCGTTCCGCGCCGCCGCCGTACGGGTGCGCGTTCCCGCCAGCAGTGCCAATCTCGGCCCGGGCTTCGACGCCCTCGGCCTGGCCCTGGGGCTCTACGACGACGTCGTCGTCCGGGTGGCCGACTCCGGCCTGAACATCGACATCGCGGGCGAGGGCGCCGACACCCTCCCGCGGGACGAGAGCCACCTGCTCGTACGTTCCATGCGCACCGCCTTCGACCTGCTGGGCGGACAGCCGCGCGGCCTTGAGGTCGTCTGCGCCAACCGCATCCCGCACGGCCGAGGCCTCGGCTCCTCCTCCGCCGCCATCTGCGCCGGCATCGTCGCGGCGCGCGCCGTGACCATAGGCGGCGAGGCCAAGCTCGACGACAGCGCGCTGCTGGAACTCGCCACCGAGATCGAGGGCCACCCCGACAACGTCGCCGCCTGCCTGCTCGGCGGCTTCACCCTGGCGTGGATGGACGGGGGCAGCGCCAAGGCCATCCGGATGGAGCCCGCCGATTCCGTCGTTCCGGTGGTCTTCGTCCCCTCCAAGCCGGTCCTGACGGAGACCGCGCGCGGCCTGCTGCCGCGCACCGTCCCGCACGTGGACGCGGCCGTCAACGCGGGTCGCGCGGCCCTGCTCGTGGAGGCCCTGACCAGGCGTCCCGAGTTCCTGCTGCCGGCCACCGAAGACCGGCTCCACCAGGAGTACCGGTCCCCGGCGATGCCCGAGAGCGTGGCACTCGTCAACCGGCTGCGGGCGGACGGCATCCCCGCGGTCATCTCCGGTGCGGGCCCCACGGTCCTCGCGCTGGTCGACAACGGCGCGGCCGACAAGGTCGCGCGGCTCGCGGGCGAGGGGTGGGCGGCCAACCGGCTCGCACTCGACGCCGCGGGCGCGAGCGTCCTTCCGCTGGGAACCCAGGGCGGCTGATACCGGCCGGTCAGGGGCGGACGGTCAGGGCAGGCCGTCCGAGCGGAACGGCGCGATTGCCGGTCATTGAGAGGGGGAATGTCTGTTGGATCCGGTAGTGTTAGTCTCAAGTGCGCATCCGAAGCCGCCATGGCTCGGTGCTCAGTGTCCCCCTCCGGGACCACCTTTCTTCCGGGAGCCTCCCCGACTGCTTTGATCCACTCCAGCAGTTTCGAGCACGCTCCGGAATCGGCGTGACATTCCCACGCTTCCAGCTCGGGAGCTTCTCGCCGGAACCACCCACGCACGTTTCTCTCCGCCGTATCCCTATCGGCGGACCACCGCCCCGGCACGGTCCACATCCAGGACTGCTGTCGGACAGCACAACCGGTCGCCGAGCCAGACAGGCCGACGTCCGCTCCAGGGAAGGACCCTTCGTGAGCGACACCACCGATCTGATGGGCGCTGCCGACACCTCTGTCGACACCAGTGCCCCCGCCGCGGGCGCCGCGCCCAAGCGTCGCCGCACCGGCACCGGCCTTGACGGGATGGTCCTGGCCGAGCTCCAGCAGGTCGCGTCGGGCCTCGGCATCCGGGGCACCGCGCGGATGCGCAAGAGCCAGCTGATCGAGGTCATCAAGGAGGCGCAGGCGGGCGGCAGTGCCCCCAAGGCCGCGTCCTCCGCCGCGGACACCGCCGAGGCCAAGCCGAAGCGCCGCGCCACCAGCAAGGCCCGTACCGGTGAGGCCGCCGCCGAGGCGCCCGCCGAGAAGCCCGCCGCGCAGGCGCAGATCGACATTCCGGGGCAGCCGGCCAGCGACGACGCCCCGGTCGGCGAGCGCCGCCGCCGTCGGGCCACCGCCCCGTCCGGTAGCCCGGAGGCCTCGGCCCCCGCCGCCGTGCAGGTCGAGGAGAAGACCGAGGCCGCCAGGGCCGAGGCGGCCACCGTGCCGCAGACCGACGTCCGTGCCGAGGCGGCCACCGCCGTCTCCGCGCCGGCCCAGGAGGGCGAGGGCCGCGGCCGTCGTGACCGCCGGGACCGGGGCGCCGAGCGCGGTGACCGTGCCGAGCGCGGCGACCGCCAGCGCGACCGCCGCGACCGCGGCGCCAAGGCCGACGACCAGGGCCAGGGCGCTCAGGGCGGCCAGGGCGGCCAGGGCCAGAGCGGCCAGGGCGGCCAGGGCCAGTCCGCGCAGGGCGGCGGCCGTCAGGACCGCGCCGAGCGCGGCGACCGCCAGGACCGTCCCGAGCGCGGCGACCGCCAGGACCGCCAGCAGCAGGGCGGCCGCGGGCAGGGCCAGCAGGGTCGCCAGGACCGCCAGGACCGCCAGGACAACGGTCCGCAGGACGACTTCGACGACGAGGGCGGCCGTCGCGGCCGTCGGGGCCGCTACCGCGACCGCCGGGGCCGTCGCGGCCGCGACGAGTTCGCCCCGAGCGAGCCGCAGGTCGCCGACGACGACGTGCTGATCCCCGTCGCGGGCATCCTCGACATCCTCGACAACTACGCGTTCATCCGGACCTCGGGCTACCTGCCCGGCCCGAACGACGTGTACGTCTCCCTCGCCCAGGTCCGCAAGGCCGGTCTGCGCAAGGGCGACCACACCACCGGTGCGGTGCGCCAGCCCAAGGACGGGGAGCGCCGCGAGAAGTTCAACGCCCTCGTGCGTCTGGACTCGGTGAACGGCATGGCGCCCGAATCCGGCCGCGGACGCCCGGAGTTCCAGAAGCTGACCCCGCTCTACCCGCAGGACCGGCTCCGCCTGGAGACCGACCCGGGTGTGCTGACGACCCGCATCATCGACCTCGTCGCGCCGATCGGCAAGGGCCAGCGAGGCCTGATCGTGGCTCCGCCGAAGACCGGCAAGACCATGATCATGCAGGCGATCGCCAACGCGATCACCGTCAACAACCCCGAGTGCCACCTGATGGTCGTCCTGGTCGACGAGCGTCCGGAAGAGGTCACCGACATGCAGCGGTCGGTGAAGGGCGAGGTCATCTCCTCCACCTTCGACCGCCCGGCCGAGGACCACACCACCGTCGCCGAGCTGGCCATCGAGCGCGCCAAGCGTCTCGTCGAGCTCGGTCACGACGTGGTCGTCCTGCTGGACTCCATCACCCGTCTGGGCCGCGCGTACAACCTCGCGGCGCCCGCCTCCGGCCGCATCCTGTCCGGTGGTGTCGACTCGACCGCGCTGTACCCGCCGAAGCGCTTCTTCGGTGCCGCGCGCAACATCGAGGACGGCGGCTCGCTGACCATCCTGGCCACCGCGCTCGTCGACACCGGCTCGCGCATGGACGAGGTGATCTTCGAGGAGTTCAAGGGCACCGGCAACATGGAGCTCAAGCTCGACCGGAAGCTCGCCGACAAGCGCATCTTCCCGGCCGTCGACGTCGACCCGTCGGGCACCCGCAAGGAAGAGATCCTCCTCAACGCGGAGGAGCTCGCCATCGTCTGGAAGCTGCGCCGGGTGCTGCACGCGCTCGACTCCCAGCAGGCGATCGAGCTGCTGCTCGACAAGATGAAGCAGACGAAGTCGAACGCCGAGTTCCTGATGCAGATCGCGAAGACGACGCCGTCGGGCAAGAACGACGACTGAGGTCCCACCGGTCCGCCCGCAGCCGCCCCCGCCGCACCCGCGGCGGGGGCGGCCGCGCGTTTTCCCCCTGCGGGACGGACGGCGTCGCCACGAGCCGGCCGCGGGCGTGCGGTGCGACCTTCGCCACACCCCGGCCCCGCGCCGACCCCGTACCCGCCCACCGCGCCGCCTACCGAAACCGCAGGTAGGTGCGCCAGTACGGGGGGTTTGCCCGCTGCTTCGCAGATGCAGCAAGACCGGAGCGCCCGGTGCGCGTGGAACCCTGGAGAGGTACCGGTCGTCTCCCCCAGGGCAGCGAGAAGGGCACAGAAGAGGGCACCGGACTCAGGACCGAGGAGAGCATGAGCCAGGACAGCACGGGCCGGGGCCGCCGCGCCGCGGGCCGCCGCCGCAAGCCGGCGAAGCGCCGCAGGGCCCTCGCGGTCGCCGCGTGGACCGCCGCGGGCGTGGTCCTGCTCGGTGGCGCGGGCGTCGGCTACTTCTACGTCAAGCTCAACGGCAACCTGAAGACCGTGGACATCGACCAGGCGCTGGGCACCGGCCGCCCGCAGAACACCGACAACGGCTCGATGGACATCCTCGTCCTCGGTTCCGACTCCCGCGGCGGGGCCAACGGCGAGTACGGCCGCGACGACGGCGGCTCCGCGCGCTCCGACACCGCGATGATCGTCCACCTGTACGAGGGCCACGAGAAGGCCGGTGTCATATCGATACCCCGGGACACCATGGTCGCCCGGCCCTCCTGCGCCACCGCCGGCGGGAAGACCGACCCCGGGGGCCCGCGCGAGCAGTTCAACGAGTCCTACACCGTCGGCGGGGCCGCCTGCGCGGTCAAGACCGTCGAGAAGATGTCGGGGATCCGCATGGACCACTACATCGAGGTCGACTTCACGGGCTTCAAGAAGATCGTCGACAACCTCGGCGGCGTCGAGGTGACCACCACCGTGCCGATCAAGGACGCCGCCAGCCACCTCGACCTCGCGGCCGGCACGAACCGACTGAACGGCGAGCAGGCCCTGGGCCTGGTCCGTACCCGCAAGAGCGTCGGCGACGGCAGCGACCTGGGCCGCATCCAGCTCCAGCAGGCCTTCATCAAGGCCCTGATCAGGCAGGTCAAGGGTGTCGGCGTGTTCGACAACCCCAAGCGGCTGCTCGACCTCGCCGACACCGCCACCAAGGCCCTGACCACCGACAAGGCGCTCGGCGACGTGAAGTCCCTCGCGGGATTCGCCCAGGGCCTCCAGGGCATCGACGTCCAGGACATGCAGATGATCACCCTGCCGGTGACCGCCGACGCCGTCGATCCCCACCGCGTGGCCCCGCTCACCAAGGAGTCCCGACTGGTCTGGGACGCCCTCCTGGCGGACCGGCCGATCCCCGCCGAGGCCGTCGCGGACTCGGTCGGCGACAAGGGTGGAGCCGGCTCGATCGTCCGCTAGTGCGCGCCCCCGGAGCCGGCCGGAATAGATGCCGGGCCCCCTCCGTTGAGGGAGGCGTCATCAGAATTTTGACAGGCAGCCCGGTCCTGGCAGACTGGTCTGTCGGCCCCGGTTCACGCAGTGCGCAATTCGGCTCCTGCGACCCGGCGCCCTCCCGAATCTAGGAGACACCTTGAAGCGCGAAGTCCACCCCGAGTACGTCGAGACCCAGGTCAGCTGCACCTGTGGCGCGTCGTTCACCACCCGCTCCACCCTGACCAACGGCAACATCCGTGCCGAGGTCTGCTCCGAGTGCCACCCGTTCTACACGGGCAAGCAGAAGATCCTCGACACCGGTGGCCGCGTGGCCCGCTTCGAGGCCCGCTTCGGCAAGGGTGCGGCCACGAAGTAGCGCGACCCAGGCGCCGGTCACCGGCCGCCCCCTGACCACGCGGGGGCGGCCGGACCGGCGCCTTTGTCGTCGTTCCGCCACCCCCGCGCAGTCCCGCACATTTACCCCAGGAGTACCCCGATGTTCGAAGCGGTCGAGGACCTGATCGGCGAGCACGCCGATCTCGAGAAGAAGCTCGCCGACCCTTCGGTCCACTCGGATCAGGCCAACGCGCGCAAGCTGAACAAGCGCTACGCGGAGCTGACCCCGATCGTCGCGACCTTCCGTGCCTGGAAGCAGTCGGCCGAGGACATCGAGACGGCGAAGGAGTTCGCCCAGGTCGACCCGGACTTCACGGCGGAGGTCAAGGAGCTCACGGCGCAGCGCGAGGAGCTCACCGAGAAGCTCCGGCTGCTGCTCGTCCCGCGCGACCCGAGCGACGACAAGGACGTGCTGCTGGAGGTCAAGGCGGGCGCGGGCGGCGACGAGTCGGCCCTGTTCGCCGGCGACCTGCTGCGGATGTACCTGCGCTACGCCGAGCGCGTGGGCTGGAAGACCGAGATCATCGACGCCACCGAGTCCGAGCTCGGCGGCTACAAGGACGTCCAGGTCTCCGTCCGCACCAAGGGCGGCAACGGGGCCACCGAGCCCGGCCAGGGCGTGTGGGCCCGCCTGAAGTACGAGGGCGGCGTGCACCGCGTCCAGCGGGTTCCGGCCACCGAGTCGCAGGGCCGCATCCACACCTCCGCCGCCGGCGTGCTCGTCACCCCGGAGGCCGAGGAGGTCGAGGTCGAGATCAACATGAACGACCTGCGCATCGACGTGTACCGCTCCTCCGGCCCCGGCGGCCAGTCCGTCAACACCACCGACTCGGCCGTGCGGATCACGCACCTGCCGACCGGCGTGGTCGCCTCCTGCCAGAACGAGAAGAGCCAGCTCCAGAACAAGGAGCAGGCCATGCGCATCCTCCGCTCGCGGCTGCTGGCCGCGGCGCAGGAGGCCGCCGAGCAGGAGGCCTCCGACGTGCGCCGCAGCCAGGTGCGCTCGGTGGACCGTTCCGAGAAGATCCGTACGTACAACTACCCGGAAAACCGGATCTCGGACCACCGCACCGGCTTCAAGGCGTACAACTTGGACCAGGTGCTCGACGGCGACCTCGACCCGGTCATCCAGGCCTGCGTCGACGCCGACTCCGCGGCCAAGCTCGCGGCCGCCCACTGACGGGGCTGCCGCGGTCGCGCGGCGACGCGCTACCCACGCCCCGTACCACCCCCGTACGACAGCAGCCCGGAGGACCAGCGTGAACTTGCTGCTTGCCGAAGTGGCCCAAGCCACTCAGCGGCTGGCCGCCGCCGGCGTGCCCTCACCGCGCTTCGACGCGGAGGAGCTCGCGGCCTACGTGCACGGCGTCAAGCGGGGGGAACTGCACCACGTCAAGGACACGGACTTCGACGCCCGCTACTGGGAGACCGTCGCCCGCCGCGAGGCGCGCGAGCCGCTCCAGCACATCACCGGCCGCGCCTTCTTCCGGTACCTGGAGCTCCAGGTCGGCCCCGGGGTCTTCGTACCCCGGCCCGAGACCGAGTCGGTCGTCGACTGGGCCATACAGGCGGTCCGGGCGATGGACGTCGTCGAGCCGATGATCGTGGACCTGTGCACCGGCTCCGGCGCCATCGCGCTCGCCATGGCGCAGGAGGTGCCGCGCTCGCGCGTGCACGCGGTCGAGCTCTCCGAGGACGCCCTGCGCTGGACCCGCAAGAACGCCGAGGACTCCCGGGTCACCGTGCACCAGGGGGACGCGCTGAGCGCCCTCCCGGAGCTCGACGGCCAGGTAGACCTCGTCATCTCCAACCCGCCGTACATCCCGCTCACCGAGTGGGAGTACGTCGCCCCCGAGGCCCGGGACCACGACCCCGAGATGGCGCTCTTCTCGGGCGAGGACGGCCTGGACACGATCCGCGGCATCGAGCGCACCGCCCACCGGCTGCTCCGGCCCGGCGGCATCGTCGTCATCGAGCACGCCGACACCCAGGGCGGCCAGGTGCCGTGGATCTTCGCCGAGGAGCGGGGCTGGGCCGACGCGGCCGACCACCCGGACCTCAACAACCGCCCGCGCTTCGCCACGGCCCGCAAGGCCCTGCCGTGACCGGCGCGACGTCTCTCCTTGCCACCCCCCTTCCGCACGAGGAGGCCCGCTGATGGCCCGGCGATACGACTGCAACGACGCGACGGACCGCAAGACGGGCCTGCGTGAAGCCGCATCCGCCGTACGCCGCGGCGAGCTCGTCGTGCTGCCCACCGACACCCTGTACGGGATCGGCGCGGACGCCTTCAGCCCGGACGCCGTCCACGAGCTGCTGGCCGCCAAGGGCCGGGGCCGCAGCATGCCCACGCCCGTGCTCATCGGTTCCCCGAACACCCTGCACGGCCTGGTCACGGACTTCTCCGAGCAGGCGTGGGAGCTCGTCGACGCCTTCTGGCCGGGCGCGCTGACCCTGGTCGCCAGGCACCAGCCGTCGCTGGCGTGGGACCTCGGGGACACCCAGGGCACCGTGGCCGTACGCATGCCGCTGCACCCCGTCGCGATCGAGCTGCTGACCGAGGTCGGCCCGATGGCGGTGTCCTCGGCCAACCTGTCCGGGCACCCGGCGCCCGAGGACTGCGACGCGGCGTGCGAGATGCTCGGGGACTCCGTGTCCGTGTACCTGGACGGCGGGCCGACGCCCGGCATCCAGCCGTCGTCCATCGTCGACGTCACCGGCAAGGTGCCCGTCCTGCTGCGTGAGGGGGCGCTCACCGCCGACCAGCTGCGGGAGGTCGTACCCGACCTCGAGGTGGCCCCGTGAGCCCTGAGGGGCGTGGCATAGCAAGGGGGCACCTCCCGGCGGAGTCCGGGGGAGACTCCTTCCGCATACTCCACGTCAGCACCGGCAACGTCTGCCGCTCGCCCATCACCGAGCGGCTGACGCGCCACGCCCTCTCGCACCGCCTCGGCGGCATCGTCGCGGGCGACCTCATCGTGGAGAGCGCCGGGACGTGGGGCCACGAGGGCGCCCCGATGGAGGCGAACGCGGCCGCGGTGCTGGCGGACTTCGGGGCCGACGCCACCGGATTCACCGGGCGGGAGCTGCTCGACGAGCACGTCATCCGCGCCGACCTGGTGCTGACCGCCACGCGCGACCACCGGGCCCAGGTCATCTCCATGGGGCACTCGGCGGGGCTGCGCACCTTCACGCTGAAGGAATTCACCCGGCTGGTTCGGGCGATAGACCCGGCCACGCTGCCGCCGCTGGACGACGGCATGGCGGAGCGGGCGCGGTCCCTGGTACGAGCGGCGGCCGCGCTGCGCGGCTGGCTGCTGGCCCCCTCGCCCGACGCGGACGAGGTGTACGACCCGTACGGGGCGCCGATCACCTTCTTCCGCTCGATCGGCGACGAGATCAACCAGGCGCTGGACCCCGTGGTCACGGCGCTGACGGGCGTCACCGCCCCGCGCTGACGGCTGTCACTGCCCCGCGCTGAGGGGTGTCACCGCCCCGCGCCGACCCCGTGGGTGCGCGGCCGCGGCGCCGCGCGACGGGCCGGCCGCGTTTCCGCAGGGCGGGTCGCGGGGAGCGGGCCTACAGTGGCTGGTACCCGGTACCCCCTGGAGTCGCGCCATGAGCGTCATCACCCCGCCTACGGACCTGCTGCGGCAGCAGGACCCCCAGATGGCCGACGTGCTCGCCGGGGAGGCGCACCGGCAGGCCGGCACGCTCCAGCTGATCGCCGCCGAGAACTTCACCTCGCCCGCCGTCCTCGCGGCGCTCGCGTCACCGCTGGCCAACAAGTACGCCGAGGGCTATCCCGGCGCCCGCTACCACGGCGGGTGCGAGTACGCCGACCTGGCGGAGCAGCTCGCGGTGGAGCGGGCGAAGACGCTGTTCGGGGCCGAGCACGCCAACGTCCAGCCGCATTCGGGCTCCTCCGCCGTCCTCGCCGCCTACGCCGCACTGCTCAGACCGGGGGATACGGTTCTGGCCATGGGGCTCCCGTACGGCGGACACCTCACCCACGGCTCGCCCGCCAACTTCTCCGGGCGGTGGTTCGACTTCATCGGGTACGGCGTGGACCCGGAGACCGGGCTCGTCGACTACGAGCAGGTGCAGCAGCTCGCCCACGCGCACCGGCCCAAGGCGATCGTCTGCGGCTCCATCTCCTATCCCCGCCACCTCCAGTACTCGGCCTTCCGGGAGATCGCCGACGAGGTCGGCGCCCACCTGATCGCCGACGCCGCCCACCCCATCGGGCTCGTCGCCGGCGGGGCCGCGCCCAGCCCCGTCCCGTACGCGGACATCGTGTGCGCGACCACCCACAAGGTGCTGCGCGGGCCGCGCGGCGGGATGGTCCTGTGCGGCGCGGAGTTCGCCGAGCGGATCGACCGGGCGGTGTTCCCCTTCACCCAGGGCGGCGCCCAGATGCACACCATCGCCGCCAAGGCCGTGGCGTTCGGCGAAGGGGCCGCACCGGCCTTCAGTACGTACGCCCACCGGGTCGTGGCCAACGCCCGAACCCTGGCGCAGGCCCTGGCGGACCACGGCTTCACGGTCACCACGGGCGGTACCGACACGCACCTGGTGACCGCGGACCCCGCCTCGCTGGGGGTCGACGGCCCGACCGCCCGCGGCCGGCTGGCGGCGGCCGGGATCGTGCTGGACACCTGCGCCCTGCCGTACGGGGACCAGCGCGGGATCCGGCTGGGGACGGCGGCCGTCACCACCCAGGGGATGGGGGAGGCGCAGATGTTCAAGATCGCGGAGCTGTTCACGGCCGCACTGCGCGGAGAGGCGGCGAGGACCCGTACGGAGGTCACGGAGCTCGTGCGCGAATTTCCCCCGTACGGGCAATAAGCAGGACAAGCGGGGCGTACCGCAACCGGGATACCGCCCCCTCGCGTCCTCGGCACTGGGAACATCGCAGCTAATGTGTGGGGCTGAGATGGCCGGCGATACATCTGGGGCAGCCCGTGCGTGAATATCTGCTGACGCTTTGCGTCACGGTCGCGGTGACCTACCTGCTGACCGGGCCCGTGCGGAAGTTCGCGATCGCGGTCGGGGCCATGCCGGAGATCCGGGCCCGCGACGTGCACCGCGAGCCGACACCCCGGCTCGGCGGCATCGCCATGTTCGGCGGGCTGTGCGCGGGACTGCTGGTCGCCGACCACCTGCGGAACCTCAACGGGGTCTTCGAGCTGTCGAACGAGCCGCGGGCCCTGCTCTCCGGGGCGGCCCTGATCTGGCTGGTCGGCGTGCTCGACGACAAGTTCGAGCTCGACGCCCTGATCAAGCTGGGCGCGCAGATGATCGCCGCGGGCGTGATGGTGATGCAGGGCCTGACCGTGCTGTGGATTCCGATCCCGGGCCTCGGCACGGTCTCCCTGACCCAGTGGCAGGGCAACCTGCTCACCGTCGCCCTCGTCGTGATCACCATCAACGCCGTGAACTTCGTGGACGGGCTCGACGGCCTGGCCGCCGGCATGGTGTGCATCGCCGCCACGGCGTTCTTCCTCTACGCCTACCGGATCTGGTTCGGCTACGGCATCGAGGCGGCCGCGCCCGCGACGCTCTTCGCCGCGATCCTGATGGGCATGTGCCTGGGCTTCCTGCCGCACAACATGCACCCCGCGCGGATCTTCATGGGCGATTCCGGATCCATGCTCATCGGCCTGGTGCTGGCCGCGTCCGCCATCTCCATCACCGGCCAGGTGGACCCCGACACGATGGCCCTGTTCGCGGGTGGTGAGCGCAACGCGACGCACGCGATGATCCCCGTCTTCATCCCGCTGATCCTGCCCCTGACGATCATCGCGATCCCGATGGCCGACCTGGCCCTCGCCATCGTCCGGCGGACCTGGAAGGGCCAGTCGCCCTTCGCGGCGGACCGGGGCCACCTGCACCACCGGCTGCTGGAGCTCGGGCACTCCCACAGCCGCGCGGTGCTGATCATGTACTTCTGGTCGGGGTTGATCGCCTTCGGGGCGGTGGCCTACTCCGTGCACTCCGCCTCGATGTGGATCGTGCTGGCGATCGCCGGCCTGAGCGCCGTCGGCCTGATCCTGCTGCTCCTGCCGCGCTTCACCCCGCGGACCCCGCGCTGGGCGGAGGGACTTGTTCCGCCCCGTTACCGGCACGCCGCGCGGGCCGCGGAGGCCGCCGCCGAGGCGGCCGCGCAGGAGGCGACGGCGACGGAGCCCGAACCCGTCAGGCCCGTCGTCGCGGGTGTCTCCGGCGTCAACGGGGCGACCGCCGTGGGCCCCCGTTCGCGCTTCCCCGACCGGCGCAAGGCCGAGTCGACCCGGTGACCCCGAGGGCGCATGTCCGACATGGACGCCCTTTAGCAGACAAGACGCCTCGGTGGCGCGCACACACGCGCAGGGTCACTCTCATGTGTGACAGTCGGCACACCTGCCAGGTAAAGCTCTCATCAAATAGTTTGTGATACCGTTCACTAAACCCGGCGACAGAGCCGAAGGACCGTAGTGCGACGGTCCATTGGCCCGAGGCTCACACTCGGACCGGGCCTACGCTCGTCCCGCACGAGTCCCATGCCCCCACCACCACGCGGAGCGACCCGCCATGCGGTCTGATGACGTCCGATCCCTCCTGCAAGCCGCCGTACCCACGGCTGTCGCCGGTGCTCTCGCCGCGGTGATCAGCGTGCTGGTCGTCGGCGGCAAGGGCGCGATCGGGGCCGTCGTCGCGACGCTGGTCGTGATTCTGTTCATGGGCATCGGATTCGTCGTTCTGCAGCGCACCGCGAAGTCGCTACCGCACCTCTTCCAGGCCATGGGGCTCATGCTCTACACGGCCCAGATCCTGCTGCTCTTCGTTTTTGTCGCGGCGTTCAAGAACACCACGCTGTTCCACCCCAAGGCCTTCGCCGTGACGCTCGTCGCCACCACCCTGGTGTGGATCGGCGCACAGACGCGTGCTCACATGAAAGCCAAGATCCTTTACGTCGAACCAGACTCGATGAAGGGCGACAAGCCCGAGAACTCGGGGCCGAAGTCGTGAACGGTAGGGCCGGGATAAGTGGGCGTTCGAGATCCTGCTATCGTCCGGTGCCAACTGCGGCACTGCGGGCGCGGGCATCTGAGCTGACGCCTGTCCCATCGCGAGGCTCGATGCCTGAACGCCGCCCCCACACCCGTAACACCAGTCCAGTGCCGAACAGCGGCTGTGCGCCGCGCCGACACAACGAGGTTGCCGTACCTATGCGCCACGCTGAAGGAGCCCGCGGTGAGTGCTGACCCGACGACGGTGCTCGCCTTCGAGACCGACTGCCACATCTTCGACGGTTGTGGCTTCCCGGCTCCCGGCCTGCACTCGTTCCTGTTCGAGCCGATCTTCGGTGACGCGGACAGCAACATCTACTTCAACAAGACGATGCTGCTGGCCCTCCTCGGCTCGGTCGTCATCCTCGCCTTCTTCTGGGCGGCCTTCCGCAAGCCCAAGGTGGTCCCGGGCAAGCTCCAGATGGTCGCCGAGGCCGGCTACGACTTCGTGCGCCGCGGCATCGTCTACGAGACGCTGGGCAAGAAGGAGGGCGAGAAGTACGTCCCCCTGATGGTCTCGCTGTTCTTCTTCGTCTGGGTCCTGAACCTCTGGTCCATCGTTCCGCTGGCCCAGTTCCCGGTGACCGCGATCATCGCGTACCCCGCCGGCCTCGCGGCCATCGTGTACGTGATCTGGATGAGCGTGACGTTCAAGCGTCACGGCTTCGTCGGCGGCTTCAAGAACCTGACGGGCTACGACAAGTCGCTCGGCCCGGTCCTGCCGATGGTCATGGTCATCGAGTTCTTCTCGAACGTCCTGGTCCGCCCCTTCACCCACGCGGTCCGACTGTTCGCGAACATGTTCGCCGGTCACACCCTGCTGCTGCTCTTCACGATCGCCAGCTGGTACCTGCTGAACGGCATCGGAATCGCCTACGCGGGCGTCTCGTTCATCATGGTCCTGGTGATGACCGCTTTCGAGCTCTTCATCCAGGCTGTCCAGGCGTACGTCTTCGTCCTCCTGGCCTGCAGCTTCATTCAGGGCGCGCTCGCCGAGCACCACTGATCAACGCTCCCTGAGTCCCTTATTCGTCCGGTGGCCAACCCCCACCGGTCCGTGAAAGAGAAGGAAGAACTGGCATGTCCCAGACCCTTGCTGCCGTCAGCGGCTCCCTCGGCTCCATCGGTTACGGCCTCGCTGCCATCGGCCCCGGCGTCGGCGTCGGCATCATCTTCGGTAACGGCACCCAGGCTCTTGCTCGTCAGCCCGAGGCGGCCGGTCTGATCCGCGCCAACCAGATCCTCGGCTTCGCCTTCTGTGAGGCGCTCGCCCTCATCGGTCTGGTCATGCCGTTCGTCTACGGCGTGTGATCTTCGGACTCACGACCAGTCCACTAGACGAAAGGCACTGATGTGAACCTCATGGTTCTCGCGGCCGAGGAAATTCAGAGTCCTCTGATCCCGCCGCTCCCCGAGCTCGTCATCGGTCTGATCGCCTTCGTCATCGTCTTCGGCTTCCTCGCCAAGAAGCTCCTCCCGAACATCAACAAGGTTCTGGACGAGCGTCGCGAGGCCATCGAAGGCGGTATCGAAAAGGCGGAAGCCGCTCAGACCGAGGCCCAGAGCGTGCTGGAGCAGTACAAGGCCCAGCTCGCCGAAGCCCGGCACGAGGCCGCGCGCCTGCGCCAGGACGCGCTGGAGCAGGGCACTGCGCTCAAGGAAGAACTGCGCGCAGAGGGCCAGCGGCAGCGTGAGGAGATCATCGCTGCCGGCCACGCCCAGATCGAGGCCGACCGCAAGGCCGCCTCTCAGGCGCTGCGCCAGGACGTGGGCAAGCTCGCCACCGACCTGGCCGGCAAGCTCGTCGGCGAGTCCCTTGAGGACCACGCCCGGCAGAGCCGCACGATCGACCGTTTCCTCAGCGAACTCGAGGAGAAGGCCGAGGCCGCCCGATGAACGGAGCGAGCCGCGAGGCACTGGCCTCCGCACGCGAGCGTCTCGACGCGCTGACGGACAACACGTCCGTCGACGCGGCGAAGCTCGCCGGTGAGCTGGCTGCCGTCACCGCGCTGCTCGACCGTGAGGTCTCGCTGCGTCGGGTCATCACGGACCCGGCGCAGTCCGGCGAGGCCAAGGCCGAGCTGGTGGGCCGACTGCTGGCGGGCCAGGTGGGCGGGGAGACCCTCGACCTGGTGTCCGGCATGGCACGGTCCCGCTGGTCGCAGTCCCGCGACCTGGTGGACTCGCTGGAGGAGCTGGCGGCGACCGCCGACCTCACGGCGGCCCAGCAGTCGGGCGCGCTCGACAACGTCGAGGACGAGGTGTTCCGGTTCGGCCGGATCGTCTCCTCCAGCACCGAGCTGCGCTCCGCGCTGACCGACCGTGCGGCCACCGCCTCCGCCAAGAGCGAGCTGCTGCGCAGCCTGCTCGGCGGCAAGGCGAACGCCGTCACCGAGCGCCTGGTCGTCCGTCTCGTCACGCACCCGCGTGGACGTAGCCTGGAAGCGGGACTGGAGTCCCTTTCCAAGCTCGCCGCCGAGCGCCGTGACCGCATGGTCGCCACCGTGACCACCGCGGTTCCGCTCAGCGACGCGCAGAAGCAGCGTCTCGGTGCGGTACTGGCCAAGCTGTACGGCCGCCAGATGCACCTGAACCTCGACGTGGACCCCGAGGTCCTCGGCGGGATCTCGGTGCGAGTCGGCGACGAGGTCATTGACGGCACCATCGCGGACCGCCTCTCCGAGGCGACCCGTCGCATGGCCGGCTGACCAGCCACCAACAGAACAAAAGCATTCCTAGCGGCCCGGTTGGGCCGTGCAGAACTTGCAGAAGATTCCTGGGGGTCGCCCCCAGACCCCTAAGAAGCTTCAGGCCCAACAAGGAGAGCAGGGAACCCAGATGGCGGAGCTCACGATCCGGCCGGAGGAGATCCGGGACGCACTGGAGAACTTTGTCCAGTCGTACCAGCCGGACGCGGCCTCGCGCGAGGAGGTCGGAACGGTCAGCGTTGCCGGCGACGGCATCGCGAAGGTGGAGGGCCTGCCCTCCGCCATGGCGAACGAGCTGCTGAAGTTCGAGGACGGCACCCTCGGTCTCGCCCTCAACCTTGAGGAGCGCGAGATCGGTGCGGTCGTCCTCGGCGAGTTCAGCGGTATCGAGGAGGGCCAGCCGGTGCAGCGCACCGGTGAGGTGCTCTCCGTCGGCGTCGGCGAGGGTTACCTCGGCCGCGTTGTCGACCCGCTCGGCAACCCGATCGACGGACTCGGCGAGATCGCGACCGAGGGCCGCCGCGCCCTCGAACTGCAGGCCCCCGGCGTCATGGTCCGCAAGTCGGTCCACGAGCCGATGCAGACCGGCTACAAGGCCATCGACGCGATGGTGCCGATCGGCCGCGGCCAGCGTCAGCTGATCATCGGTGACCGTCAGACCGGCAAGACCGCCCTGGCCGTCGACACGATCATCAACCAGCGCGACAACTGGCGCTCGGGCGACGTGAACAAGCAGGTCCGCTGCATCTACGTCGCCATCGGCCAGAAGGGCTCGACCATCGCGTCCGTTCGCGGCGCCCTGGAAGACGCCGGTGCGCTCGAGTACACGACGATCGTCGCCGCCCCGGCGTCCGACCCGGCCGGCTTCAAGTACCTGGCGCCGTACACCGGTTCCGCCATCGGTCAGCACTGGATGTACGCCGGCAAGCACGTCCTGATCATCTTCGACGACCTGTCGAAGCAGGCCGACGCCTACCGCGCCGTGTCGCTGCTGCTGCGCCGCCCGCCGGGCCGCGAGGCCTACCCGGGTGACGTCTTCTACCTGCACTCCCGTCTGCTGGAGCGCTGCGCGAAGCTGTCCGACGACATGGGTGCCGGTTCGATGACCGGTCTGCCGATCGTCGAGACCAAGGCGAACGACGTGTCGGCGTTCATCCCGACCAACGTCATCTCCATCACCGACGGCCAGTGCTTCCTGGAGTCCGACCTGTTCAACGCGGGCCAGCGCCCGGCGCTGAACGTCGGTATCTCGGTCTCCCGCGTCGGTGGCTCCGCGCAGCACAAGGCCATGAAGCAGGTGTCCGGCCGTCTGCGCCTGGACCTGGCCCAGTACCGCGAGCTGGAGGCGTTCGCCGCCTTCGGTTCCGACCTGGACGCCGCGTCGAAGGCCTCGCTGGAGCGCGGCAAGCGCCTGGTCGAGCTGCTCAAGCAGGGCCAGTACCAGCCGATGCCCGTCGAGGAGCAGGTCGTCTCCGTCTGGGCCGGCACCACCGGCAAGATGGACGACGTCCCGGTCAACGACATCCGTCGCTTCGAGTCGGAGCTGCTGGAGCACCTGCGCCGCGAGCGCAAGGACCTCCTCACCTCCATCGCCGACGGCGGCAAGATGTCGGACGACACCCTGACGTCGATCGCCGACGCCATCACCGGGTTCAAGCAGCAGTTCGAGACCTCGGACGGCAAGCTCCTGGGCGAGGACGCGCCGGCCGTCAACGTCTCCAAGTGACGACGGAAGGGACCTGACTCATGGGAGCGCAGCTCCGGGTCTACAAGCGTCGCATCCGTGCCGTCACGGCGACCAAGAAGATCACCAAGGCGATGGAGATGATCGCCGCCTCGCGCATCGTCAAGGCGCAGCGCAAGGTGGCGGCGTCGATGCCGTACGCGACCGAGCTCACCCGTGCGGTGACCGCGGTGGCGACCGGCTCGAACACCAAGCACGCCCTGACGACCGAGGTCGAGACGCCGACCCGTGCCGCGATTCTGCTCGTCACGAGCGACCGCGGTCTGGCCGGCGGCTACTCCTCGAACGCCATCAAGCAGGCGGAGCGGCTCTCCGAGCGGCTCCGCGGCGAGGGCAAGGAAGTCGACACGTACATCGTCGGCCGCAAGGGTCTGGCCTACTACGGCTTCCGCGAGCGCAAGGTCGCGGATTCGTGGACCGGCTTCACCGACAGCCCGGCCTACGCCGACGCCAAGCGCGTCGCGGGGCCGCTGATCGAGGCCATCCAGACGGAGACGGCCGAAGGCGGCGTCGACGAGCTGCACATCGTCTACACGGAATTCGTGTCGATGATGACGCAGAACGCGGTGGACGGCCGGATGCTGCCGCTCAGCCTCGACCAGGCTGCGGAGGAGAGCGGTGCGAAGGACGAGATCCTTCCGCTGTTCGACTTCGAGCCGTCGGCGGAGGACGTCCTCGACGCCCTGCTGCCGCGCTACGTCGAGAGCCGTATCTACAACGCACTGCTGCAGTCGGCCGCTTCCGAGCACGCCGCCCGCCGCCGTGCGATGAAGTCGGCGACCGACAACGCCGGGGATCTCATCAAGAGCCTCTCCCGGCTTGCCAACGCGGCCCGCCAGGCCGAAATCACCCAGGAAATCAGCGAGATCGTCGGTGGCGCGAGCGCCATGGCTGACGCGACCGCGGGGAGTGACAAGTAATGACGACCACTGTTGAGACGGCCGCCGCCACGGGCCGCGTCGCCCGGGTCATCGGCCCGGTCGTCGACGTGGAGTTCCCCGTCGACGCCATGCCGGAGATCTACAACGCCCTCAAGGTCCAGGTCGCAGACCCGGCCGAGGACGGCAAGCTCAAGACCCTGACCCTTGAGGTCGCGCAGCACCTGGGTGACGGCCTCGTCCGTACCATCTCGATGCAGCCGACCGACGGTCTGGTCCGCCAGGCCGCGGTGACCAACACGGGCGAGGGCATCACCGTCCCCGTCGGTGACTTCACCAAGGGCAAGGTGTTCAACACCCTCGGTGAGGTGCTGAACTACCCCGAGACGAACGCCGAGGTCACCGAGCGGTGGCCGATCCACCGCAAGGCGCCTCGCTTCGACGAGCTCGAGTCGAAGACCGAGATGTTCGAGACCGGCGTCAAGGTCATCGACCTTCTCACCCCGTACGTCAAGGGTGGAAAGATCGGTCTGTTCGGTGGTGCCGGTGTCGGCAAGACCGTTCTGATCCAGGAAATGATCTACCGCGTCGCCAACAACCACGACGGTGTGTCGGTCTTCGCGGGCGTCGGTGAGCGTACCCGTGAGGGCAACGACCTCATCGAGGAGATGGCCGAGTCGGGCGTCATCGACAAGACGGCCCTCGTCTTCGGCCAGATGGACGAGCCCCCGGGCACCCGTCTGCGCGTCGCGCTCGCCGGTCTGACCATGGCGGAGTACTTCCGCGATGTGCAGAAGCAGGACGTGCTGTTCTTCATCGACAACATCTTCCGGTACACCCAGGCGGGTTCCGAGGTGTCGACCCTGCTCGGCCGTATGCCCTCCGCGGTGGGCTACCAGCCGAACCTGGCCGATGAGATGGGTCTCCTCCAGGAGCGCATCACCTCGACCCGTGGTCACTCGATCACCTCGATGCAGGCGATCTACGTCCCCGCGGACGACCTGACCGACCCGGCGCCGGCGACCACCTTCGCCCACCTCGACGCGACGACGGTTCTCTCCCGTCCGATCTCCGAGAAGGGCATCTACCCGGCCGTGGACCCGCTGGACTCGACGTCCCGCATCCTCGACCCGCGGTACATCACGGCGGACCACTACGCCACGGCGATGCGCGTCAAGGGGATCCTCCAGAAGTACAAGGACCTCCAGGACATCATCGCGATCCTCGGTATCGACGAGCTGGGCGAGGAGGACAAGCTCGTTGTCCACCGTGCCCGTCGTGTCGAGCGCTTCCTGTCGCAGAACACCCACGTCGCCAAGCAGTTCACCGGCGTGGACGGTTCGGACGTTCCGCTCGACGAGTCGATCACCGCGTTCAACGCCATCTGCGACGGTGACTACGACCACTTCCCCGAGCAGGCGTTCTTCCTGTGCGGTGGTATCGAGGACCTCAAGGCGAACGCCAAGGAGCTGGGCGTCTCCTGATCCGGCGCGCTCCGCGAGGGGCGCATCCGGTTCGCAGCTTTGACGGAGAGGGGCGGGTGTGTCCCGCCCCTCTCCACGCCCATTAGAATTTGACCCAACACCCGGCCGACCCGCCGGGTGGTGACCCGAGGAGCCACCTTGGCTGCTGAGCTGCACGTCGAGCTGGTCGCGGCGGACCGCAATGTCTGGTCCGGCGAGGCCACCCTTGTTGTCGCCCGCACCACGTCCGGCGACATCGGCGTCATGCCCGGTCACCAGCCGCTTCTCGGTGTGCTGGAATCGGGCCCGGTGACCATCCGTACCAGCGAAGGCGGCACTGTCGTCGCCGCGGTGCACGGCGGATTCATCTCGTTCGCGGACAACAAGCTGTCCCTGCTGGCCGAGATCGCCGAGCTCGCGGACGAGATTGACGTCCAGCGTGCGGAGCGGGCACTGGAGCGCGCGAAGTCGGAGGCCGATGCGGCCGCCGAGCGTCGCGCTGATGTCCGGCTGCGCGCCGTAACGGGCTGATCGCCCGTCGGAGTTCTATCCGCTGGGCCCGGGAGGTAGACCTCCGGGGTTCGGCAGACCTCAGCCGCGGTCCGTGCTGGAATTTTCCAGACCGGGTCGCGGCTGAGGCGATGCGGGTCCGTTTTTCGTGAGGTTTGTCGATGAGCGAGGAGGTCGGTGAAGATGCTCCTCGCTCTGCTTGTGAGCGGCCTGGTCGTAGCCCTGGTGGTGATCGGGCTGTTTGTCTTCGGGCTGCGCCGCAGACTCATCCAGCGTTCCGGCGGGACCTTCGACTGCAGCATGCGCTGGGGTGTGGCCGAGGAGCCCGACATCTCGGGCAAGGGCTGGGTGTACGGGGTCGCCCGCTACAGCGGTGACCGGATCGAGTGGTTCCGGGTGTTCAGCTACTCGCCGCGGCCGCGCCGGCTGCTGGAGCGGTCCTCCATCGAGGTCCTCGCCCGCCGCGCACCCGAGGGCGAGGAGGAGCTGGCCCTGCTCTCCGACGCCGTCGTGCTCGGCTGTCGCCACCAGGGGACGCGCCTGGAGCTGGCGATGAGCGAGGACGCGCTCACCGGCTTCCTGGCCTGGCTGGAGGCGGCGCCTCCCGGCCAGCGGGTGAACGTCGCCTGAGCGGTGCCCGTGCGGTGCCCGCGCGGTGCCCGGCCGCATGGGGCGACGTACCGCGGACGTGAGGAAGCCGGGGGGACGGGGGCGGACCCGTCCCCCCGGCTTCGTCTTTCACCGGGTCCGGTCAGTGGGGTCACCGGAACCCGTCCGGGGGGTTACTGGAGCCCGGTGTGGATCGCGTGCGCCAGCTCACCGTTCGTGGTGTCGCCGCTGAACTCCCAGAAGAAGGCTCCCTTGAGGCCCTGCTGCTTGGCCCAGGTCATCTTGCCGGCGATGGTGGCCGGGGTGTCGTAGCTCCACCAGTTGCTGCCGCACTTGGCGTAGGCCGTGCCGGCGATGGTGCCGGTGGCGGGGCAGCTGGTCTTGAGCACCTTGTAGTCCTCGATGCCCTGCTCGTACGTGCCCGGCGCGGGCCCCGTGGCGGTGCCGCCGGGGGCGGCCTGGGTGACCCCGGTCCAGCCCCGGCCGTAGAAGCCGATGCCGAGGTTGAGCTTGGAGCCGGGGATGCCCTTGCCCTTGAGCTTGGTGATCGCGGCCTCGGAGTTGAAGCCCTGCTGCGGGATGCCGCTGTACGAGGTGAGCGGGGAGTGCGGGGCCGTCGGGCCCTGCGCCGCCCAGGCGCCGAAGAAGTCGTACGTCATGACGTTGTAGAAGTCGACGTACTGCGCGGCTCCGGCGTAGTCGGCGGCGTCGAGCTTGCCGCCGTTGGAGCCGTCGGCGGAGATGGCGGCGGTGACCAGGTTGTTCGTGCCGAACTTGGCGCGCATGGCCTGCATCATGTTCTTCAGTGCGGCGGCGCCGCTGGTGTCGCAGGACAGACCGCAGGCGTTCGGGTACTCCCAGTCGAGGTCGATGCCGTCGAAGACGTCGGCCCAGCGCGGGTCCTCGACCAGGTCGTAGCAGGACTGCGCGAAGGCGGCCGGGTTGGCCGCTGCCTGGCCGAAGCCGCCGGACCAGGTCCAGCCGCCGAATGACCACAGCACCTTGATGTTCGGGTACTGGGCCTTGAGCTTGCGCAGCTGGTTGAAGTTGCCGCGCAGCGGCTGGTCCCAGGTGTCGGCCTTGCCGTCGACGCTCTGGTCGGCGGTGTAGGCCTTGTCGTAGTCGGCGTAGGCGTCACCGATGGTGCACCTGCCGCCCTGGACGTTGCCGAAGGCGTAGTTGATGTGCGTGATCTTCGCGGCGGAGCCGGAGGTGACCAGGTTCTTCACGTGGTAGTTGCGGCCGTAGACGCCCCATTCGGTGAAGTAGCCGAGCTTGACCTTGCCGCTCGGGTCCGGGGGCTCGGTGGTGCCGCCCGGCGTGGTGACCGACAGCTCGCCGGAGGACGGGCCGGTCTGGTCGATGCTGTCGCGGGCGGTGACGGAGTAGCGGTACGTCGTGCCCTTGGTCAGGCCGGTGTCGGTGTGGCCGGTGCCGGTGACGGTCGCGATCCTGGCGCCGTTGCGGAAGACGTCGTAGTTCTTGACGCCCTTGTCGTCGGTGGCCGCCGCCCAGGTCAGCGCGAGGGAGGTCTCGGTGACGTTGCTCGCGGTGGGGGCGCCCGGAGCGGAGGGCGGATTGTCGCCGGGCTGGGTGCTGCCGTCGCAGGGGCCGCCGTTGACCTTGCAGCCGCTGGGGGCGCCGGAGCCGGCTCCGTTGAAGCCGAAGCTGATGCTGGCGCCGGGGGAGAGGGTGCCGTTCCAGCCGAGGTTCTTGCCGGTCCAGTGGGTGCCCGAGCTGGTGACGGCGGCGTCCCAGGCCGAGGTCACCGAGGTGCCGGCCGGGTAGTCCCACTCCACGGTCCAGCTGGTCAGGGTGGTGGTGCCGGTGTTCTTCACCGTCCACTTGCCCTCGAAGCCGGAGCCCCAGTCGGAGACCTTGGTGTAGGTCGCGGTCGCCGAGGTGGCGGCCTGGGCCGGGCCGGCCAGCGCGACGAGCCCGGAGACGGGCACGGCGAGGGCGGCGAGGACCGCCGCGACCCGGGTGAAGAACCGGGTACGCCCGGTGCGGGGTGGGGATGCTGTGCTCAAGGGTGCTCCTCCGTAGGTCCGTCGCGGCCGTGGGGCCGACTGCGACATGGGGGTGGGACCTGCGCCGCCCGTGAGCACGCTTTGTCATGGCACGCTCACCACAGTGTTGCGGTGAGCGTAGAAAGGTCTGGACCAACCGTCAAGAGGTCCAGACCTCGTCGGGGGGCGCTTTCACCCCCGACCCGGGAGCTCCAACTCCTGCGCCAGCACCGCCGCTTGGACCCGACTGCGCAGGTCCAGCTTGCCCAGCAGCCGGCTGACGTGCGTCTTCACCGTCGCCTCCGCCATCGACAGCCGCACCGCCACCTCCGCGTTCGAGAGCCCCTCTCCCAGACACCCGAGCACCTCCCGCTCCCGGGGCGTCAGCGAGGCCACGGCGGCCCGCGTCGCCGGCGGGACCTGCGGCCGCCGCGCCCGCGGAGCCGCGAACTCGGCGATCAGCCGCCGGGTCACCGACGGCGCGATCAGGCCCTCCCCGCGCGCGACCGTGCGAACCGCCCCGATCAGTTCCGCGGCGTCCGCGTTCTTCAGCAGGAATCCGGCGGCCCCCGCCCGCAGCGCCCCGAAGACGTACTCGTCCAGGTCGAAGGTGGTCAGGACCAGGACGTCCGCCAGCCCCTCGGCGACCACCTGGCGGGTCGCCGACACCCCGTCCAGCTTCGGCATCTGCACGTCCATGAGGACGAGATCCGGCCGCAGCTCCCGGGCCAGGCGGACCGCCTCCTCGCCGTCGGCGGCCTCGCCCACCACCTCGACGTCGCCCGCGCTGCGCAGGATGAGCACCAACCCCGCCCGGACCGCACTCTGGTCCTCCGCCACCACCACCCGGATGGTCATGCCTCCACCGCCCTCTCCTTCGCGGGCAGGGTCGCCCGTACCCGCCATCGGGAGCCGTCCCGGCCCGCCGTGAACGTACCGCCGAGCAGTTCCGCCCGTTCGCGCATACCGACCAGCCCCGCCCCGGAGCCGGGCGCGCGGGGCCCGGGCCGGTCCCCGTAGGGCGAGTCCACCAGCACCGACAGCAGTCCGTCCGCGCCGCTCACGCGAACCGTGACCGTGCCCGGGGCGGCGTGCTTGACCGCATTGGTCAGGGACTCCTGGAGGATCCGGTACGCGGCCAGCTCCACCGGCGCCGGGACGGGCTCGCCGCAGGGCCGCTCGTCGTGCAGTACGAAGTCCAGCCCGCCCGCCGCGCCACCCGCCCGGGCCCGCCCGAGCAGGGCGTCCAGCCCGTCCAGCGAGGGCGTGGCGACGGCCTCCTGCTCCGCTCCGGCGTCCCGCAGCAGCCCGATCAGACGGCGCATCTCGGCCAGCCCCTGGACGCTGTTCTCCCGGATCACCCCGAGTGCGTCGCGGCTGGTCTCCGCCCTGTCGATGGACAGCGCCGCCGTGGAGTGGATCGCGATGGCGGACAGGTGGTTGGCGACCATGTCGTGCAGCTCCCGTGCCATCCGGGCGCGCTCGGCGAGGACGGCCTGCGCCCGGTCCATCTCGGCCAGCAGCGCCGTCTGCTCGGCGCGCAGCCGGGCCGCCACCGCGGCCTCGCGGTGGTTGCGCAGGGTGGCGCCGGTCAGTGCCGGGCCGAAGCTGACGATGCCGGTGATCACGCCGATCAGGAGCGCCTGCGCAGAGCGCAGCCAGACGAGCGAGGCGATCGTGACCGCGACGGTGATCAGGCCCGTGGTCACCGGGAGCCGCCGGGCCATCGCCGGTCTGCCGTAGACGACGGCCGCGTACATCAGATCCGTGAAGATCAGGACGGTGGCGATGTTGCCCACCGTGAACTGGTCCGCGACCAGTCCGGCGGTACCCACGGGCAGGGTCAGCCGGGGCAGGGTGCGGCGCACCAGCTCCAACGAGCCGAGCACCACGAGGGGGACGAGCGCGGCCCAGGCGGGCAGCAGGTCGCGGTCGGGACTGCTGTAGACCCCGAGCGACCACAGGACCAGTCCCGCGAGCACGCTGCCCGCGGCGAGCAGCACGTCGTCGCGGTGGGGGCGCGGGTTCGTCCGGGTCACGGTCCCATCCAACACGGTTGGGAACGGCGCGGGCCTCGACCGCTGGGGGGAATCGGGCTACATCGAAGGATGCAGTCCTCATTCCTCACCGATGACGACGAAACGGGCCGGTCCGGGCGGGAATCTGGAAGGGACGGATCGCCGGGGGCTCCCCGGACCGACCGAACCGAACGGAGACCCCCGTGATCGTCGCCCTGATCGTCGCTTGCGAGGTCGGCTTCTGGGTCCTGCTGGCCGCCGGCCTGGCCCTGCGCTACCTCGCGAAGAAGCCCGTGCTGGGCGCCGCGGTCCTGCTGTGCGAGCCGCTGCTGGAGCTGATACTGCTGGTCGTCACCACGCTCGACCTCAAGAGCGGGGCCGCGCCGGACTGGAAGCACGGCGTCGCCGCGCTCTACATCGGCTACACCGTCGCCTACGGCCACTACACGGTCAAGTGGCTCGACCGCCATGCCGCCCACCGCTTCGCCGGCGGCCCCGAGCCGGCCGGCGCCGGGTACGGCGCGGCGCGTGCCGCGCACGAGTGGAAGCTGTGGGGCCGCACCGTCCTGGCCGCCGCCGTCGCCCTGGGCCTGCTCCAGGTCGCGATCGGGTACGTCGGCGACGCCGGCGACGTCAGCTCCCTGAAGGCGTGGCAGTCCGGGGCCCTGCGCGCGGTCGGCATCCACGCGCTGGTCGCCCTCGCCTACACGGTCTGGCCCAAGAAGGCTCCGGCCGGTGCCGGGGAGCACGTCCCGCTCGCGAAGACCGAGCGCTGAGGCCGGCCGACGCGGCCCGGGGAGCGGGGGCGGCCGCTACCGCTCGCCGCCCGGCACCCACAGCACGTCGCCGACCTCCTTGTTGGCCGTCCGGGCCAGGATGAACAGGAGGTCGGAGAGGCGGTTCAGGTACGTCGCCGTCAGCGGGTTCATCACCTCGCCGTGCACCTCCAGCGCCGCCCAGGTGGAGCGTTCGGCGCGGCGGACGACGGTGCAGGCCTGGTGCAGGAGGGCGGCGCCCGGGGTGCCGCCCGGGAGGATGAAGCTGCGGAGCTTCTCCAGCTCCTCGTTGAAGACGTCGCAGTCCGCCTCCAGCCTGTCCACGTAGAACTGCTCCACCCGGAGCGGCGGGTACTGCGGGTCCTTCACGACCGGAGTGCACAGGTCCGCGCCCACGTCGAAGAGGTCGTTCTGCACACGTACCAGGACCTTCACGACCTCCTGCGGCAGCGCGCCGAGCGCGATCGCCGTCCCGATGGCCGCGTTGGCCTCGTTCGTGTCGGCGTACGCCGAGATCCGCAGGTCGGTCTTGGCCGTGCGGCTCATGTCGCCGAGGGCGGTCGTGCCCTTGTCGCCGGTACGGGTGTAGATGCGCGTGAGGTTCACCATGCGGCCAGGGTAGAGGGGACCAACTGCGGGCCTCCGCCGCAGTGCTGGGCCGTACCGGTGTGATGTCCGTCATCTGAGACGTGACGCGTGTTACTTCGCGGTCACAGCGCACCGCCCGGACGCTAGTCTCCGCCGGAGAGGGCTACGAGACTGGGCTGTTTTTTCAAGAACGAGGGGTGTGCAGTGGCTGGGAAGCTCGCCGTCATCGGTGCCGGACTGATGGGTTCCGGGATCGCGCAGGTCTCCGCGCAGGCGGGTTGGGACGTCGTGCTGCGCGATGTCACCGACGCCGCCCTGACCCGTGGCACGGACGGGATCAAAGCCTCGTACGACAAGTTCGTCTCCAAGGGGAAGCTGACGGCCGAGGAGGCGGAGGCCGCTCTCGGGCGGATCACCACCACGACCGACCTCGACGCGGCCGCCGACGTCGACATCGTCGTCGAAGCCGTGTTCGAGAAGATCGAGATCAAGCACGAGATCTTCCGCGCCCTGGACAAGATCGTGCGTGAGGACGCCGTCCTCGCCTCCAACACCTCCGCCATCCCGATCACCAAGATCGCGGCCGCGACGGAGCGTCCGGAGCGCGTCGTCGGCGCCCACTTCTTCTCGCCCGTCCCGATGATGCAGCTGTGCGAGCTCGTGCGCGGCTACAAGACCAGCGACGAGACGCTCGCAACCACCCGGGCGTTCGCCGAGTCCGTCGGCAAGACCTGCATCGTCGTCAACCGCGACGTCGCCGGCTTCGTGACGACCCGTCTCATCTCCGCGCTGGTCGTCGAGGCCGCCAAGCTGTACGAATCCGGAGTGGCCTCCGCCGAGGACATCGACATCGCCTGCAAGCTCGGCTTCGGCCACGCGATGGGGCCGCTGGCCACCGCCGACCTGACCGGCGTCGACATCCTGCTGCACGCCACCAGCAACATCTACACCGAGTCGCAGGACGAGAAGTTCGCCCCGCCGGAGCTGATGCGCCGCATGGTGGACGCCGGCGACATCGGTCGCAAGAGCGGCCAGGGCTTCTACAAGCACTGAGGCCGGGCCGGCCCGGACCGGGCCACTGAGCACCACCGTTCGAATGCCTTCACCCGTCGGGGTGAATTAGGTATCGGTTCGCTCACGGTCGGCAACTTCCTCGCCCGCGCGGCAGTCAGTTGCAGTGAGAGTTGCCGACCACGGACCAGTCGGACCATACGTACGCAGTACCGCCGGGAGTACACATGCACATCAGGGGCGACCACGCCGAACTCGCTGTCGGGGGCCGTCTCGACGTGCGCAGCGCGGCGGACGCCCGTACGGTCCTGCACTCCGCCCTCGACGACGGCCACGGCGACCTGGTGCTCGACCTCACCGGGCTCGACTCCTGGGACGCCACCGGACTCGGCGTGATCATGGGCGCCCACCGGAGGGCCGGCCGGACCGGGCGGCGGCTCGTCCTGCGCGGGGTGCCGCCCCAGATGCAGCGGCTGCTCGTCGCCACCCGCCTGCACCGGATCCTCGCGATCGAGGGCGGACTGGAAGCGGAGTCCCTCCCCAGGGTGTGATCACCGTGTGGGGGCGGGCCTCCGGTTTCCTGCGGAAACGTAACGGTCCGGTGGTGAAGGCACCCCGGCGGTTCCGGCGGGACCGGGCACGGTCTAGGGTTCGGGCGGAAACCGGACCAGAAGCGACGCGGGTGTGCGAAGGCCGGGCAGTACGACGGCGAGGCGCGCGGCCCGCGATCGGGGGACTTGGTCATGGACCGGACACAGGGGCATGCCGAACCGGACGAGCAGTCCACGGGGCCCGCGACGGCCCCCGCACGTGTGGTCACGCTGACCGCCGGCGACTTCACCCTCACCGTCAACCCCGTCGACGGCAGCGAGATCGAGCCGCTGCGCCCCGGCACGAGGACCGGCCGCCCCGCCAAGCGGGACACGGCCGCGCGCAGGGCCCGGAACTCCGCCGCACGGCCGCCCGCGCTGCCTGGCGCCCCGGCACCCTCCCACCCGATGCTGGAGCGGGAGGAGGAGAAGGAGCGGCTCGTCCGGCTCCTGAGCCGCGGGCGCTCCGTACGCCTCACCGGGCCCGCCGGCTCCGGCCGCACCTCACTTCTCGACACGGTCGCCGCCGCCTGCGAGTCCCTCGCGCCCGACGGCGTCGTACGGCTCTCCGGGCACGGGCAGCAGCAGCCCGTCGAGCTGCTCCACGCCCTGTACGCGGCCGTCTACGAGTCCTCGGACGAACGGCCGGACCGGATCGAGCTGCTCGCCCGGGTCCGCGACATCGGCGCCGTCGTCCTCCTCGACGACCTGGAGATCGGCGGGCCCGCCCTCGACGAGCTGCTGCGCGCCACCCCCGAGTGCGCCTATCTGCTGGCCGCGACCCCCGAGACCCGGGCCCCGTCCGACGACTCGCACCTGGAAGAGGTCTTCCTCGGCGGGCTGGGCAAGGCCGACTGCCTGGCCCTGCTCGAAGCGGGCGTCGGACGGCCGCTCACCGATGAGGAGACCGCCTGGGCGGGGGACCTGCGGTTCGCCTCCGAGGGTCTGCCCCTGCGCTTCGTCCAGGCCGCCGCGCTGCTGCGGCAGCGGGACGAGCTGAACCGCACCGACGAGGACGACGACGAGGAGGAGCCCGGCGTCTTCGAGGAGCGACCGCGCGACGCCGTGGAGGTGCCGCTGCCCACGCCCGCCGAAGGCGCGGCACCGGCGGAGCTGCTGGCCTCGCGGGTCAGCGAGTCGGCGCGGGCCGCCCTGCGGATCGCGTGCGCGCTGGGCGGGGAGCTGCCGCACCACACGCACCTGCCGGCGCTGGTGGGGGACACCCACGCGGACGCGGCGGTGGCGGAACTGCTGGCCTGCGGCCTGCTCACGCCGGTCGGAACGCGCTACCGGCTGGCCGCCGGCGTGGCCCGGCAGCTGGAGGAGGTCGGGTACGGGGAGACCGCGCCCGAGGAGGCCCGTACGGCCGCCCGGCACTACGCCTGGTGGACCGGGCACGCCTCGGTGACCCCGGAGCGCGTCGCGGCGGAGGCCGACGCGGTCCTGGCGGCGCTGACGGGCGCGGACGTGGTGGCGGCGGTGCTGCTGGCGCGGACGGCGGCTCCGGCGTTCGCCGCCTCGCTGCACTGGGAGGCCTGGGAGCGGGTGCTGCGCGCGGGCGCGGAGGCCGCGCGCAAGGCGGGCGAGGTCGCCGAGCAGGCGTACTTCCACCACGAGCTCGGGGTGCTCGCGCTGTGCGAGGGGCGCCTGGACCGCGCGCGGGCGGAGCTGGAGACCTCGACCGGACTGCGGGGGGCGCTGGCGGACAAGCGGGGCACGGTGGCCGGGCGGCGCGCGCTGGCGCTGGTCGCGGACCGCGAGGCGGCGGAGGTGGCGGTGTCGCCGCCGCTGCGCCTGGAGCCGCCGGCCGCCGCGCCGGGCGGCGCGCCGACCTCCGGCGGCGCCGTGCCCGGCGGCGGCACGGGCGCCGGTGCCGGGGCCCGCATGCCGGGCGGCGCTGCGGCGGGCGGCTCGGGTGCAGGTGCCGCCGCCGGTGCCGGTGTCGGTGCGGCGGGTATGGGTAGTGGTGCGGCCGGGGGTGCGGGTGCCGGTGGGACTGAGGGCAAGGCCGCCGGTGCGTCCGGTGCGTCCGCGGCCGCCGGTGTGCCGGGCGGCACGGGCGTCGGGGCCCTGGGGGCCTTGAGCGCCGGGGCCGGAGCCGGCGCAGGGGCCGCAGCGGTCGGCGGGGCCGGAGCGGGTGCGGCCGGCGCCGCCGAAGCCGTGACCCGGATCACTCCCGTGGTCCCCGTGACGGGCCGTTCGCAGGCTCCCTCGACGCTGTCCGAAGTGTTCGAGGAGGCCTTCCCGCTCACGCCGAAGAAGCCCTTCCCCGCCGTGGCGCCGGTGGTGCACCCCTCCGCCCCGGAATCCGGGCGGCGCAAGCCGCTGCTGCTGGCCGCCGCCGGGGCGCTCACCGTCGTGGTGCTCGCCGCCGTGGCGGCCCTGGCGATGAGTTCGCCGGACACCCCCGCCGCGCCGAAGGGCCCGGCGGTGTCCTCGACGCCGTCACCGACGGCCCCGTCGACGGCCGTGAGTACCGGCGGGAACGTTCCTGTACCGGAGCCGACGTCACCGCAGGCGCCGGCGGAACCTCCCACCACCGAGGAGGGCGTCGCACCGACCCCGGGGCAGACCCCGGCCCGTACCCCGTCGCGCCGGCCGTCCTCGACGCCGTCGAAGTCTCCGGCGCCGACCTCGCAGGTGCCTACGACGCCGACGACCGCGCCCCCGGTGGTCACGCCCTCGCCGACACCGCCCGTGGAGCCGACGCCCACCGGGCCGACGGAACCGGGTGTACCGCCGGGACCGACGGGCGGCGAGGCGTAGCGGACCGGGTGGCCCGGCGAGCACCCGACGAGGGGTTCGCCGGGGGCACCCCGGGGGAGGGGTCGGTACGGGGTCTCCGGAAGAGGCGGGTCTCAGAAGAGGCGGAGCTTGTCGTCCTCGATGCCGCGCATGGCGTTGTAGTCGAGGACCACGCAGTCCATCCCGCGGTCCGTCGCGAGGACCTTGGCCTGGGGCTTGATCTCCTGGGCCGCGAACACGCCCCGGACCGGCGCCAGATGGGGGTCGCGGTTGAGGAGTTCCAGGTAGCGGGTCAGCTGCTCGACGCCGTCGATCTCGCCGCGCCGCTTGATCTCGACGGCGACCGTGGCGCCCGAGGCGTCCCGGCACAGGATGTCCACCGGGCCGATCGCGGTCATGTACTCGCGCCGGATCAGGGTGTAGCCCTCGCCGAGGGTCTCGATGCGGTCCGCGAGGAGCTCCTGGAGGTGCGCCTCCACGCCGTCCTTGATCAGACCCGGGTCGATGCCCAGTTCGTGGGAGGAGTCGTGCAGGACTTCCTCCATCGTGATGATGAGTTTCTCGCCTGCCTTGTTGATGACCGTCCACACGCCGGTCTCGTCGCCGCTCCCCTCCTTGAGGGTGCACGGCGGCGACATCCAGTTGAGCGGTTTGTACGCCCGGTCGTCCGCGTGGATCGAGACACTGCCGTCGGCCTTCACGAGGATCAGACGGGGTGCGGAGGGCAGATGGGCGGTGAGGCGGCCCGCGTAGTCGACGGAGCAGCGGGCGATGACGAGACGCATGGTCGGCAACGCTACTCGACCGACGGGCCTCCACGCGATTCGCCCCTGAAAGCCCCGTTCGCCGATGGCGCGTTGTATGCGCATTCTCCTGGTGCGGCACCCATGGGACGCCTACCGTGGTGAGCGGGAGGTTGTCGAGCGTGCACGCTGCGTCGCGACCTCCTTCCCTGCCCGTAAGACTCCGGCCACCCAATCGGCCGGGGTCGCGAGAGGAGAACCCATGTCGCTCGACGTCTCACCGGCCCTACTCGAACAGGCCGAGCGAGGCGAGGTCGACGAAGCCGATTTCGTCGACTGCGTCCGGACCTCCCTGCCCTACGCATGGGAGATGATCAGCTCGCTGGTGGCCCAGCTGAAGGTGGACGGCGGACAGTTCGCCGACAACCAGACGCCGCCGCCCGACGAGCAGGCGCGAGGGCAGCTGCTGCGCGCCCTCGCGAGTGACGCGATACGCGGTGCGCTGCAGCGGCACTTCGGAGTGCGCCTGGCGTTCCAGAACTGCCACCGGGTAGCGGTGTTCCCGCTGGACTCCTCGGTGGACGACCGGTTGGCCAAGTTCACTTCGATCCGCGGCCAGCTGCTCAACCAGTCGCCGCAGATGCGCGACTGCTAGTCCGACGGTCTCAGCCGAGACGGGGCAGGACCTCGGCGCCCAGGCGCCGTACGTTCTCCTCCGTCGCGGCGAGATCGCCGGAGCCCTCGGTCAGGAGCGCGAAGCGCGTGATGCCCGTCCGCTCGGAGGTGGCCGCCAGCCGGTCCGCCGCGAGCTTCGGGGTGCCCACCGGGTGAAGGTCGCACAGCAGTTCCGTGTATCCGACCGGATCCCGCATCGCGCGCACGCGCCCGTCCACCGTCACATGGGCGTCCAGACCCTGCTTGAGCCAGCCCGGCATCGACTTCAGCAGCGCCTCGCGGGCGCCGGCCGTGCGGTCCGCCAGCTGGCACACCCCGGCGGAGACGTGTCCGACCTCGGCCACGTGTTCCCGCGCGTGCCCTGCGGCGAGCGCTTCCCGGTGCCACATCGCGACCATCGCCGCCTTGTCCTCGTCCCCGCAGTGCATGCCGAGCAGCATCGCCAGTCCGCGCTGCGCGGCCAGGCGTACCGAGGCAGGCGAGGTGCAGGCCACGATGACCTCCGGGCCCGGGCCGTCCGCGTCCAGGGACTCCGACGGGCGGGGCACGACGGCCACCTCGCGGAAGGCGTAGCGTTCGCCGGACGCTCCCACGCGCGTCTCGGTCAGCCAGCGCCGCAGCAGGTCCAGGGCTTCCGGGAAACCCTTCTCGTAGCTCTCCGGACCGCCCCCGAACACCTCCAGGTCGACCCACGGACCGCCGCGGCCGACCCCCAGGGTGAAGCGGCCGCCCGAGGTCAGGTGCAGCAGCGCCGCCTGCTCCCCGAGAGCCACCGGATGCGTGCTCGGCAGCACGCTCACCGCCGTCCCCACCCGCAGCCGCCGGGTGCGTCCCAGCAGCAGGGCCGCCAGGGTCACCGCCGACGGGCAGACCCCGTACGGGACGAAGTGGTGCTCGGCGAGCCACACCGAGTCCAGCCCGGCCTCCTCCGCCACCTCGGCGGTCCGCACCGCCCGGTGCAGTGCCTCGCCCTGTCCCTGACCCGGGAACTGGGCCGCCAGTACAAATGCTCCTACACGCATCGCCTTTAGCCTCCTCGCGGCTGACGCGGTCTCCCCCAGGCCGACCGGTTCTCCTGATGGCAACAACGCCTGACACGTGCCAAAGGCACGGGCTGACACGAAAGTTATTGGGATTGTCGGGCCGCCCCGGATCGCCCGGCCGGCTCCCTCGGACACACTGCGGGTACCCGGGCCCGCTGCGCGTAGTCTGGGAGAAAGCCACCGCCGTCCGCCCCTCCGTGAGGTATACGTGTCACCGCGTCACAACCGCCCCAGGGGCGGCGAGACTCCGGACGAACGACCCCGCACCGGTCTCGACCGGTACGGGCTCGAGCGCACGGAGGAGTACCAGGGCGAGGAGTGGAAGGTCCGGCACGTCGCGGGCGCGAGCGCGGCGGGCAAGCGCTACCGCTGCCCCGGCTGCGACCAGGAGATCCCCTCCGGCACCCCCCACCTCGTGGCCTGGCCCGAGTACGGCGGTGTGGACGACCGGCGGCACTGGCACAAGGCCTGTTGGAACGCCAAGGACCGCCGCGCCTCACGGGTGCAGCGCTCCCGCAACGCGCCCAAGTACTAGGCCGCGGGAGACAGACGCACTAGATGTCCCGGCGGGCGACCGTCACGTAGGAGGCGGCCACGGCGGCGCCCGTGATCAGGGTGATCAGGGTCATGTGCGAGACGCCGCCGGGCATCGAGCCCATGCCCTCGCCCGTCGGCATCCCGAAGAGCTGCATGAGCGCCACCGGCGCGTTGTACTCGATGACCGCCTGGCCCGCCCGGGCCGTGGCCGCCCACGAGCTGAGCACCGCGCCGACCACCGGCGGGAGCGTCACGAGGCCCAGCATCACGGCGATCGCCCCGGCCGAGTGGCGCAGCAGTGCGCCGACGGCGAGGGCGAGCACGCCGAGCAGGGTGACGTAGACACAGCCCGCCAGCGCGCCGAACCATTCGGAGGTCGCGTGCGCTCCCGCGTCGCTGCCGCCGCGGACGAGGGCGCCCGCCAGTCCGACGAGGAACACCGACCCGGCGGTGACGAGGAAGGCCGTGAGGCTGAAGACGAGGTACTTCGCGGTGAGCACCCGGTGGCGGTCGGGCGCGGCCGTGAAGGTGGTGCGGACCAGACCGGTGGCGTGCTCGGAGGTGATCGTCAGGACGCCGAGGACCAGCACGGCGATCTGGCCGATCAGCAGGCCGAAGAGCGCCGGGGTCGTGAAGGAGATCTCCGCGTAGTCCCGGTCCACGGTCTGCGAGATGAAGAGCGCGCCGAAGCCGACGACGGTGACCACGAGCGCGCTCAGCGTCCACAGGGTGGAGCGGACCGAGACCATCTTGGTCCACTCCGAGGCCACGGCGTGCCCCAGGTGCGGCCGGGGGCTGGGCAGCGGCGAGCTGTAATCCCGCGCCGGCCCGCCGACCGCCGTGACGGCCTGCGGTGCGGCGGCGGGGTCGGGGCCGGTCATCGGGAGTCCTCGGGGTTGTTCTTGGCGCTTGCGGCGAGTTCGCCGGGATCGCTGGGCATCAGGAAGGGCCGGCCGCCGGCGCCGGGCGGAGGGGGCGCGTAGAAGCCCGCCCGGGGCGTCTCCGGGACCGGGACCTCGTCCTCCCACGCGGGGAGGGTCAGGGGCTCCGGCTCCCACAGCTCGGCCCGCGGATCCTCGGTGGAGGTGTACTCGACGGAGGACTGCGTCATCCGCATGTAGGCCTCCTCCAGCGAGGCCCGGTGCGGTGACAGCTCCCACAGCCGTACGCCGGCCCCGTGGGCGAGGTCCGCGATGCGCGGGAGCTCCAGGCCGGTCACGCGCAGTGCCCCGTCGGGCTCCTGGAGGACCCGGCCGCCCGCCCCGGTGAGCGCCGTACCCAGTGCGTCCCGGCCATCGGGGCCGGTGTCGGCCGTGCGTACCCGAGCGAATCCGGCCGAGTTGTGGGTGATGAACTCCTGGGTGCCCATGTCGGCCAGCAATCGGCCCCGGCCGATCACGATCAAGTGGTCGGCGGTGAGCGCCATCTCGCTCATCAGGTGCGAGGAGACGAAGACGGTGCGTCCCTCGGCGGCGAGCCGGCGCATGAGGTTGCGGACCCAGAGGATGCCCTCGGGGTCGAGTCCGTTGACCGGTTCGTCGAAGAGCAGCACCTGCGGGTCCCCGAGCAGGGCGGTGGCGATGCCGAGCCGCTGGCCCATGCCGAGCGAGAAGCCCTTCGTGCGCTGCCGGGCGACGTCCTGGAGGCCGACCACGGCCAGTACCTCGTCCACCCGCCGCTCCGGGATGCCGGAGAGCTGGGCGACGGAGAGCAGGTGGGTGCGGGCCCGGCGGCCGCCGTGCACGGCCTTCGCGTCGAGCAGGGCCCCGACGTGCCGCTGGGCGTTCGGCAGCTCCCGGAAGGGGAGGCCGTTGATCGTGACCCGGCCGGCGGTGGGCCGGTCCAGGCCGAGGATCATGCGCATGGTGGTGGATTTCCCGGAGCCGTTGGGCCCCAGGAATCCGGTGACGTGTCCGGGCCTGACCTGGAAGGACAGCTGGTCGACAGCGGTCTTCGCGCCGAAGCGCTTGGTCAGGCCGACTGCCTCGATCATCTTGCTGCCCCTTGCCAGGCCGGGACGACTCTCGCCCGTGTAAGGGTTAAGAGGATATCGAGTCTCCTACGGTTCCGTCCCGGGCCGGATCCCTGAGGAACCCCTGAGCCCGACCCGGGGATCACCCGTAGTACGTCAGAAGGACGAGACCCTCACGCGTCCCTCTTCTTGAGGACGACGTAGCCCCCGATCACGGCGGCCAGTGCCCACAGGGCCATGATCCCGAAGCCGCCCCACGGTCCGTAGGGGGTCTCGGCGCTGTCCATGGCGCCCGGCACCACCTGCATGATCTTGGAGCCGGCCTGGTCCGGGAAGTACTGGGCCACCTTCCGGGTGGCGCTCACCGCCCCGAGGATGTTGGACACCAGGAAGAAGAACGGCATCAGGATGCCGAGCGCCAGCATCGAGCTGCGCAGCATGGTCGTCACGCCCATGGAGAACAGGGCGATCAGCGCCATGTACAGCCCGGCGCCGATCACGGCGCGCAGGACGTTGTCCGCGCCGATGCCGATGCTGCGGTCGCCCAGGATGGCCTGCCCGAGGAAGAAGGACAGGAAGCTGGTCGCCAGACCCACGACCAGGGCCAGCCCGGTGGCCACGATCAGCTTGCCGAACAGCAGGCTCGCGCGCTTCGGCACGGCGGCCAGGGAGGTGCGGATCATGCCGGAGCTGTACTCGGTGCCGACCACCAGCACGCCGAAGACGATCATCGCCAGCTGGCCGAGGCTCATGCCGGCGAAGCTGGCCAGGGTCGGGTCGAAGGTGGCCTGCTGCTCCGCCGGCATGTCGTTGAAGGCCGCGTTGAAGAAGGCGCACAGCGCGGCGCTGATCCCGACCGTGACCACGAGGGCGGAGACCAGGGTCCAGGTCGTGGAGGCGACGGTGCGGATCTTGGTCCACTCGGACTTGAGGACTGCGGGGAAGGACATGGTCACTCGCCGCCCTTGCGCACCGCGTCGTGGCCGGCGCCCCAGGCGGGGACGTCGGCGGGGCGGGCCGGGTTGTCGGCGGGGCCGCCGAGGGTCCCCGGCGCGCCGGGCGCGTGGGCGTGGTACTCGACGGAGTCCGCCGTCATGCGCATGAACGCTTCCTCCAGTGAAGCCCGTTGCGGGCTGAGTTCGTGCAGCACGATCTGGTGCTGGGCGGCCAGCTCGCCGAGCTTCTCCGGACCCACGCCGTCGATCTCCAGCGCGCCGGTGGCCGGGACACTGATGGCGTCGATCCCGGCCTCGTGCAGGACGTCCTTGAGCCGCTCCTGCTGCGGCGAGCGAAGCCGGACGTAGCTGCGCGAGTTCTGCTGGATGAAATCGGCCATCGACAGGTCGGCCAGCAGCCGTCCCTGGCCGATGACGACCAAATGGTCTGCGGTCAGCGCCATTTCGCTCATCAGGTGGGAGGACACGAAGATCGTCCTTCCTTCTGCGGCGAGCCCCTTCATAAGATTTCGGATCCAGAGAATTCCCTCCGGGTCCAGACCATTGACGGGTTCGTCGAACATCAGGATCTCCGGATCGCCGAGCAGCGCGGAGGCGATTCCCAGCCTCTGCCCCATACCCAGCGAAAATCCTTTCGACTTCTTCTTCGCCACGGCCGTCAGTCCGACCAGGTCCAGCACCTCGGAGACGCGGCGCTCGGGGATCCGGTTCGACTGGGCGAGGCAGAGGAGGTTGTTGTAGGCGCTGCGACCGCCGTTCATGGCTTTCGCGTCGAGCAGCGCCCCGATGTACTTCAGTGGCTCCGGCAGGTCCCGGTAGTGCTTCCCGTCGATCCGGACCGTACCGCTGGTCGGGTTGTCGAGGTCGAGCATCATGCGCATGGTCGTGGACTTGCCCGCCCCGTTGGGGCCGAGGAAGCCGGTCACCACCCCCGGTCTGACCTGGAAGCTGAGGTTGTCCACGGCGGTCTTCGCGCCGAATCGTTTGGTAAGGCCCTCAAGCTCGATCATGCGGGCCACGCTAGAGCCCGGAAGGGCCGTACGCCACCTCGAACAGGTGACATACGGCCCTGATCCGCCGGTTTCGCTACCAGCGAGGGAAAGCGGCGTACTAGCGGCTCTGCTGCGCCGGGACACCGCGCGAGACCGGCTCGTCGTCGACGATCGGGGTGGCCGCCGCGACGGCCGCACCGGTCAGGGTGGCCAGCATCTCGCGGACGTTGGTCAGCTGCGCGTTGATCGAGTCGCGGCGGTTGGTGAGCGCCGCCAACTCGCGCTCGGACTCGCTGCGGATGCGGTCGGCCTTGGCGTTGGCGTCGGCGACGATGTCCTCGGCCTGGCGCTGCGCGGTCTCGACGGTCTGGCGGGCGCGGCGCTCCGCGTCCGTGCGCAGCTTCTCGGCCTCCAGGCGCAGCTGCTCCGCGCGGTGCTCGATCTCCGCGAGGCGCTTCTCGGCCTTGGCCTGACGCGAGGCCAGGTCGCGCTCGGACTGCTCACGGCGCTTGGCCAGGTTGGTCTCGAAGTCCGCTGCGGCCTGGGCGGCCTTGGCACGGGTCTCCTCGAAGAGCGCGTCGGCCTCCTCGCGCTTGGAGGCGGCGTCCTTCTGGGCCTCCGCACGCAGGGTGGTGGCGTCGCCCTTGGCCTTCTCGACGATGCGGACGCCCTCGTCCTCCGCCTTCGTCTTGCGGTCCACCGCGAACGACTCGGCGTCGTTGCGCACCTGCTGGGCCGCCGACTCGGCGAGCTCGCGGTGCTGCTCGGCAGCGCGACGGGCCTCCTCGCGCAGGTCCTTCGCCTCCTCCTCCGCGAGACGCAGGATCTTCTCGACCCGGGCGCCGAGGCCGGCGTACGACGGCTCGGCGTCGCTCACTTGTGCCTGGGCGTTCTGCGTCTCGAGGTGCAGCTCCTCGATCCGCTTTTCCAGAGAGTTGATACGTCCAAGGGCGCTGTCGCGGTCGGAGACCAGCTTGGTAATGCGGTCGTCCACCTGACCGCGGTCGTAACCACGCCGCACGAGCTCGAAGCCGAAGGGGGAGGAAGTGTCGCTCATGGGGTTCCTGTCGAATGAGACCGATGAGGTGCTACGTGAGGTGTTAAGGCGATCCTAGGCGCCCAGACGGCGTGTCATCGAGTCAATCCACGTTTGATCTGGACAATGAGACCCCTTTTGAGTGGCAAGGCGACAGAATGCTTGTCACTCGTTCGCCTGCACCTCTATCAGGAGCACACATCCCTGTGCGATGACTACCCCTCTGACGTCTTGCCACTCGAACGAGTGGAACCTGCTGCCGCGCCGGCCTTCACGCCCCCCGCGCCCTGGCCGCCGACCGAAGGCTTTCCGCCGCCCGAGGGCGCTTCGAATGATTCCAACGCCTCAAGAACGTCCTGGACACGGGAGATCTCCGCCTGAATGTCCTCGCGCCTGCGCACCAGGACCTCCAGCTCACGGCGGCCCTCCTCGACAAGGCGTTCGGCCTCGGCCCTGGCCTCCGCGAGGGCGCCCTCCGCCACCCGGACCACCTCGGCCTTCTTCTGCTCGGCCTCCTTGAGCAGCGCCTCGGCCTTGCGGACCGCGGCGATGCGCACCTTGCTCGCCTCGCTGCTCGCGTCCGACACCAGGGCCTTGGCCTTCGCCTCGGCCTCGACGCTCTGCTCGGTCGCCGCCCGCACCAGCTTGTCCACGCGCTCGCCCGCCGACTTCATCTGCTCGGCCGACTCCCGGCGGGCCCGCTCGTGCAGCTCCTCGACCTCCGCCTCCACGCGGCCGCGCAGCTCCTCCGCCCGCTCCCTTATGGCGGCGGCGTCCGTGCGCGCGCCGACCAGCAGCTCGTCCGCGTCCGTACGGGCCTTCTCCACGAGGGAGTTGCCCTCGACGGTCGCCTCCGAAGCGATCCGCGCGGCCTCCTTGCGGGCGGCGTCGACCATCGCGTCGGCCTGCTCCTCGGCCGCCGTCGTGGCGGCCAGAGCCTGCGCCCGCGCGTCCGCCGTGAGCTTGTCGGCCTCCGAAGCGGCTTCGGTGATGAGGCGGTCGACCTGCTCGGCGGCCTCGCTGCGGCGCTTGTTGGCCTCCTCGCGGGCCTCGTCCAGCAGCCGCTCGGACTCCGCGCGGGCCTCCGCACGGGTGCGCTCCGCCTCGGTCGCCGCCTCGGCCTTGACCCGCTCGGCCTCGGACCGGGTACGGGTCGCGTGCTCCTGCGCCGAGGACAGGGCCTCCGTCGCCTCCGCGCGCAGCCGCTCGGCCTCGCCGGTCGCCTCGCCGACGGTGCGCTCGTTGTCCTTGCGGGTCTTCTCGGTGAGCTTGCCGGCCTCCGACGCGGCCTCGGTGATGAGCCGGTCGGCCTGTTCGGCCGCCTCGGTCCGCAGCCGGTTGGCCTCGGCGCGTGCCTCGTCCAGGGTCTGCTCGGACTCCCGCTCGGCGCTCGCCAGGGTCTCGTTGGCCGCGACCGTGACGCGGTCCGCCTCCGCGGTGGCCTCGCCGATGATCCGGCCGCCCTCCGCACGGGCGTCGTCCAGGGCCCGGGCCGCGTCCGCGCGCAGCCGCTCGGCCTCGGCCGCGGCCTCGCCGACCGTGCGCTCGTTGGCCGCGCGGGTCTCCTCGACCAGCCGGTCGCCCTCGGCGCGCGAGTCGACCATGATCTTCGCGGCGTCCCGCTCGGCCCCGGCCAGGGTCCCGGCCGCCTGCGCGGTGAGCGCCCGCGCCTCGGCACGCGCGCTCTCCAGGGTCCGGGCCGCCTCGGCGGCAAGCCGTTCGGCCTCCGCCGCGGCCTCGCCCACGGTGACGGCGTTGGCGGCGCGGGTCTCCTCGACGAGTCGGTCCGCCTCCGCGGCGGCCTCGGTGACGAGCCGGTCGGCCTGCTCCGCGGCCTCGGTCCGCAGCCGGTTGCCCTCGGACCGGGCCTCGTCCAGCGTGCCCGCGGCCTCGGCGCGGGTGGCCTCCGCGGCCTCCGCCGCCTCGGCGGTGAGGCGCCGCGCCTCTGCCTCGGCCTCGGCGACGACCCGCTCCGCCTCCTGCGTGGCCTCCGTACGGATCCGGGCGCCCTCGGCGCGGGACGCCTCCAGCGCCTCCGCCGCCTCGCCGCGGATGCGGTTGGCGTCGTCACGGGCGTCCGCCCGGGTCCGGGCCGCGTCCCGCTCGGACGCGGCCAGCGCGTCCGTGGCCTCGGTGCGCACCCGCTGCGCGTACTCGGCCGTGTCGGAGCGAAGCTGCTCCGCCTCGGCGATCGCGTCGCCGACGGTGCGCTCGGCCAGGGCCTTCGCCGCGTCGGTCTCGGCGCGCGCCTCGCTGCGGACCCGGGCAGCGTCCTCGGCGGCACGCTCGCGTTCCGCGTGTGCGTCGCCGCGGACCCGCTCGGCCTCCTCCTCGGCCTCGGTCCTCGTGCGCTGCGCCGCGTGCTCGGCGGCGCTGCGCAGTCCGGCGACCTCCTCCTCGGCCTGCTCGTGCAGCCCGGCCACGGAGTCGCGTACCTGCTGGGCGGTGGCCTCCGCCGCCGACACCAGCTCCGACGCGCGCCGTTCGGCCTCCTCGGTCAGGCGGGCCGCCTCGGCCTGCGCCTCCTCGGAGCGCTTGCGGGCCGCGGCCAGCAGTTCCTCGCTCTGCTCGCGGGCCTGGGCCCGCTCCTGCTCCGCCTCGGTCCGGGCGGACGACAGGGTCTCCTCGGACTCCCGGCGGCGGCGCGCGGCCTCCTCGGCGGCCGCGGACAGTGCCTCGGCGGCCTCCGCGGCGACCCGCTCGGCCGCGGCCTTCGCCTCGGCGCGCAGTCGGTCGGCGGTTTCCTGCGCCTCCGTGCGCACCCGCTCGGCCTCGGCCTCGGCCTCGCCGCGCAGCCGTACGGCGGCCTGCTCGGCCTCCGCCCGTACCCGTCCGGCGTCCTCGGCGGCCTCCGTGCGCAGTTGCTCGGCCTCGGCCTGAGACTGCGCCTGGAGACCGCGGATCCGCTCCGCGGACTCGGCGCGCAGCCGGTCGTTCTCCTCGGCGGTCTCGCGGCGCAGGCCCTCGGCCGCCGCGCGGGCGTCGCGCAGCGTCTGCTCGGCCGTGCCCAGCCGGCCCTCGGCCTCCCTGTGCAGCCGGACGAGCTCCTCGTCGGCCTCCGCCCGCTTGGCGGCCAGCGCCTGCTCGGTCTCCTCGCGCCGGGCGCGGGCCGCGGCGTCGGCCTCGGCCCGTACGGCCTCGGCCCGCTCCTCGGCCTCGGCGCGCAGCCGCTCGGCCTCGGCGCGGGTGCGCTCCAGCGTCTCCTCGGCCTGCTTGCGCAGGGTGGTGGCCCGCTCGACGGCCTCGGCGCGGACCCGCTCGCTCTCGGCGGTCGCCCCGCCGCGCAGCTCGTCCGCGTCCGCCTTGGCCTTGCCGAGGAGCTCCTCGGCGGTCCGGGCGGCCTCCTCGATCTGCTGGACCGCCTCGCGGCGGGCCTCGCCGCGGATCCGCTCGCCCTCGGCGACGGCCTCCGCGCGCAGCTGCTCTGCCTCGCCGCGCAGCCTGCGGGCCTCCGCCTGCAGCTCTACGGTGCGGGCCCGGTACTCCTCGGTGTCGTCCTTCGCGGCGCCCTTGAGCTCGTCGGCCGTGGTCGCCGCCTGCAGCCGCAGCCGCTCGGCCTCGCTCTCGGCCTCGCGTCGGATCCGCTCGGCCTCCTCGGACGCGGCACGGGTGGTGGCGCGGGCGTCCTCCGAGGCCTTGTTCAGTACGTCCTCGGCGGTGCGGGCCGCCTTCGCCAGCTGCGCCGCCGTGTCCTCCGCGGCGGCCGTACGGGCCTGCTCGCCGGCCTCGGTGCGCAGTCGCTCCGCCTCGGCGCGGGCGTCGGCCAGGGCCTGCTCGGCCTCCGTCTTGAGGGCCTCGGTCTCCTTGGTGGCCTCGCCGACCAGCCGGGCGACCTGCTCCTTGGCGGTACGGGTGCGCTGCTCGTTGACGGACTCGGCGGAGGCCAGCTGCCGGGCGGCGCTCTCCTTCGCCTCCGCGAGCAGCTTCTCGGCCTCGGCGCGCGCCTCGCGCAGGGCGGCGTCCGCCTCCTGCACGCGGGACTCGGCGACCCGGCCCAGGTCCATGGTCTGGCGCCGGGTCTGCTCGGCCTCGGCGGAAGTGGTGGAGCGCAGCCGCTCGGCGTGCTCGGTGGCCTCCTGGGCCTGCGCGGAGGCGGCGGTCAGCAGCCGCTCGGCCTCCTTGCGGGCCCGCAGCAGGGTCGCCTCGGTCTCCGCGCGGGCGGCCTCCGCGTCGGCGGCCATCCGGCGCCGGGTCTCCTCGGCGACCCGGGCGGCCTCGGCGCGGGCGGCGTTCAGGGACTGCTCGGCCTCGGCGCGGGACTCCTCCATGAGCCGGCGTGCCTGGGACTCCGTACGGGCGCGCAGCTGCTCCGCCCAGGCCACGTTCTCGTTGACGTGGGCCTCGACGGTCTGGCGGCGCTCGTTGAGCTCCTGGTCCAGGCGCTGGCGCCGGTTGACGGCCTCGGCGTGCAGCTCGGCCTGCAGGCGCGCCTGGTGCTCGGCGTGCTCCTGGAGGATGCGCTGGGTCTGGGCGCGGGCGTCGCGCAGCTCGCGCTCGGCGTCGGAGCGCATCTGGTCGGCCTGGATCTGGGCATTGCGGAGCAGCTGCTCCGCCTGGTAGCCCATGTCCGCGCCGTCGTAGGCGGGGCGGGACGCCAGACTGCGGCGTACCTCGTGGAGCTTGGCGCGCAGCACCTCGACCTGGTATCCCAGGTCCTCAGCGTGCTGGACGGCCTTCCCGCGCTCCTTCTTCAGCCGCTCCATCTCGGCCTCGAAGCGCGAGAGATGGTCGGCCTCGGCCTGATGGCTCTCCTGGCTTTCGTAGCCCCGCACAGCGCGGTCCCATCCGTCCCCTGGTCGCAAGCTCACTCCCAATTGAGCATCGCTCGCCCGCTGAACGACGCCCCCGGGGGAATGGTGTCAGATACCGGGGCAGGGGTCACAGGCCCCGACCCCGTCTCCGCACCGAACCCCGGCCGAGCCATGGCCACTCTACCGGCCGGGGAATCGGGCCATCAGTGCCGCGGGTCGGCCGTGACCAGTTCGGTGAGGACTCCGTGGCAGTCCTTGGGGTGCAGGAAGGTGATCGAGGACCCCATGGAGCCGGTCCGGGGCTGGTCGTAGAGGACGCGGACGCCCTTGCCGCGGATGGCTTCCGAGTCGCCCAGGACGTCCTCGGTGCCGAAGGCGATGTGGTGGACCCCCTCGCCGTTCTTGGCCAGCCACTTGCCCACCGCGGAGTCCTCGCGGGTGGGCTCCAGGAGCTGGATGTAGGAGGCGCCGCCGTCGGACGTCTCGTTGATCTTCAACATGGCCTCGCGAACGCCCTGCTCCTCGTTCACCTCGGAGTGGAACACCTCGAAGCCGTACGTGGCACGGTAGAACTCGACGGTCTTGTCGAGGTCGAAGCAGGCGATCCCGATGTGGTCGATTCTTGTCAGCATGGGTCCAGTGCACCGTCCCGGAGGGTGGTCACGCAACGTGCGCGCCATCACACCGACTGCCCGGTGACCGCTGCGGGTACCGCTCAGTACATTGACGTAAACCCTCGTTCACTCCTCATCCAAGGGGCCGTGCCTCATGTCCGGATCGAACAACACCACGTCAGTGATCGTCGCCGGGGCCCGCACGCCCATGGGGCGTCTGCTCGGCTCGCTGAAGTCCTTCTCGGGTGCCGACCTCGGCGGTTTCGCCATCAAGTCCGCGCTGGACCGCGCCGGGATCTCCGGCGACCAGGTGCAGTACGTGATCATGGGCCAGGTCCTCCAGGCCGGTGCGGGCCAGATCCCGGCCCGCCAGGCGGCGGTCAAGGCCGGCATCCCGATGAACGTGCCCGCCCTCACCATCAACAAGGTGTGCCTGTCCGGCCTGGACGCGATCGCCCTGGCGGACCAGCTGATCCGCGCCGGCGAGTTCGACATCGTGGTCGCCGGCGGCCAGGAGTCCATGACCAACGCCCCGCACCTGCTGCCCAAGTCGCGCGAGGGCTACAAGTACGGCGCCGTCGAGATGCTCGACGCGATGGCCCACGACGGGCTCACGGACGCCTTCGAGAACATCGCGATGGGCGCGTCCACCGAGAAGCACAACACCCGCCTGGGCATCGAGCGCGCCCCGCAGGACGAGTTCGCCGCCGCCTCGCACCAGCGGGCCGCGGCCGCGCAGAAGAACGGCGTCTTCGAGGCCGAGATCACCCCGGTCGAGATCCCGCAGCGCAAGGGCGACCCGGTCGTCTTCTCGGCGGACGAGGGCATCCGTCCGGAGACCACCGCGGAGTCCCTCGGCAAGCTGCGCCCGGCCTTCGCGAAGGACGGCACCATCACCGCCGGCACCTCCTCGCAGATCAGCGACGGCGCCGCCGCCGTGGTCGTGATGAGCAAGGCGAAGGCCGAGGAGCTCGGCCTTGAGTGGCTCGCCGAGATCGGCGCCCACGGCAACGTGGCCGGACCGGACAACTCCCTCCAGTCGCAGCCGTCCAACGCGATCCGGCACGCCCTGAAGAAGGACGGGCTGGACGTCTCCGACCTGGACCTCATCGAGATCAACGAGGCCTTCGCCGCGGTCGTGGTGCAGTCAATGAAGGACCTCGGGGTGAGCCCGGAAAAGGTGAACGTCAACGGCGGCGCCGTCGCCCTGGGCCACCCGATCGGCATGTCCGGCGCCCGCGTGGTCCTTCACCTGGCGCTGGAGCTCAAGCGGCGCGGCGGCGGGATCGGCGCGGCCGCGCTGTGCGGCGGCGGCGGTCAGGGCGACGCGCTGATCGTGCGCGTGCCGGGCACCCAGGCCCCGTAGCCCGTACCTACCGCACCCGTACCGTACGAGAACCGAGGAGCGCAGCACGTATGACGGCGGTGGACGTCCCCCAGCTGGTGGCCCAGGCGCGCGAGGGCCGGCCGAGGGCGGTGGCCCGACTGATCTCCCTGGTCGAGGGGGCGTCTCCGCAGCTGCGCGAGGTGATGGCGGCCCTGGCTCCGCTGACGGGCGGGGCGTACGTGGTGGGCCTGACGGGGTCGCCGGGCGTCGGCAAGTCGACCTCGACCTCGGCCCTGGTCTCCGCGTACCGCAAGGCCGGCAAGCGGGTCGGGGTCCTCGCCGTCGACCCGTCCTCGCCCTTCTCGGGCGGGGCGCTCCTCGGTGACCGGGTGCGCATGTCGGACCACGCGTCGGACCCCGGCGTGTACATCCGCTCCATGGCCACCCGGGGGCACCTGGGCGGGCTGGCGTGGGCCGCCCCGCAGGCGATCCGGGTGCTGGACGCGGCCGGCTGCGAGGTGATCCTGGTCGAGACCGTCGGTGTCGGCCAGTCGGAGGTGGAGATCGCCTCCCAGGCCGACACCTCGGTGGTGCTGCTGGCCCCCGGAATGGGCGACGGGATCCAGGCCGCGAAGGCGGGCATCCTGGAGATCGGCGACGTGTACGTGGTGAACAAGGCGGACCGGGACGGCGCCGACGCCACCGCCCGGGAGCTGAACCACATGTTGAGCCTGGGGGAGTCCCGCGGCGCCGGGGACTGGCGGCCGCCGATCGTGAAGACCGTGGCCGCGCGCGGCCAGGGCATCGACGAACTGGTCGAGGCCCTGGAGAAGCACCGGGCGTGGATGGACGAGCGGGGCGTGCTCGCCGAGCGGCGTACCGCCCGGGCGGCGCGGGAGGTCGAGACGATCGCCGTGACGGCGCTGCGGGCGCGGATGGCGGACCTGCACGGGGACGCGCACCTCGACGCGCTCGCCGCCAGGGTCGCCGTCGGGGAGCTGGACCCGTACGCGGCCGCGGACGCGCTGCTCGCGACGCTGACGGAGGCCTGAGGGCCCGGACCCCGGGTTCGGGGTCCGGGCCCTCAGTGGGGGCGGGGACCGGCGCGGAGCCGGTCCCCGCCCCCGCCCGTTCGCGGGGCGCCGCGTCAGTTGCCGCCGTTCTGGTCGCTGTCGTTGCCGGTGTCGTTGCCGCTGTCGTTCGCGTCGGACGCCGTGACCTTGCCCGTCTTCGGGTCCACCTGGCCGTCCCAGGTGCTGCCGTCGGAGCCGCGGACCTCGACGTGCCAGGAGCGGCTGCCGTCGTCGTCGTTCCACTCGACGGTCCACACCGCGCCGGGGTGGGCGGCCGCGCCCGCCTTGATCGCCTCGTCGGCGGTGACCTCGGCGGCCAGCAGTTCCTTGTACGCGGCGGCGTTCTGGCCGGTGTCGCGGTCCCGTTCGGTGACCGTCCCGTCGGCCGCGACCTCCAGCTCGACGTGCGTCTTGCCGTCCTTGCTGATCACGTCGGCGTGCCAGACGGTGCCGTCCTTGTCGAGGGACTCGACGACGCCCGGGAAGTGCTTCAGGGCCGCCGCCGAGGCCTCCTCGGCCGTATCGGCGGCGGGGAGCACGGCGACGGCGGTCACGGCTCTCGCCGTGTCGGCGGTCGCCGCTGCCGCGGCCGCCACCGGTCCTCCCAGCACCAGGACGACGGACGCGGCTGCGGAGACGTGGACGTTGCGCTTCATGACTGGACCTCCTCGGGCCGGCCGGGGCCGCACGCGGGCGTGCGACGGCGGTCGGCTTTGGGTGGGTACCTGCCCCATTGTGCGGCCGAGCGCCGTCCGGGGCGCGTCGAGCGCCCGCCGTCAGACCTTGCCGCGGTTGTTCCGCAGGTGCTCGGCCACCGGGTGCAGCGAGGCGCGCAGCGTCGCCAGGGCCTCCGGCGGCAGCAGGTCGATGAAGTGCCGACGGACGGACGCCACGTGGTGCGGGGCGACCTTGCGCATGGTGTCCATGCCCTCGCCGGTGAGTACCGCGTACAGACCGCGGCGGTCGGACTCGCAGTTCTCGCGGCGGACCAGGCCCGCCGTCTCCATGCGGGTGATCTGGTGGGACAGCCGGCTCTTGGACTGCAGGGTCGCGGTCGCGAGGTCGCTCATGCGCATCCGGTGGTCCGCCGACTCCGAGAGGTTCACGAGGATCTCGTAGTCGTTGTTCGTGAGCCCGAACGGTTGGAGATCCTTTTCCAGCTGGTGCATCAGCAGTCTGCTGACGTCCAGGTGGGTGCGCCAGGCGCACTGCTCGGCGTCGGACAGCCAGGGGGTGTCCCCGGACGGGGTCCGGGGGGCGGCGGCCGTGTCGGTCTCCATGGTCTCCATGAGTGAACTCTACCTAAGAAGTTGAATTGCGTACAAAGATGCGGAAGGTCCGGGTCGAAGTCCGTCGAGGTTCGGGTCGAAGCTCCGGGTCTCACAGTCCGAAGCGGCGCTGGAGATCACCCAGCTGCCCAGGCATCCGCGGAACACTCGCGGAGCCGTGCCCCTGCGCCTGGTGGCCGACGCCCGGAACGCCCGGCTCCGCGCCGATCGTCCCCACCGCCTGCTCCGCCATCAGCATCTCGGACGACTGGAGCAGCACCGTACCGGCCCCGACGAACTCGAACTGGTGCTCCTCGCCGGAGGCGCCCCCGATACCGGTCAGCGAACGCAGCCCGCCCATCACGCCCGACATGTAGCCGTGGTCGTAGTGGTGGCACGGCGAGGGGCAGTCCGCCCAGCCGACCAGCGCCTGCGGGTCCACGCGCAGCGGCGGCTCCATGAACACCACCGGTCCGTTGGACGCGGCGACGAACTTCCCGGTTCCGATCAGCGTGAGGAACCCCGGGACGATCGACTGCTTGAGGGCCAGGGAGGGCTGGTACGCGAGCAGGTTGCCCGACCGGATCGTCAGGTTGCCGTTGTCCAGGTCGAAGGAGTTCACGTCGAAGGCCCGGTCGGCCAGCAGCATCTTGCCCTGCCCCTCGGCCACCACCCAGTCGCCGGCGTGCAGCGGCGAGTGGAAGCTGGTGCGCAGCAGCCGGTCGAAGCGGCCGTGGCCGATGCCGTTGAACTCGATGCTCCCGTAGTACGAGATCATCTTGCCCTTCTGCAGGAACCACTGGCTCCCCTTGAGTTCGACGCAGAAGGTGTACGCGTTCACGTTGTCGTCGGACGGCAGGGTGTACGGGTCGAAGACCACCGGGCCGCCGGGTCCGCCCGTCACGGGGCCAAAGTTCACAGCTTCTCCTCCGAGGCCTGTACGTACACCGCTCCCTGGCCGGACAGCTCCAGCTGGAACGCCTCACCGGAGCCGCGCCCCACCATGTCCCGCCAGCCGACCGCGGCGGAGAGCTTGTTGCGCACCTCGCCGTGGTGCGCGACGTACGCCTGCGGGTCCACGTGGACCGGGCGCTGCGGGGTGATGGGGAGCTCGATGACCCCGCCGTGGGCCATGACGGCGACCGCGCCGTGGCCCTTGAGGGTGGTGGTGAACAGGCCCTGCCCGGTCACCTGGCCGCGCACCATGCCCATGACCCCGCCCTGGGAGCCCATGAACATCGTGCCCTGCTGGAGGGTGCCGTCGAAGGCGAGGAGCCGGTCGGCCTCCACGTAGAGCGTCTCGCCGGACAGGTGGATCACCTGGATGTGGTGGCCGCCGTGGCCGAACATCACGGTGCCGCTGCCCTCGACCGTCATCAGCGGGGTCTGCTCGTTCGCCACGCGCCGGCCGATCATCCCCATCACACCGCCCTGACCACCGGTCAGGCTGGGGGTGAAGGACACCTCGCCGCGGTAGGCGAGCATCGCCCCGCGCTGGCTGTACATCTTCTGCCCCGGGACGACCTGGGCCTCGACCATCTTCGAGTTGATCTCGCGGAACGGCATCAGACGTCGCCCCCCACGGTGTTGCGCTCGCTGGGCTGCACGTACACCAGGCCCTCGCCCTCGAAGCGGATCTGGAACGCCTCCCCGGAGCCCTCGCCGATCAGCGTGCGGAAGTTCACGCCGGACTGGAAGGACTGCCGGAGGTCGCCGGTGTGCGCGATGTACGCCCCCGGGTCGACGGAGAGCGGGTACTGGGCGCTGACCCGCAGCACCACGGCCGGGCCGTCCGAGAGGACCGCCGCCTGGCCGGAGCCCTCGACGGTCGTCGTGAAGAGGCCGTTGCCCGTCGAGGCGCCGCGCAGGCCGGTGAAGGTGGTGCCGGTGCGCAGGCCGGCGTCGGTGCACAGCAGGTTGCTGGACTCGACGTAGAGCTTCTCGCCGCGCAGGGCGACCAGATTGATCTCGCTCGCGCGGTCGGCGAAGAAGCAGGTGCCGTGCCCCTGTACCTCCATCACGGTCATCTGCTCGCCGGTCAGGCGCCGGGTCACCATCCCCCGGATGCCCTCACCGCCACCGGTCATCTTTTTGAAGGCCATCTGACCGTCGTACGCGACCATGGAGCCGTTCTTCGCTTTCACGGCGTCCCCGGTCAGGTCGACGGCGAGCACCTTGCTGCCTTGAAGTCGGAACTGAGCCACGGGGAGACGTTATCGGCAGCGGACGGGCCCGAACAGACTCCCGTGGCCGATATATGCCACACCGGGCCGGTACGGGCGCGGCCGCCGCGGTCGGTCCGGCGTCGCGCCGGGCCCCGGGTCAAGATCGCGCAATGCGGCTGAGACACTGGACCGGACCCCTGGCCGCCACCCCCGAAGGTTCCTCGTGGACATCAAGACCGCCTCCGCCCTGCACCGGCTGCGCCTCATCTCCGTACCCGAGGCGCTGTCGTTCCCGGCCCTGCTGATCTTCGGATCGCTGCTGAGCCGGATCTCGGACATCGACTACCTGATGATGCCGCTCGGCATCCTGCACGGGTTCCTGTTCGTCGTCTACGCGGTCTTCCTGCTGGATGTCTGGAACCGGGCGAAGTGGCCCTTCAAGAAGGTCCTCTTCTTCTTCCTGCTCGCGGTGCTGCCCTTCGGCGGGCTGTACGGAGACAAGCTGCTCAAGCGCGAGGAGGCCGACAGCGTGATCGCGGCCCGCGCGCGCGTGGCGGCCGAGGCATGATCGTCGCGTTCTCCGTGACCCCGCTCGGGGTCGGCGAGGAGGTGGGCGAGTACGTCGCCGACGCGGTGCGCGTGGTCCGGGAGTCCGGGCTGCCGAACCGCACCGACGCCATGTTCACCACCGTCGAGGGTGACTGGGACGAGGTGATGTCCGTCATCAGGCGTGCGGTGGCCGCCGTGGAGGCCCGCGCCCCGCGTGTCTCGGTCGTGATGAAGGCGGACATCCGCCCCGGCGTCACCGACGGGCTCACGTCGAAGGTGGAAACGGTCGAGCGGCACCTCTCCGCCGGCTGAACACGCCGTGCTGTGCGGCCGGTGCTTCCGGGCGGACCGGCCGCTACGGGCCCTGTACCCGGGGGTCAGGAATCGCGCTGCCCGCGCCGGCGCTACTGCCTGGCGCGGCGGGCCAGGCCCAAGGCGTAGTCCGGCCACCACGCGCCCGCCCGGGGGCCGCCGCGGCAGGTGCCGTCGGACGCGCCGGGACGGCCGATCCACAGGTACGCGTCGACGAGCGGGTCGCCCGTGCGGTCGGTCGGCGGTGTGCCGAGGGACCGGCCCGGGGGGTTGCACCGGGCCCGGGCCGGGTCGCCCGGCAGGGGGCCGTCGCCGTTTCGACCGGTGTCCACCACGAAGTGCTTGCCGCCCGTCGCCCGCGAGATCTCCGCGCCGTACGCCCGGGCCGCTCCGTCCGGCTGGAAGTCGGAGACGTTGAGCGCGAAGCCGTCGGCCCGCCCCAGGCCCGCCCGGGACAGGGGCTCGACGAGGTCCTTCGGGTCCGGGATCCGGACGGGGCCGCCGGCGTCCAGGTAGACCTTGGTGTTCCGGTTCTTCTTGAGCCGGTCCACGGCCTCGGAGAGCAGCCGGTAGCGCTCGGCCTGGTGCTCGGCCCGGACGCAGTTGTCGACGAGGTGCGCGACGGCGTCCGGTTCGAGGACGACGACGGCCCTGGCATCCGCGATGGCGTCGGCGACGGCGCCGATCCAGGTGCGGTAGGCCGCGGCGTCCCGGGCGCCGCCGGCCGGCTGCCGGCCGCAGTCGCGCCGCGGGAGGTTCCGCGCGGCGACGACCAGGGTCCGGTCGGCGGCCCCGGCTCCCGCCCGGGCCCGGCGGATCTCGGGTCCGGGATCGCCGGGCGGTGCCCACAGCGCCGTCGGCCGGTCCGCGATCCGGCGCAGCACCTGGGCGTCGCTGTGGCGGCCGGCCGCCTCCCAGGCGGCGACCTGCCGGGCGGCGTCGCTCCGCGGGTCCACCCAGTACGGGGACTCCGCGCCGGAGCCGGAGCCCGCGCCGGAGCCCGCGCCGGCGCCGCCGAGGGCGGTCCCCGACGGGGCGGCCGGCGCGCGGGGCCCGGGCCCGGGCGCGGGATCGCCGGCGCAGGCCGCGGAGGCCGCGAGGAGCAGGACGAGGCCGAGGGCGGCGAGGGGGCGGCGGGCGGCGGCGGGGGACATCCGGCTTCCTCGGGACGAAGGTGCGGACAGCGGGCCGGGACATCGTGACATAACGGACAGGTGTCGGTGTCGTACGACACCGCGACGCCGCGCCCCCGCAGGCGGGCGCTCCCGTGCCCCTGGTCGTAGCGGCTCCGTGGTCCTTCCGCTGATCGTCCCCGGCGCCCGTGGTTCGGAACGCGCATGACGCACACGGGTGTTGCCGCATCGGCCGGCCGGGGTCGAGTCGGCCGGCGCGGAAGGAAGCGGCGGCGCGGCCGCTACTGCCGGGCGCCCGAGCGCAGCGCGCGCTCGCGCACCGTCGACGGCTGCTTCCACGCCGGCGACCTCGCGCGGCGCACCCCGGACGGCGCACCCCGGCCGGCGATCCGGTGGTGACCGGCCGCCGCCGGGACGCCCGCAGGGCCGAGGAGTGAGACGGGGCTCGCCGCCAAATGACCGCCCGGTAGGGTCGGGTGCGTGCCCAAGCCGCTCAGCCTTCCCTTCGACCCCATCGCCCGCGCGGACGAGCTCTGGCAGCAACGCTGGGGGCCCGTCCCCTCGATGGCGGCCATCACCTCGATCATGCGCGCGCACCAGATCCTGCTCGGTGAGGTCGACGCGGTGGTCAAGCCGTACGGGCTGACGTTCGCCCGCTACGAGGCGCTGGTGCTGCTCACCTTCTCCAAGGCCGGCGAGCTGCCGATGTCGAAGATCGGCGAGCGGCTGATGGTCCACCCCACGTCGGTGACGAACACCGTGGACCGGCTGGTGCGGTCCGGACTCGTCGACAAGCGGCCGAACCCCAACGACGGCCGCGGCACCCTCGCCTCCATCACGGACAAGGGCCGCGAGGTCGTCGAGGCGGCGACCCGGGACCTGATGGAGATCGACTTCGGCCTCGGCGCGTACGACTCCGAGGAGTGCGCGGAGATCTTCGCCCTGCTGCGCCCGCTGCGGGTGGCCGCCGCCGACTTCGAGGAGTAGGCCGCTCGCGGAGGCGGCCCCCGTCAAGATCGCGCAAAACGGACGGTTAGGCTCAGGGGCATGAAGAAGAGCGTGCTGACCCGCTACCGGGTACTGGCCTATGTCACCGCCGTCATGCTGCTGGTGCTGTGCACCTGCATGGTGTTCAAGTACGGCTTCGACATGGGCGCCGACCTGACCTTCGTGGTGTCCCAGGCCCACGGTGTGCTCTTCATGATCTACCTGGTCTTCGCCTTCGACCTGAGCTCCAAGGCCCGGTGGTCCTTCGGCAAGATGCTCTGGGTCATGGTGTCGGGAACCATTCCGCTCGCCGCCTTCTTCGTCGAGCGCAAGGTCCGCGCCGAGGTCGAGCCGCTGGTCAGCGACGGTCTGGCCACCGCGAAGGCGTAATTTCGTACCTCCCCGGGGACGACTCCCCGGGGTTGCCCATCGACATTTACTAGGACGTCCTAGTAAATTCATGGGTATGGACGCTGACGCCATCGAGGAGGGCCGCCGCCGCTGGCAGGCCCGTTACGACAAGGCCCGCAAGCGCGAGGCCGATTTCACCACGCTCTCCGGCGATGCCGTCGATCCGGTCTACGGGCCGCGGCCCGGGGACGCGTACGAGGGCTTCGAGCGCATCGGGTGGCCGGGGGAGTACCCCTACACCCGGGGCCTGTACGCCACCGGGTACCGGGGGCGTACCTGGACCATCCGGCAGTTCGCCGGCTTCGGGAACGCCGAGCAGACCAACGAGCGCTACAAGATGATCCTGGCCGCCGGCGGCGGCGGGCTCTCCGTCGCCTTCGACATGCCGACCCTGATGGGACGGGACTCCGACGACCCCCGCTCCCTCGGTGAGGTCGGGCACTGCGGGGTCGCCATCGACTCCGCCGCCGACATGGAGATCCTGTTCAAGGACATCCCGCTCGGCGACGTCACCACGTCGATGACGATCTCGGGCCCCGCCGTACCGGCCTTCTGCATGTACCTGGTCGCCGCCGAGCGGCAGGGCGTGGACCCCGCCGTGCTCAACGGCACGCTCCAGACCGACATCTTCAAGGAGTACATCGCCCAGAAGGAGTGGCTCTTCGAGCCCGAGCCGCACCTGCGCCTCATCGGCGACCTCATGGAGTACTGCGCGAAGGGCATCCCGGCGTACAAGCCGCTGTCAGTCTCCGGCTACCACATCCGCGAGGCCGGAGCGACGGCCGCGCAGGAGCTCGCCTACACCCTCGCCGACGGGTTCGGCTACGTGGAGCTCGGCCTCTCGCGGGGCATGGACGTGGACGTCTTCGCTCCCGGCCTCTCCTTCTTCTTCGATGCGCACCTCGACTTCTTCGAGGAGATCGCCAAGTTCCGCGCCGCCCGCCGGATCTGGGCCCGCTGGATGAAGGAGGTCTACGGGGCCAAGAGCGAGAAGTCGATGTGGCTGCGCTTCCACACCCAGACCGCCGGGGTCTCGCTCACCGCGCAGCAGCCGTACAACAACGTCGTGCGCACCGCCGTGGAAGCCCTCGCGGCCGTTCTCGGCGGTACGAACTCCCTGCACACCAACGCCCTCGACGAGACCCTCGCCCTGCCGAGCGAGCAGGCCGCCGAGATCGCGCTGCGCACGCAGCAGGTGCTGATGGAGGAGACCGGCGTCGCCAACGTGGCCGACCCGCTGGGCGGTTCCTGGTTCGTCGAGCAGCTCACCGACCGCATCGAGGCGGACGCCGAGAAGATCTTCGACCAGATCAAGGAGCGCGGCCTGCGCGCCCACCCCGACGGGCGACACCCCATCGGTCCGATCACCTCCGGCATCCTGCGGGGCATCGAGGACGGCTGGTTCACCGGCGAGATCGCCGAGTCGGCCTTCCAGTACCAGCGGTCCCTGGAGAAGGGGGACAAGCGGGTCGTCGGTGTCAACGTCCACCACGGCTCGGTCACCGGGGACCTGGAGATCCTGCGGGTCAGCCACGAGGTGGAGCGCGTCCAGGTCGAGGAGCTGGCCGCGCGCAAGGGCCGCCGCGACGACGCCGCGGTGCAGACGGCCCTGGGGGCGATGCTGGCGGCGGCGCGGGACGGGTCGAACATGATTCCGGCCATGCTGGACGCGGCCCGGGCCGAGGCCACGATGGGCGAGATCTGCAACGTGCTGCGCGACGAGTGGGGCACCTATACCGAGCCGCCCGGTTTCTGAGCCGAGGGGCGAGGGCCGGCCGGGGTGTCCGTACGCGGCGCCCGGGTCGGCCCTTCCGCTTTCCTCAGGCGGCCGCCGCGCCGCCCCGCAGGCCGTGCATCAGCAGGGCCGTGAAGGTGGCCACCCAGAATTCGTCCACCGGCTCCGAGCTCACCAGGGCGCGGTGCACCACCGTGCCCGCGATCACGTCGAAGATCAGGTCCGTGGTGTGGTCCGCGACGGACTCGTCCTCGTACGGAAGTTCGCCGCGGGCCTGCGCGCGTTCGCGACCCAGTACGACGAGACGTTTCTGCCGGTCCACGATGGCGGACCGGATCCGGTCGCGCAGCGCCTCGTCCCGGGTCGATTCCGCGACCACCGCCATCAGGGCCGTACGGGCTTCCGGTCGCCGCAGCAGCTCCGCGAAGCGCAGCACCACGTACTCGATGTCGGCTTCGAGGGAGCCCCGGTCCGGCAGTTCGAGGGAGTCGAAGAGCTCCGCCACCGCGTCCACGACCAGTTCGCTCTTGCCGGCCCAGCGCCGGTAGAGGGTGGTCTTGGCGACCCCGGCCCGCGCCGACACGTCGCCCATCGTCAGCTTCGACCAGCCCAGTTCGACCAGCGCGTCCCGCGTCGCCGCGAGGATGGCGGCGTCCGCGGCGGCGCTGCGGGGGCGGCCGGTGCGGCCGGGCGGGGGGCCGCTGCCTGGGCTGGGGTTGCGCATGGCCGAGACCATACCCGCCGGTAGCCCAGCGGCCCTGTTCCCCGGCGGTGTGGTTCAGATCACGGAGCGCCGCGGGGCTCGGAGGAGTTACGCTACGGCTCGTAGCGTAAGAGCGACAACCACGCGAAAGGCTACAGGCGCCAGGTGGGGACCCGGCGCCGCCCGCATCACCGGTCGCGGCAGCACGCAATTCACGCGATCTTTTTCGTCGGCGCGCGCACTCGGGGGAGGATGTACGCATGCAGCCCAGAAACATGTCCATGAGCGGCGTCGTCGACCTCGCCGCTGTGAAGGCGGCCGGCGAAGCCAAGGCCAAGGCCGAGCAGGCCCGCGCCGCATCGGCACGACAGGCCGAGCAGGGCGGCGCCCCCGCCGCAGGCGCCGTGCCGCCGTCCGCGCTCGTCTTCGACGTAGACGAGGCCGGCTTCGAACGTGACGTGCTCCAGCTCTCCGCCGAGGTCCCGGTCGTCCTGGACTTCTGGGCCGAGTGGTGCGAGCCGTGCAAGCAGCTCAGCCCGCTGCTGGAGCGCCTGGTCGTCGAGGCCAACGGCCGGCTGGTCCTGGCCAAGATCGATGTCGACGCCAACAAGACGCTGATGCAGCAGTTCGGCATCCAGGGGATCCCGGCCGTCTTCGCCGTCGTCGCCGGTCAGGCGCTGCCGCTGTTCCAGGGCGTGGTCCCCGAGCAGCAGATCCGCGCCACCCTCGCCGAGCTGGTCCAGGTCGCCGAGGAGCGCTTCGGGTTGATCGGCCTGGAGGTGGACCCGAACGCCGAGGCGCCGGACGCGGCTGCCGGGGCCGAGGTCCCGGCCGGCCCCCACGACGCGCTGCTGGAGGCGGCCGTCGTCGCGCTGGACGCGGGTGACCTGGCCGGCGCCGCGCGGGCGTACCGGAACGTACTGGTGGACGACCCCGCCAACACCGAGGCCAAGCTGGGCCTCGCCCAGGCGGAGCTCCTGACCCGGGTGCGGGACATGGATCCGCAGGCGGTGCGCACCGCCGCGGCCGAGAACCCGCGCGACCCGGCGGCGCAGATCGCCGCGGCCGATCTGGACCTGGTCGGCGGTCACGTGGAGGACGCCTTCGGGCGCTTGGTGGACACCGTCCGGGTGACTGCGGGTGACGAGCGCAATGCCGTACGACTGCGGCTGCTGGAGCTCTTCGAGGTCATCGGCGCGGACGATCCGCGGGTGGCGGCGGCCCGTACGGCACTCGCGCGGGTGCTTTTCTAGGGTCCGTACCGGAGAAAGGTTCCCAGCGCACCGGCGTCCGTCGGTGTTGTGTTGACACGGAGACAAACAGCGGCCGCGCTTTGCCAAAACTTGGCAATCGCGGCCGCTGTTACTCGTAGTAAGCCGAACCCCGTGAACTGTCCGGAGTGTTCGGTCTTCCCCCGTTTCGTCGTGGCCATGGGTGACACCGTGTGTTGCTACCCGACGGCAGGGGGTCGTACCCCGGTTATCTGGCCGTTACCCGCCAGTAACGAACCCCCTTGTGCCCCGGCCGGGAATGGACCACGATCGGCGACGCTCGGTCCTTCCCGCAGAGCCGCTCATCCGGAGCCGCGGTGAAGGGTCCCCACCGAGCCGGCCTGTGGCAGTGGCACCGGCCGTGGGACAGGGGGGTCTCCGCCGCACCGGTGGGGCCTGTCCTCCAGGTTGCGCGAACGCGTGGCCCAGTGGTTGTCGCTCGGGGGTGATCGCCGGTGTATCGGACGTGGCACAGCCGCGGCCCGGCCGCCTGCGCTCCTTCCCGAGGACGTAGCACTTCTCCCATCCCAGGACGGGCACGGCCCGGACCGGAGATGTACGTCCGAGAAGGAGGAACGAAATGAATTCTCAGATTCGTGGCGGGACCAGATGGAAGCGCTTCGCGCTCGTCATGGTGCCGAGCATCGCGGCCACCGCCGCGGTCGGTGTGGGTCTGGCGCAGGGCGCTCTCGCGGCGTCCTTCAGCGTCTCCGGCCAGGACTTCAAGGTCTCGGCCGACAAGCTCGACGGTGACAACCTCATTCAGTACGGCGGTATCGCCGAGGGGCACGACCTCAAGGGCAAGCCGCAGCACCACCCGGTCACCATCTCCGGGTTCAGTCACGCGGAAATCACCAACATGTGCCAGTCGCTGGTCACTCCCACGCCGCTGGGCAACATCACCCTGCAGCTGAGGACCGGTCACAAGGGCAAGCCGGCCGTCGCCGACAACATCTACCTCGATGTTGCCGAGCTCGACACCGACGCCGAGTTCAAGAACCTGGACATCGGTATCGCGGTCGGTGACCCGAGCCACAAGACCAAGCCGCAGGCCGGTACGGTCGCCAGCCCGTACGCGTTCTCGCAGCGCGCGGACAAGGCGATCCTGACCAACGTCCGGCAGAAGGCGTGGGCGACGACGGCGGGCACGTTCAAGCTGCCCGACCTGAAGCTGCGCCTGCTCAGCGGCGACCAGCCGTGCTACCAGGACGCCAAGTAATCCGTCCCGGTGAGTGACCGGAGGGGCGGTCGGTGGCGCGAGCCGTCGCCGACCGCCCCTCCGGGCTCCACAGAGTTCTCCGTACCACCGTTTCCAGGGAGCTGTTGTCCATGAACCCCCAGGCCCCGGTTTACGTTCGCGCAGAAGACGACGCCTGGCTCACCGTGGTGTATTACCACTTCCGTGCCTGGCGCGGGCGCCGCCCCTTCTGGGCGGGGCTGTTCACGTTTGTCGGCGGCTTCCCGATCGCGTACTTCCCGTACGCGGACCTCCGGCTGGGGAACCTCAGTCTCGCCATGGCCACCACGGGTGGCGCCGGCGCGCTGATCATCGGCGTCCTGCTGATCACGCTGGGTCTGGCCCTCTGGTTCCAGCAGGCCATCCGCGTCTTCGCCGGGGTCGCCTCGATCCTGCTGGCCCTGGTGTCGCTTCCGGTGTCCAATCTCGGCGGCTTCGGGCTGGGCTTCGTACCCGCCCTCCTCGGCGGCGCGCTCGCGCTGTCGTGGGCTCCCGGGCAGGCGGCCGACGAGGAGCCGGCCGACGAGCGGGCGCTCTCCGCGCACGAGGCGCACCAGCAGCCGGGCGGTCCGACCAAGGCAGAGGCGATGGCGGGGACCCAGGGCATCCCGGGACCGCGCGAGACGGAAACGGCACACACGAGCGAGACGACTGCCCACGCCGATGGCGGGAGGAACAGTGCGGGGTGACGAGACGCAGCGGGGCGTGGCCCCAGGCGCAGAGTCCCGTGAGAGCAAGGGGCCGCGGCACGCGGCACCCAGGAAGTCGCTGCTGAACAAGCTCCAGATACCCGTCGGCAAGACGATGGCGCTGGCGGCCATGCCGACGGCCGTGTTCGTCGGAATGGGCATGGCGCCGAAGCTGGCCGTGGCCGACGAGAAGGACCTTCCCTTCGCGCCGGGACCGTGCGTGACGCGGTCCGACGACCCGGAGGACAGCAAGAAGACGGAGTCGCCGAAGCCGTCGAAGACTCCTTCGCCGGGCACCTCGCCCAGCGCGACTCCCACACCGTCCGCTTCGGCAGCCGTGAAGCCGAAGCCCACTACGAGCCCGACGGCGACCGGGCCGACGGCCGGCGCGCCCACCGAGAAGCCCCCCGCGCCGCAGACGGCTCCGAGCACCACGCCGCCGGCGGCCGAGAAGCCGAACCCCCTGGACCCGCTGGGGGTCGGCGCCAAGATCGAGACGCTCCTGGACGAACTCGGCAAGCCCCTGAGGGACGCGCGGACCACGACCGACCCGGCGCCCGCGCCCACCCCGAGCGGCGCGCAGACCCCGGACCCGGCCGCGGAGGCGATCCGCGAGGCCGCGAAGCAGGTCGGCACCGAGGTGTCCGAGCTGTCCGAGGAGGTCAAGAACACCGAGACGGCCCCGAAGGACGAGACCGGCAGCACGGCGGACCCGTCCGACAAGGCGGCGGACAAGGAGGCCACCGACAAGGAGGCCACCGACAAGGAGGCCACCGACAAGGACGCCGAGGACAAGGACGCCGAGGACGGCAAGGACGCGGACGGGAAGGAACCCTTCCCGTGCCCGACCTACGATGCCAAGGCCCTGGCCGACGCCGAACTGGAGCAGGGGATCCCGCTCCTGCCGGACGAGCCCTGGTACCTCGACAGCTCGCGGCTGACCCTCAACGGCCTGGACTACCACGGCATCGTCGAGGTGAAGACGGGGAGCGGCAAGGTCAAGAAGGTCCTGAAGTTCACGGCGGACTCGCTGGACATCAAGGACCTGTACCAGACGGTCGGCAAGGGCGGGAACGTCGCCCACCTGAAGTCCCGTCCGGGGTCCACGTCCAAGATCCGCGGCGGCACGGTGACGATGTACACCGAAAGCCTCAAGGGCAACCTCTTCGGTCTGATCCCGATCGAGTTCACCCCGAACAGCCCGCCGCCGCTGAACGTGCCGTTCGCGTTCTTCACGGACGTCAAGGTCGTCCAGGCCGGCCAGTTCGGCGGCACGCTCACCGTCCCGGGCCTCAAGAACTACATCGGCCCGCCGGAGTAGGCCGGAGCGGTCGCGGCACCGAGGGCGGCACCCCGCAGCACTGCGGGGTGCCGCCCTCGGTCTCCGTGCGGCAGAGTCTTTTCGCCGGTCGGGCGACCGGCGGTCCCCTCAGGCGCGCGCGTCGCCGCCCAGGTGGTGCACCCGGACCATGTTGGTGGTGCCCGGGACACCGGGGGGCGAACCGGCCGTGATGATCATGGTGTCGCCCTGGTTGTAGCGCTTGAGCTTGAGCAGCTCCGCGTCCACGAGGTCGACCATCGCGTCGGTGTTGTTCACGTGCGGGACGATGTACGAGTCGACGCCCCAGCTCAGCGTGAGCTGATTGCGGGTGTGCTGGTCGGTGGTGAAGGCCAGGATCGGCTGCGAGGCGCGGTAGCGCGACAGCCGGCGGGCGGTGTCACCGGACTGGGTGAAGGCGACCAGCGACTTGGCGTCCAGGAAGTCCGCGATCTCACAGGCGGCGCGGGCGACGGAGCCGCCCTGGGTACGCGGCTTCTTGCCCGGGACCAGCGGCTGGAGGCCCTTGGAGAGGAGCTCCTCCTCGGCCGCGATGACGATCTTCGACATTGTCTTGACGGTCTCGATCGGGTAGGCGCCGACCGAGGACTCGGCCGACAGCATGACCGCGTCCGCGCCGTCGAGGATCGCGTTGGCGACGTCGGACGCCTCCGCGCGCGTCGGACGCGAGTTGGTGATCATCGATTCCATCATCTGGGTGGCGACGATCACGGGCTTGGCGTTGCGGCGGCACATCTCGATGAGCCGCTTCTGGACCATCGGGACCTTTTCGAGCGGGTACTCGACGGCCAGGTCGCCGCGCGCGACCATCACCGCGTCGAAGGCGTCGACGACGGCCTCCATGTTGGCCACGGCCTGCGGCTTCTCCACCTTGGCGATGACGGGGACCCGGCGGCCCTCCTCGTCCATGACCTTGTGGACGTCCTTGACGTCGTCGGCGTCGCGGACGAAGGACAGCGCGACCATGTCGCAGCCCATCCGCAGGGCGAAGCGGAGGTCGTCGACGTCCTTCTCCGACAGGGCGGGGACGTTGACGGCGGCACCCGGCAGGTTGATGCCCTTGTGGTCCGAGATGACACCGCCCTCGATGACGATGGTCTTGACGCGGGAGCCGGCGACCTCGGTCACCCGGAGCTCGACGTTGCCGTCGTTGATCAGGATCTGGTCGCCCTTGGAGACGTCTCCCGGAAGGCCCTTGTAGGTGGTGCCGCAGATGGACTTGTCGCCGGGGACGTCCTCGGTGGTGATGGTGAACTCGTCACCGCGCACCAGCTCGACGGGACCCTCGGCGAAGGTTTCGAGGCGGATCTTCGGGCCCTGGAGGTCGGCCAGGACGCCGACCGCGTGCCCGGTGTCCTCGGAGACCTTCCGGACGCGGTCGTACCGCTCCTGGTGTTCTGCCTGGGATCCGTGGCTGAAGTTGAATCGGGCCACGTTCATACCTGCCTCGATGAGCGCTTTCAGCTGCTCATACGAGTCGACGGCGGGGCCCAGCGTGCAGACGATTTTGGAACGGCGCATGGAGCGGATCCTATCGGTTTGTTTCGTAGCGGAATATTCCGTCTGGCGGAAAGTCCAAAGTGACTACCCGGTAACCAGCGCGTAGGCCTGCGTCGCGATCTCCAGCTCCTCGTCCGTCGGGACCACGGCCACCGCCACGCGGGCACTGTCCGGCGAGATCAGCCGCGGCTCGCCGGAGCGCACCGCGTTCGCCTCCGGGTCGAGCGCCAGGCCCAGCTCGGCCAGGCCGTCGACCGCGGCGGCCCGGACCTGGGGGGCGTTCTCGCCCACCCCGGCCGTGAAAACCACCGCGTCCACCCGGCCCAGGACCGCAGCGTAGGCGCCGATGTACTTCTTGAGGCGGTGGACGTACGCGGCGAAGGCGGTCGCCGCCGCTTCGTCCCCCTCGCCCGCGCGCCGCAGTACTTCGCGCATGTCGTTGTCGCCGCACATGCCCAGCAGACCGCTCTTCTTGTTCAGGAGCGAATCGATCTCATCCACCGAGAGGCCCCCCACCCGCGCCAGGTGGAAGACGACCGCCGGATCGAGGTCGCCCGAGCGGGTGCCCATGACCAGACCCTCCAGCGGGGTCAGGCCCATCGAGGTCTCCACGCACACCCCGCCGCGCACGGCGGAGGCCGAGGCGCCGTTGCCCAGGTGCAGCACGATCACGTTCACGTCCTCGACCGGCTTGCCGAGCAGCCCCGCCGTCGCCCGCGAGACGTACGCGTGGGACGTGCCGTGGAAGCCGTACCGCCGGATGGCGTACTGGTCGGCCGTCGCGGCGTCGATCGCGTACCGCGCCGCGTACTCCGGCATCGTCGAGTGGAAGGCGGTGTCGAAGACGGCGACCTGCGGGATGTCCCCGCGCAGCCCGCGCGCCACCTCGATGCCCGTCACGTTCGCCGGGTTGTGCAACGGGGCCAGCGGCACCAGAGCGCGGATCTCGGCGAGCACCGCGTCGTCGATCACGGTCGGCTCGGTGAACTTCGTCCCGCCGTGCACCACCCGGTGCCCCACGGCCGCCAGTTCGGGCGAGTCCAGCCCCAGGCCGTCGGCGGCCAGCTCCGCGGCCACGGCCCCCAGCGCGGCCCGGTGATCGGCGATCGGCCCGAGCCGCTCGCGCCGGCCGGCCGGGGCGTCCGCGCCGCCCGCCGGGACGAGACGCTCGTGGACGAGCCGTGAGGTCTCCTCGCCGATGCGCTCCACCAGGCCGGCGGCCAGGCGCGACCGGTCCGCCATGTCGAGGAGCTGGTACTTCACCGACGAGGAGCCGGAGTTGAGGACGAGTACGCGTGATGCGGTCACGGTGGGTCTTTCCTTGTCGCGGGCGCTGGCGAGGGGAGGGGAAGGAAGGGGTCAGGCGGTGGCGGTGGGCGCCGGCGCGCCCTGTGCCTGGATCGCGGTGATGGCCACGGTGGTGACGATGTCCTGGACGAGGGCACCGCGCGAGAGGTCGTTGACCGGCTTGCGCAGGCCCTGGAGCACCGGACCGACCGCGACGGCGCCCGCCGACCGCTGCACGGCCTTGTAGGTGTTGTTGCCCGTGTTGAGGTCGGGGAAGATCAGCACCGTGGCGCGGCCCGCCACCTCGGACCCGGGCAGCTTCGTCGCGGCGACCGAGGGCTCCACGGCGGCGTCGTACTGGATCGGACCCTCGATCAACAGGTCGGGGTGCCGCGCCCGGACGATCTCGGTGGCCTTGCGGACCTTGTCCACGTCCGCGCCCGAGCCGGAGGTGCCGGTCGAGTACGAGAGCATCGCGATCCGCGGCTCGACACCGAAGGCGGCGGCGGTGGCCGCCGACTGGACGGCGATGTCGGCGAGCTGCTCCGCGTCCGGGTCCGGATTGACCGCGCAGTCCCCGTAGACGAGGACCCGGTCGGCCAGGCACATGAAGAAGACCGAGGAGACGATGGACGCCTCCGGCTTCGTCTTGATGATCTCGAACGCCGGGCGGATGGTCGCGGCGGTGGAGTGCACCGAGCCCGAGACCATGCCGTCGGCCAAGCCCTCCTGGACCATCAGGGTGCCGAAGTAGTTGACGTCGGTGACCACGTCGTTGGCCAGCTCGACGGTCATCCCCTTGTGGGCGCGGGCCCGGGCGTAGTACTCGGCGAAGCGTTCCCGCAGCGGGGACTTCGCCGGGTCGATGAGCTGCGCGCCCGAGATGTCGACGCCGAGGTCGGCGGCCTTCTTCAGGATCGCCGGCTCCTCGCCCAGCAGGGTCAGGTCGCACACCCCCCGGCGCAGCACCACGTCCGCGGCGCGCAGCACCCGCTCCTCGGCGCCCTCGGGCAGCACGACGCGGCGCCGCTCGGAGCGGGCGCGCTCCAGGAGCTCGTGCTCGAACATCATCGGGGTGACGCGCTCCGAGCGGGCCACCGACAGCAGGTCGCGCAGCTCGCCGGTGTCCACGTGCCGCTCGAAGAGGCCCAGGGCGGTCTCCAGCTTGCGCGGGGTCGCCGAGTTCAACCGGCTCTGGAGCGAGAAGAGTTCGGCGGCGGTCGGGAAGCTGTTGCCGGCCACCGACACCACCGGCGTGCCGGGCGCGAGCTTCGAGGCGAGCGTCAGGATGTCCCGGCCCGGCCGCTCGTTGAGCGTCAGCAGCACCCCGGCGATCGGCGGGGTGCCCGAGGTGTGCGCGGCCAGCGCGCCGATGACCAGGTCCGAGCGGTCCCCGGGGGTGACCACCAGGCAGCCCGGGGTCAGCGCGTTCAGGAAGTTGGGCAGCATGGCGCCGCCGAAGACGAAGTCCAGGGCGTCGCGCGCCAGCCCGGCGTCGTCGCCGAGGAGCACCTCGCCGCCGAGGGCCCGGGTGATCTGGGCGACGGTGGGGGCCGAGAGCGACTTGTCGTCGGGCAGGACGTAGCAGGGCACGGGGAGCCGGGCGCCCAGGCGCTCGGCTATGGTGTCGCGGTCCTCCGCGGCGACCCGGTTGACCACCATCGCCGCCACGTGGCAGCCCAGGCTCTCGTACGCGCGGTAGGCGTTGCGGGCCTCGGCGCGCACCGCCTCCGCGGGGTGCTTCGTGCCGCCCACCACGGGCACGACCAGGGCGCCCAGCTCATTGGCGATGCGGGCGTTGAGCGCCAGCTCGTCGGGAAGGTTGGTGTCGGCGTAGTCGGTGCCGAGGACGAGCATGACGTCGTAGTCGCGGGCCACCCGGTGGTAGCGGTCGACGAGCCGGGAGACCAGCTCGTCGGTACCCTTCTCCGCCAGGATGGCCGAGGCCGCCTGGTACTCCATGCCGTAGGCCGTCGCGGCGTCCTGCTCGATCCGGTAGCGCGCCTTGAGCAGGTCGAAGAGGCGGTCGGGCGCGTCGTGGAGCAGCGGCCGGTAGACGCCGACCCGGCCCGTCTGCCGAGTGAGGAGCTCCATGATCCCCAGCTCGACGACCTGGCGGCCGTCCCCCCGTTCGATACCGGTCACGTACACGCTGCGCGTCACGCGTGCTCTCCGTCCCTCATGAGGTGAATGGTGCATATCGGTGCCGCCCCGCCCCGCCGCGCGGCGAGCCGATGGTGCTGCTCCTGACCCGGTTGGTACGGGCTTGCCCTCTTGACAATACCTCCGACGCTGGATATGACGCCCGCCGGAGAAAGGTCCTGCCGGGAGGGTCCAACGGCCTGCGCGGATGAGCATCACAAAGCGCGGCGCACCCCCGGCGCGTGGAACAATCGGACACGCTTCATCAATACGCCCTTCATATGTACGGCTGTCCGCCCGCCCGCGTACGGCCAGGTACGACCAGGAGCAGGAGACACAGCACGATGCGAATCGGAGTTCTCACCGCAGGCGGCGACTGCCCGGGCCTCAACGCTGTCATCCGGTCGGTCGTACACCGGGCCCTGGTCGGCCACGGGGACGAGGTCATCGGTTTCGAGGACGGTTTCAAGGGCCTCCTCGACGGCAACTACCGCCCCCTCGACATCAACGCGGTCAGCGGAATCCTGGCCCGGGGCGGCACGATCCTGGGCTCCGCCCGGATGGAGCGCGCCCGTCTGCACGAGGCCGCGGAGAACGCCCGGGAACTGTCCCGGCGCTACGGCATCGACGCCCTCATCCCGATCGGCGGCGAGGGCACGCTGACCGCCGCCCGGATGCTGTCGGACGCCGGGATGCCCGTCGTGGGCGTACCCAAGACCATCGACAACGACATCTCCTCCACCGACCGCACCTTCGGCTTCGACACCGCGGTCATGGTCGCCACCGAGGCCATCGACCGGTTGAAGACCACCGCCGAGTCGCACCAGCGCGTCATGGTGGTCGAGGTCATGGGCCGCCACGCCGGCTGGATCGCGCTGGAGTCCGGCATGGCCGGCGGCGCCCACGGCATCTGCCTGCCCGAGCGCCCCTTCGAGGTGGACGCCCTGGTGAAGATGGTCGAGGAACGGTTCGCCCGCGGCAAGAAGTTCGCCGTCATCTGCGTCGCCGAGGGTGCTCACCCGGCCGAGGGCTCCATGCCGTACGAGAAGGGCGCCATCGACCAGTACGGGCACGAGCGCTTCGCCGGCATCGGCAACCGCCTCGCGGTCGAGCTGGAGCGGCGCCTGGGCAGCGAGGCCCGCCCGGTCATCCTCGGCCACGTCCAGCGCGGCGGCACCCCCACCGCGTACGACCGCGTCCTGGCGACCCGCTTCGGCTGGCACGCCGTCGAGGCCGTCCACCGGGGCGACTTCGGAAACATGACCGCCCTGCGCGGCACCGACATCGTGATGGCCCCGCTGGCCTCGGCCGTCACCGAGCTCAAGACCGTCCCCGACACCCGCATGTACGAGGCCGAGTCGGTCTTCTGACCCGCCGCGGGGCACGCCGCCCGGCCCCTTCCGGCCGGGACGTCCGGCCCCGCTCCGGCGCCGGACGTTCCGGGGCCCTCCCGGCGCGGACACCTCCGCGGGACGGGCCGGCGCCCCGGACGAGCCCTACGCCGCACCGCCGGCGATGTTCCAGAAGCGTTCCACGATGTCCGCGAGGAACTCCCGTCCCGAGTCGCCGCTGCCCGCCTCGCCCTGGCCGCCGCCCCAGCTGAGGGTCGCCACCATCCGCGACTGGTACTCCCCGTGCAGCTGCTCCAGCACCCGCTCCAGGTGCGCCTTGGGAATCGGGAGCAGTTTGGAGAGCGGCTTCACGTACGCCTGCCAGCGGGTGGTGACCGCGCTGCGCAGGGTCTCCGCGAGCTCCTCCTGCTTGCCCGTCGCGGTGACGAACTGGGACAGCGTCAGGCCCAGCAGGGTGGCGAGCGCGGCGGACTGGCGTTCGTTGCCCTTCCAGCGCCCGGTGTCCTCCATCCTCTGGTACGCGTTCGCGTCCAGCCCGACGCGCCGGGCGAGCTCGTCGGCGGCCAGCCCCCGGGCCAGCCGGTGCTCCCGCAGGGTGACCGGTTCGGCCAGCAGCTCTCCGGGCGAACACCACAGGACGCCGGCGAGGGCCGTGAGCTCCGCCGAGGAGGGCGATATCTCGCCACGCTCCCAGGCCATCACGGTCTCGGGTGTGACGAGCAGGCCGTACTGGGCGCCGAGGCCATAAGCGACATGACCGGGAGCCATGCCCAGGGCCGCGCGGAGACGACGCGCGGCGGGGGCATTGAAAGGTGGGCTGGAGTGCACACGGCACACCGTAGAAGTGGCCAGGGCAGTCCGCCTACAGACCAAACAAACAAGCCCATAACTCGTAGGAAAGTCCTATGGAATGAGGGCCATTTGTCGGTATTCTCGGCGACTGTCCGGTAACCGGTACATCGGAAGATCCCTTCACTTCGTACGGTTCCAGCCAAAACCCGCCCGCGCAAGACCTCCGACGCACCTCGTGGCACCTGAACCGCCCGTCCCCGCGGTCCCTGATCCGTGAGGGGCCCCCGCACACGGGTAGCGAGGGCCCCGCGTCCTCCTACTGCGGCCTGAACCAGAGCGTCGCCAGCGGCGGCAGGGTCATCCGCAGGCTCGCCGGCCGGCCCTGCGCCGGAACCGGCTCCGGGCGCAGCGGCTGCGCGTGGTGCACCCCGCTGCCGCCGTAGACCTCGTGGTCGGTGTTGAGGACCTCCCGCCACAGCCGGACCTCCTCGGGGACCCCGATCCGGTACCCGTGCCGGACCACCGGCGAGAAGTTCGACACCGCCAGCAGCTGCGAGCCGTCCTGCGCGTAGCGCAGGAACGCGAAGACGTTGTCGTCCGCCGCGTCCGCCTCCACCCAGGCGAAGCCCTCCGGAACGGAGTCCCGCTCCCACAGCGCGGGCGCCGCCGCGTAGGTGCGGTTCAGGTCGCCGACCAGCCGGCGCACCCCCTGGTGGTCGGCCGCCGCCGGGTAGGAGGGGTCCAGCAGCCACCAGTCCGGCCCGTGCGCCTCCGACCACTCCGCGCCCTGGGCGAACTCCTGCCCCATGAAGAGGAGCTGCTTGCCGGGATGGGCCCACATGAAGCCCAGGTAGGCCCGGTGCGAGGCCCGCCGCTGCCACCAGTCCTCCCCGGGCATCCTCGACACCAGCGAACCCTTGCCGTGCACCACCTCGTCGTGCGAGATCGGCAGCACGTAGTTCTCACTGAAGGCGTAGATCATCCCGAAGGTCATGTCGTGGTGGTGGTACTTGCGGTGCACCGGCTCCTTCGACATGTAGCGCAGCGTGTCGTGCATCCAGCCCATGTTCCACTTCAGGCCGAAGCCGAGCCCGCCCGCGTCCGTCGGCCGGGTCACGCCGTTCCACGCCGTGGACTCCTCCGCGATGGTGACCACGCCCGGGCAGCGCCGGTACACGGTGGCGTTCATCTCCTGGAGCAGCGACACCGCGTCCGGGTTCTCCCGCCCGCCGTGCTCGTTCGGCGACCACTCGCCCTCGGCGCGCGAGTAGTCGAGGTAGAGCATCGAGGCCACCGCGTCCACGCGCAGCCCGTCCACGTGGAACTCCTCGCACCAGTACACGGCGTTGGCGACGAGGAAGTTGCGGACCTCCTTGCGCCCGTAGTCGAACTCCAGCGTCCCCCAGTCCGGGTGCGCGGCCCGCCTCGGGTCCTGGTGCTCGTACAGCGGCCGGCCGTCGAACTCCGCGAGCGCCCACTCGTCGCGCGGGAAGTGGGCCGGCACCCAGTCGACGATCACCCCGATCCCGGCCAGGTGCAGCGCGTCCACGAGGAAGCGGAAGTCGTCCGCGCCGCCCATCCGCGAGGTCGGCGCGTAGTAGCCGGTGACCTGGTAGCCCCACGAACCCCCGAAGGGGTGCTCGGCCACCGGCATAAGCTCCACGTGCGTGAAGCCCAGCTCCTTCACGTACGCCGGGAGCTGCTCCGCCAGCTGCCGGTACGAGAGCCCGGGCCGCCACGACGCCAGGTGCACCTCGTACACCGAGAAGGGGGCCTGGTGCGGGGGCCGGGCACCGCGCTCGGCCATCCAGGCGCGGTCCTGCCAGACGTACGAGGAGGCGGTGACCACCGAGGCCGTCGCCGGCGGGACCTCCGCCGCGCGCGCCATCGGGTCGGCGCGCAGCGTGTGGCTGCCGTCGGGCCGCGTGATGTCGTACTTGTACAGGGTGCCCGCGCCCAGACCCGGCAGGAACAGCTCCCACACACCGGTCGAGCCGAGCGAGCGCATCGGGTACGCGGCCGCGTCCCAGTACGAGAAGTCCCCGCAGACGCGGACCCCCTGGGCGTTCGGCGCCCACACCGTGAACCGGGTGCCGGCCACGCCCTGGTGCTCCATCGGCTCGGAGCCGAGCGCCTTCCACAGCTGCTCGTGGCGTCCCTCACCGATCAGGTGCAGGTCCAGCTCGCCGAGGGCCGGCAGGAACCGGTAGGGGTCGTGGACCTCCGTCTCGACCCCGTCGTACGTCACGAGCAGCCGGTAGTCCGGCACCTCGGCGAGCGGCAGCAGCCCGGTGAACAGCCCGTCGCCGTCGTCGTGGAGCTCGGCCCGCAGCCCCTTGGCGAGGACGGTCACCGCCTTGGCGTACGGGCGCAGCGCGCGGAGGACGACCCCGCCGCGCTCGGTGTGCGCGCCCAGCACGGAGTGCGGATCGTGGTGACGGCCCTCCAGCAGCCGGGCCCGTTCAGCGGCCTCCAGCGCCGGCGCCTGCCGGACCCCGTGCGCGGGCGCCGTCCGGGCGCGCGGTGCCTGGGTTCTGCGCACGGCCGCGGCGGGCGCGGCGGGGGCCGGGGCCGTGGCCATGTCCGGGTCCGGGGCCGGGGCCGGGGAGGACGCGGTGGTGGAGGGGGACTGACGAGCGGCGCTCACGTGGGCGGCCTCCTAGGCGGCTGCGGGCGGGGACGGGGGGAGGTGGAGGGGGAGAAGCCTTCGCCGGGGGAGGCCCCGGGGCCGGCGCCCGGTCCCGGAGCGGGACCCTGGCCGTGCCCGGTGCCGAGCCCCGTCCCGAGTCCGGAGCTCGTCCGGTGGGACCGGGCCGGGCGAGTGGTGGGCGCCGGACCGGGCGCGGCCCGGCCGAAGCTCCGGTCCGCGCCGGCGGCGAGCCGCCGGATCGCTGCCATCGGGACGTGCAGCCAGTCGGGGCGGTGCCGGAACTCGTACCGGGCCTCGTACACCGCCTTGTCGGTCTCGTACGCGCGCAGCAGTACGGGATCCTCGCGCGGGTCCCGGCCCGTCGTGCGGGCGTAGCCCTCGCAGAAGGCGGCCCGGCAGTCGTCGGCCCAGGCGGGCGCGAAGGGGCGGTGCGAGCGGGCGGCGTAGTCGAAGGAACGCAGTATCCCGGCGATGTCGCGGACCGCCGGCTCCGGCCGGCGCCGGTCCGCCAGCGGCCGGGCCGGCTCGCCCTCGAAGTCGATCAGCGACCAGCTGCCGTCCAGGGTGCGCAGGGTCTGGCCCAGGTGCAGGTCCCCGTGGATCCGCTGGGCGGACACCCCCGCGCCGCGTGAGGCGGCCAGTGCGTCGAAGGCCCCCCGCAGCCCCGCTTCGTAGGGCCGCAGCGCCGCCACCTCGCGGGCGGTGGCGGCGAGGCGCGCCGTCATCCCTGCGGCGAGCCGCGCGGTCTGCTCCGGGCCCAGCGCGACGGTCGGCAGCGCCCCGGCCAGCGCGCTGTGCACCTCGGCGGTGGCCCGGCCCAGCGCGTGCGCCTCGGCGGTGAAGTCGGCCCCGGCGCCGAGCCGGCGCAGCGCGAGCTGCCAGCCGTCGTCGGAGCCGCGCAGGTAGGGCTGGAGGACGCCCAGCGTCAGTGGTTCGCTGCCGGGCAGCGCCGCCTCGTACCAGGCGACGGGCGCCGGGACCCGGGCGCAGCCCGCGGCGGCCAGCGCCCTGGGCAGTTCCAGATCCGGGTTGACCCCGGGGCCGACCCGGCGGAACACCTTGAGGATGAACGAATCTCCGTAGATCAGGGACGAGTTCGTCTGCTCCCCGGACAGCGGGCGCGGCAGCAGTCCGGCCGGGACCGAGGCGTCCGGATCCCGGTCGAAGCGCAGCGGCCCGAGAGCGCCGGGGGAGCGCAGCCGCTCCAGCAGCATGGCCGCGAGCCGGGGATCGCCCAGCGCCTCGTACACCGCCCGGCCCGCGTAAGGGCCCTCCTCGGCGTGGCCGATCAGCGCCGGCGCGAGGGCGGGCGGCAGTGACGGCCGGATGCCCAGCAGGAGTTGGTAGCAGTCCCCGTCCACGTCGAGGAGCAGGTGCAGCAGCCCGGGCGAGGAGCCCGGGGGCAGTAGTTCGGCCGCCGATACGGTGCCGAGCCTGCTGATGGCCCGGCCCTTGCCCGCGAACCAGCGTTGGGCGGGCAGCCAGGCCCGCAGCATCGGTTCGAGTGCGCCGACCCCGGCGACCGGGTCGGCCGTCAGCCGGCTCCGGGCGGATGCAGCCTCCGACATGGCGTCGCGTCCTTTCCCCGGGCCGTCACAGAATGCGCAGAGTGTCCCGGATGCGCGGCAGTTGCTTCTCCGGTAGTGCGAGTGTCGGGTCAGGATGATCCGTACAGGGCGGGCGATTGACCCATTCGCGTGCTGCCCGCCCCGTACCCGGCCGACCCGCTAGTCGGCGGCGCGCTGCTCGGTGCGCAGCCGGAACCAGTAGAAGCCGTGTCCCGCCAGGGTCAGCAGGTACGGCCATTCGCCGATCGGCGGGAAGCGCACGTCACCCGTGAGCTCCACCGGGAGCCGCCCGTTGAACGACCGCAGATCCAGCTCGGTGGGCTGCGCGAAGCGCGAGAAGTTGTGCACGCACAGCACCAGGTCGTCCCCGAACTCGCGCAGGAACGCGAGTACCGCCGGGTTGGACGAGGGCAGTTCGGTGTACGAGCCGAGTCCGAAGGCCGGGTTCGCCTTGCGGATCTCGATCAGCCGGCGGGTCCAGTGCAGCAGCGAGGAGGGCGACGCCATGGCCGCCTCGACGTTGCTGACCTGGTACCCGTAGACCGGGTCCATGATGACCGGCAGGTTCAGCCTGCCCGGATCGCATGAGGAGAAACCGGCGTTGCGGTCCGGGGTCCACTGCATCGGGGTGCGGACGCCGTCGCGGTCACCGAGCCAGATGTTGTCGCCCATGCCGATCTCGTCCCCGTAGTAGAGGATCGGCGAGCCGGGCAGGGACAGCAGCAGGGCGGTGAACAGCTCGATCTGGTTGCGGTCGTTGTCCAGGAGCGGGGCGAGCCGGCGCCGGATGCCGATGTTGGCCCGCATCCGCGGGTCCTTGGCGTACTCGGCGTACATGTAGTCGCGTTCTTCGTCCGTGACCATTTCGAGGGTCAGCTCGTCGTGGTTGCGCAGGAAGATGCCCCACTGGCAGCGGTCCGGGATCGCCGGGGTCTTGGCCAGGATCTCGGAGACCGGGTAGCGGGACTCTCTTCGGACCGCCATGAAGATGCGCGGCATGACGGGGAAGTGGAACGCCATGTGGCACTCGTCCCCGCCCTTGGCGTAGTCCCCGAAGTAGTCGACGACGTCCTCGGGCCACTGGTTGGCCTCGGCGAGCAGCACGGTGTCCGGGTAGTGGGCGTCGATCTCCGCACGGACCCGCTTGAGGAGGGTGTGGGTGCGCGGCAGGTTCTCGCAGTTGGTGCCCTCCTCCGCGTACAGGTAGGGCACGGCGTCGAGGCGGAAGCCGTCGATGCCGAGGTCCAGCCAGAAGCGCAGCGCCGAGACGATCTCCTCCACCACGGCCGGGTTCTCGTAGTTCAGGTCCGGCTGGTGCGAGAAGAAGCGGTGCCAGTAGTACTGCTTGCGTACGGGGTCGTACGTCCAGTTGGAGGTCTCGGTGTCGACGAAGATGATGCGGGCGTCCTGGTACTGCTTGTCGTTGTCGGCCCACATGTAGTAGTCGCCGTACGGTCCGTCCGGATCCTTGCGGGACTGCTGGAACCACTCGTGCTGGTCGCTCGTGTGGTTCATGACGAAGTCGATGATCACCCGCATGCCGCGGGTGTGCGCGGCGTCCACGAACTCCACGAAGTCGGCGAGGTCGCCGAACTCGGGGAGCACCGAGGTGTAGTCGGAGACGTCGTAGCCCCCGTCGCGCAGGGGTGAGGCGAAGAAGGGCGGCAGCCAGAGGCAGTCGACGCCGAGCCACTGGAGGTAGTCCAGCTTGGCGGTGAGGCCCCTGAGGTCCCCCACGCCGTCGCCGTTGCTGTCGTGGAAGGAGCGGACGAGGACCTCGTAGAAGACGGCCCGCTTGAACCAGTCGGGATCGCGGTCCTTGGCGGGGGTGTCCTCGAAGGTGTCGTGGACGGGGTCGTTGATCATCATGTGGTGGGTGACCCTCCGGTGGGCGGGGACGGTCGCAGAGCTGCCAGCACGTGCGCGGGCGTACGGCCCGGCTCTAGGCGCACGTAGTTCGCCCTGCCCCAGTGATAGGTCTCGCCGGTGAGCTCGTCGCGCACCGCGAGGGACCCGTGCCAGTCGAGGCCGAGTACCGGCATGTCCAACGAGACCGTGGCCTCCTGGGTGTGGTGCGGATCGAGGTTGACGACCACCAGTACGGAATTGGCTCCGGCGTGCTTCGAATAGGCGATCACCTGTTCGTTGTCGGTCGAATGGAAGTGGATGTCCCGCAACTGCTGGAGGGCCGGGTTGCGCCGGCGGATCCGGTTCAGGCTGGTGATGAGCGGCGCGATGGTGCGGCCCTCGCGGTCGGCGGCGGCCCAGTCCCGTGGCCGGAACTCGTACTTCTCGGAGTTCAGGTACTCCTCGCTGCCCTCCCGCACCGGAGTGTTCTCGCAGAGCTCGTAACCGGCGTAGACGCCCCAGGTGGGGGAGAGGGTCGCGGCGAGCACCGCCCGCACCTCGAACGCCGGGCGGCCGCCCCGCTGGAGGTACTCGTGGAGGATGTCGGGGGTGTTGACGAAGAAATTCGGCCGCATGACGGAGGCCGAGCGGGTGTCGGCCAGTTCGGTCAGGTACTCGGTCAGCTCGGCCTTGGTGTTGCGCCAGGTGAAGTACGTGTACGACTGCTGGAAGCCGACGGCCGCCAGCGCGCGCATCATCGCGGGGCGGGTGAAGGCCTCCGCCAGGAAGATCACGTCGGGGTCGGACTTGTTGATGTCCGCGATCACCTTCTGCCAGAAGACGACGGGCTTGGTGTGCGGGTTGTCGACCCGGAAGATGCGGACCCCGTGGTCCATCCAGTACCGCAGGATCCGGCAGGTCTCCTCGACGATGCCGGCCATGTCGGTGTCGAAGTGGACCGGGTAGATGTCCTGGTACTTCTTCGGCGGGTTCTCGGCGTACGCGATCGTCCCGTCCGCCCGGTGGCGGAACCACTCCGGGTGCTTCTCCACCCACGGGTGGTCGGGGGAGCACTGGAGCGCGAAGTCCAGCGCGATCTCCAGGCGCAGCTCGCGGGCACGGGCCACGAAGGCGTCGAAGTCCTCGATGGTGCCGAGGTCGGGGTGCACGGCGTCGTGCCCGCCCTCGGTGGAGCCGATCGCCCACGGCACGCCCGGGTCCCAACTGCCAGCGGAAAGGGTGTTGTTGGGTCCCTTGCGGTAGGTGCTGCCGATGGGGTGGACGGGCGGCAGGTACACCACGTCGAAGCCCATGGCGGCGATCGCGGGCAGGCGTTCGGCAGCGGTGCGGAAGGTCCCGCTGGCAGGCACCTCGCCGGGCTCGACCACCGCCCCCTCCGAGCGGGGGAACATCTCGTACCAGGAACCGAAGAGGGCCCGCTTGCGCTCGACCAGCAGCGGCAGCGGCTTCGCCGCGGTGACCAGCTCCCGGTACGGGCGCCGCGCGAGGGCGGCGTCCACGGCGGGGGCGAGGGCGGCCGCGTACCGCTCGGCCACCGGCCGGTCCTCGTCCCGCAGGATGTGGGCCGCCGCCAGCACGGCCTCGCGGCCGTCGCGCTTGGTGATCCGGGCGGCGGCCCGGGTGTAGAGCTCGGCGCCCTCCAGCAGCACCAGCCAGGTGTCGATCCCGGCGGGGATCTTGACCGCGGCATGGGCCCGCCACGTGGCGACCGGGTCGCTCCACGCCTCGACGGTGTACGTCCACCTCCCCTCGGTGTCGGCGGACACCCGGGCCCCCCACCGGTCGGTACCGGGGGCCAGCTCGCGCAGCGGCACGGGGGGCCTCAGCCGCCCGCTCGGATCTCGGAGGACGACATGGGCGGCGACGGCGTCGTGCCCTTCGCGGAAGACGGTGGCCGAGATCTCGAAGACCTCGTCCACGACCGCCTTGGCGGGTCTGGCGCCGCAGTCGACGGCGGGGCGGACGTCCAGCACGGGAATGCGACCGATCATGATGGGATCACCTGGGGGCAGTTCGCAGGGCTCGGTGACAACAGGCCAGCCGGTATCGCGGCTGGTAGTGCACGCTCTGTTCGCTCTGTTTCTAGCCGCTCAGTGGACGGCTGGGCTGCGGGCATGGCCGCTCCTGTCCGCGTTCACTCGGGTGGCGGGGAGAGGGGGGTGCGGGTGCGCCGTGCGTGTACGACGTGTACCCGGTCAGCCCTTCCCACTCTCGCGGCGCCCAATCCGCGCTCTCGGTCAACTACTCGTACGTAGTGGCACGGCCGCATCCGGGGCCCGGGACGACATCCGCCGGGACTCCGCCGGGTCGACCGCGACCACCCCGCGCGCGGGTGAGTGACAGCGGCGTCCCGGCCGTCCCGGGGGCCTCGTGCGCACCGCTCCGGGGGTGGGAATCCGGCGCCAGGGAGTACCGGTTTGTGGCACCGGTGGAGTTGACGGGGCCTCTCGAAACGTCCCGACGCGCCCCCGGGGCGGGTCCTTCGGCCCGGAGTCCGCCGGAGGCGCCATGGTCGGAAGCGGCGGCCGTCGCTAGCCTTCCGGGGGTGATGCGCGGGTGCACAGCGTGGTGCGGCCGCTCCGATCCGTAATCCCCTGCGAAGGTGGAACACGTGAAGGCTATCCGTCGATTCACCGTGCGTCCCGTCCTTCCCGGGCCTCTGCTGCCGCTCACCGACCTCGCGCGCAATCTGCGCTGGTCATGGCATGCGGAGACCCGCGAACTCTTCCAATCCGTCGACCCCGAGGGCTGGCAGGCCGCCGGTCGCGATCCCGTCCGGCTGCTCGGCTCCGTCTCCGCGGCCCGGCTCGCGGAACTGGCCGCCGACCGCCGCTTCCTGCGCCGGCTCGCCGTGGCCGCCGCCGACCTCGATGACTACGTGAACGGCGGGAGGTGGTACCAGGGACAGGAGTCCGAGGGGGCCCTGCCCGCCGCGATCGCCTATTTCTCCCCCGAGTTCGGGGTCACCGCCGCCCTGCCCCAGTACTCCGGCGGCCTCGGCATCCTCGCCGGGGACCATCTGAAGGCCGCCAGCGACCTCGGAGTCCCGCTCGTCGGAGTGGGACTCCTCTACCGGCACGGCTACTTCCGCCAGTCGCTCTCCCGCGACGGCTGGCAGCAGGAGCACTACCCCGTGCTGGACCCCAACGAGCTTCCCCTCGCCCTGGTCCGCCAGGAGGACGGGACCCCGGCCCGGGTCACGCTCACCCTCCCGGGCGGGCGGGCCCTGCACGCCCACATCTGGCAGGCCCGCGTCGGGCGGGTGCCGCTGCTGCTGCTGGACTCCGACGTCGAGGACAACGACAGCGCCGCCCGCGAGGTGACCGACCGCCTCTACGGCGGCGGCAGCGACCACCGGCTCCTCCAGGAGATGCTCCTGGGCATCGGCGGCGTCCGCGCCGTCCGGCTGTACTGCGCGCTCACCGGCCATCCCGAGCCGGAGGTCTTCCACACCAACGAGGGCCATGCCGGGTTCCTGGGACTGGAGCGCATAAGGGAACTGGAGCGCGAGCGGGGACTCGGCTTCGACGCCGCCGTCGAGGCGGTGCGCGCCGGCACCGTCTTCACCACCCACACCCCCGTCCCGGCCGGGATCGACCGCTTCGAGCGGTCCCTGGTCGCCCGGCACTTCGGGGAGGGCGGCGAGCTAGCCGGCGTACCCGTCGAGCGGATCCTCGAACTGGGCGCGGAGTCCTACCCCGGGGGCGACCCCGGCGTCTTCAACATGGCGGTGATGGGGCTGCGCCTGGCCCAGCGGGCCAACGGGGTGTCCACCCTGCACGGCTCGGTCAGCCGGGAGATGTTCGCCGGCCTCTGGCCCGGATTCGACCCGGCCGACGTGCCGATCACCTCCGTGACGAACGGGGTGCACGCCCCGACCTGGGTGGCCCCCGAGGTGGTCCGGCTCGGAGCCCGGCAGATCGGCGCCGGCCGCACCGAGGACGCCCTCTCGGTGGGCGGCTCCCCGCGCTGGGACGCCGTCGCGGACATCCCGGACCAGGACGTGTGGGACCTGCGGCGGGTGCTGCGCGAGCAGCTGGTCCAGGAGGTACGGGACCGGCTGCGGGCGTCGTGGCGCCAGCGCGGCGCCGCCGAGGCCGAACTGGGCTGGGTGGACTCGGTGCTCGACCCGGACGTGCTCACCATCGGCTTCGCCCGGCGCGTGCCCTCGTACAAGCGGCTCACGCTGATGCTCCGCGATCCGGAGCGGCTGCGCGGGCTGCTGCTGGACCCCGACCGTCCCGTGCAGATCGTGGTGGCGGGCAAGGCGCACCCGGCCGACGACGGCGGGAAGCGGCTCGTGCAGGAGCTGGTGCGGTTCGCGGACGACCCGCGGGTGCGGCACCGGATCGTCTTCCTGCCCGACTACGGCATGGCCATGGCACAGAAGCTCTACCCGGGCTGCGACGTCTGGCTGAACAACCCGCTGCGGCCGCTGGAGGCCTGTGGCACCAGCGGGATGAAGGCCGCCCTGAACGGCTGCCTCAACCTGTCCGTGCTGGACGGGTGGTGGGACGAGTGGTTCGAGCCGGACTTCGGCTGGGCGATCCCGACCGCCGACGGGCTCGGCGCGGACGAGGACCGGCGCGACCAGCTGGAGGCGAACGCCCTCTACGAGCTGATCGAGGGTCGGGTCGCGCCCCGGTTCTACGACCGGACCGGGCGCGCCGGGCTGCCGGTGCGGTGGATCGAGATGGTGCGGCGCACGCTGGTGTCACTGGGGCCGAAGGTGCTGGCAGGGCGGATGGTGCGCGAGTACGTGGAGCGGCTCTACGCGCCGGCCGCGCTCGCCCACCGCGCGCTGACCGCCGAGGCGGCGCGGGACCTGGCCTGGTGGAAGGGGCGGGTCCGGGCTGCCTGGCCCCGGGTCGCCGTCGAGCACGTGGAGGCACTGGCCGCGGCGCCCGTGAACGGCACCGCGGAGTTGGGCGCCACGCTCACCCTCCGGGTGCGGGTGGCGCTGGACGTGCTGGCGCCCGAGGACGTGGAGGTGCAGGTCGTCGCGGGCCGGGTGGACGCGCAGGACGTGATCCGGGACGGCCGGAGCTTCCCGCTCAAGCCGGCCGCGGGTCCGGACCTGGAGGGGCGCTGGGTGTACGAGGGCCCGCTCGCCCTCGACCGCACGGGGCCGTTCGGCTACACCGTGCGGATCCTCCCGTCGCACCCGCTGCTGGCGACGCCGGGCGAACTGGGCCTGGTCGCGGGCCCCCAGGACACGGACACGGGAGGCGGCGTCCTCCTGAGGTGACCCAGGCCGCCGACCGGAGCCGCACCGAGCCCCTTGCGGGGCCGAATGGAACAGGGCCGCCCGGGGAGGTTTCCTCCCGGGCGGCCCCGTGGTCGAGATGCTTCAGCCGTGGTTCACGATCGGCCCGTCAGGGTCAGAAGGTGAGCTTCCAGCTGTTGATGTAGCCGGTGTCCAGGCTGGCGAGGTCCGCGACGCGGAGCTTCCAGACACCCGCGGCCACCTCGGAGGAGGCGTTCACGGTGAAGGACTGGACGATGTTGTCCGCGCTGCCGCCGGTGCGGTTGCGCAGGTTGTAGACGGTGCCGTCGGGGGCGACCAGGTCGACCCGGAGGTCACCGACGTAGGTGTGGACGATGTTCACGTCCACCTTGAGGGCGCTGGACGCGTTCCCCGTGCGGTTCACGGTGATCGGGGAGTCCACCGTCGCGTTGTCGGCGATCTGGTAGTCGGTGGTGTTCTCGAAGACGCTCGGCTGCGAGGTGCCGACCGTCCAGGTGAACGCCGCCGTGCCGGTCTGGTTCGCCGAGTCGGTCACCGTGACGGTCACGTTGGACGTGCCCGCGGTGGAGGCCGTACCCGAGATCAGGCCGTTGGAGGAGTTGATCGACAGCCCGGCCGGCAGGCCGGTCGCCGCGTAGCTCAGCGCGCCGGCGTTGCTGCTGCTGGCCTGGATCTGCAGGCTGACGGCGCTGCCCGTGGCGGTGTTCTGGTTGCCCGGGTTGGTGACGCTGACGCCGACCGGGATGCGGGCGCCGACGGCGACGCCGGCCCAGGCGTTGGCCGCGTTGTTGTACGTGACCGAGCCCTGGCCGTACAGGTCGGCAGCCGCCTGCAGGGTGGCCGTGCGGGCCGCCGCGTAGTTGGTGTTCGACTTGAAGTAGCCCACGGTCAGCGCGCGGAACCAGATCTTCGAGGCGGCGTCCCGGCCGATCGCGGCGACGGGCAGGCCGTCCGCGGTCGGGGAGTCGTAGCTCACGCCGTTGACGACCTTGGCGCCCGAGCCCTCGGAGGCCAGGTAGTACCAGTGGTTGGCCGGACCCGAGGAGTAGTGGACGTCGATGGAGCCGATGCCCGAGTACCAGCTGTCCTTGGACGAGCCGTCCCTGCTGGGCTTGTCCATGTAGCGCAGCGGGGTGCCGTTGCCGCGGATGTCGATCTTCTCGCCGACCAGATAGTCGCCGAGGTCCTGCGGGTTGTTGGCGTAGAACTCCACGGCCGCGGCCATAATGTCCGAGGTCGCCTCGTTCAGACCGCCGGACTCACCGCTGTAGGTCATGTTGCCGGTGACCGAGGTCAGACCGTGGGTCATCTCGTGCGCGGCCACGTCGGTGGAGGTGAGCGGCTTCGCGTTGCCGTCACCGTCGCCGTACGTCATGCAGAAGCAGGAGTCCTGCCAGAACGCGTTCACGTAGTTGTTGCCGTAGTGGACCCGGGAGTACGGGGCCACGCCGTCGTTGCGCAGGCCGTTGCGGCCGTGCACGTTCTTGTAGTAGTCCCACGTGACCGCGGCGCCGTAGTGCGCGTCGGCGCCCGCCGTCTCCAGGTTGGCCGGCAGGCCGTTGCCCCACGTGTCGTCCGGGCCGGAGAAGAGCGTGCCGGTGCCGGAGGTGCCGCGGTTGAGGTTGTACGTCTTGTGGGCGCCGCGGGCGGCGTCGGTCAGGGTCCAGTTGCTGCCCGACTGGGAGGTCCCCAGCGTCACCTGGCCGCTGTACATGGTGTTGCCGGTGCCGGTCTCGACGGCCTGCCACTCGGTGATCTTGGCGCCGGTCTTGGCGTTGGTCACCACGTGCAGCTCGTTCGGCGTGCCGTCGTGCTGGAGGCCGCCGACGACGGTCTCGAACGCGAGGACCGGTACGCCGTCGGCCGCCCAGATCACCTTGCGGGCGTTCTTGGAGGCCTTGAGTTCCTTCGAGCCCTCGGCGCCGGCGGCGGCGACGGCCTGGCTCTCGGCCGCGGCCGGGGTGACCGACGCGTTGGTGTCGGCGACCTTGATCTCGTGGTGGGTCGCCTTGGTGACGCTCTTGGTGACGCCGTCCTTGGCGTGGACGGTGAGGTCACCGCCGAGCACGGGCAGACCGTCGTAGGTGCGCTCGTACGAGGTGTGCGTGGTGCCGTCCGCGTCCTTGACCACGTCGCGGACGACGAGCTTCTCGCCGCTTCCGAGACCGAGGGCCTTGGCCGCCTGGGCGGTGGTCGAGTTGGCGTCGGCAAGGAGCGTCGCACGCTCCGAGGCGCTGAGTTCGAGGTTGGCCGCGCCCGGATCGGGTCGGGCGGCCGTGCGGGCCTGTGACGCGGTGGCGTCGGCGGTCGCGGTGCCGGTCTGTATGCCTACGGCGAGCAGGGCTGCCGCGGCCACGAGCGCGCCGGCCGCAGTGGCACGCCTCTGGGGGGTGGGACTCAACGCAGACTCCTTCTGCAAGGGGGGTTCCGGACGGCTGGGTGGGCCTCCGGGCAGATCAGGGCTGGTGCGATGAACGGTCGAAGAGTGCCACTTGGGCGACGCGATGTCAGGGCCGCGTCAAAAGGTTGGCTGGAAACGGTTCGTTGTCCGAAGTGACGTATCCGGTATCCGGACCATTCACCTTCGCGTGCGAAAGGGACGCCCAATATTCGGAACACCTGATACCGGTTGCTAACGCTTGGGCAACAAGAGGTCTGGTTGACGCAAACGGCATTTACCGTACGGGCGTTTGTCGTACTGTTTCCCGGTGCGACAGATGTCCGAGGCCAGGGGAAGCCGGGGACACTCGCCGCTGCCATAGACCACGTGCCAGGGGGGCCCATGAGGCATGTCCATTTTCCTGCGCAAAGAGTGGCCAGGACGGCCCATGAGGCCGCTGGTTCCGCGCGGCGTCTCGGCGACAAGGCCCGCTGGTACCTGCCCGCCGCCGTCGGTGCCGACTTCCTCGGCGCCGCCGTGCCCGTAGGCCTCGTCTTCGAGGCCGCGCAGCAGGTCCGGCCGGTGTACTGCGCCCTCGGCGCCGCCCTGGCGTGGACCGGGGTGCAGGCGCTGCGCCGGCGCTACGCCGGCCGCGTGCTCGGCGAGTCCCGCGGAGTGCTGCCCGTCGTCCATGACTGGCTGATTCTCATCGGCGTGCTCGCCGTCGCCCGGGTCGTGACCGAGGAGAACACCCCCCGGCTCGCCGCCCTCGGGGCGCTGCTGCCCGCTCTGCTCATCACCGTCGCCTGCCACAAGCTCACCTACCGCCACCTCTCGGCCGCCCGCCGCGAGGCGCAGGCAGTCTCCCGGGTCCTGGTGGTCGGCGAGCCCGACGCCGCCGAGGACGTCATCGCGCACCTCGCCGCGCGCACCGACCACCCCTACGTGGTGGTCGGCGTGGTCCCGGTGGGCGCGGGACCGCTCGTCAGCGGGGTCCCCGTGGCGGCCCGGCTGGACGCGGCCTCCCCGCAGGCCCCGCACGGCGACTCCGAAGCGGTGCTCGGCGCCGTCCGCAGCCATCACGCCGACCTGGTGCTGGTCGCCCCCGGCGCCCGCATCGCGGGGGAGCGCCTGCGCCGCGTCGCCTGGGCCCTGCACGACGCCGGGCTGGAACTCGCCGTCTTCCCCGGACTCGTGGAGGTCTCCGTCAAGCGGCTGGAGACGCTCTCCGCGGGCGGGCTCGCCATGCTCCGGGTCGTCCCGCCGGTCAGCCGGGGCGTGCAGACCGTGCTCAAGTCCGCCCTGGACCGGGCGGGCGCCGCCATCGGACTGTTCCTGCTCTCGCCGTTCTTCCTCGGGATCGTCCTCGCCATCCGGCTCGGCTCCCGCGGTCCCGCCTTCTACCGGCAGCAGCGCATCGGCCGCGACGGGGTCCCGTTCGTCATGTGGAAGTTCCGCACGATGGTCATGGACGCCGACGCGCGCAAGGCGGAGCTGAGCGGGGCCAACGAGAACGACGGCCTGATGTTCAAGATCCGCCGCGACCCCCGGGTGACCCGGGTCGGCCGGCTGCTGCGCCGCACCTCACTGGACGAACTGCCCCAGCTGATCAACGTACTGACCGGAGACATGTCGCTCGTCGGCCCGCGCCCGCCGCTCCCGGAGGAGGTGGCGCGGTACGACGAGGTCGAGCTGCGCCGGCTCACCGTCCGGCCGGGGATGACCGGGCTGTGGCAGATCAGCGGCAGGTCGGACCTGACGTGGGACGAAACGATCCAGCTCGATCTGCAGTACGTCGACAACTGGTCCTTCACCAGTGACGTCGACGTGATGGGCCGTACGCTCCGCGCCGTCGTCGACGGCCGCGGAGCGTACTGAGGGGTTCCCGGGTGAGATCAGCTCTGCTCGCGCCACCACCGGTACGTGGCGGCGATGCCGTCCCGCAGCGGGATGTCCGGCTTCCAGCCGAGGGAGGTCAGGCGGCCGACGTCCAGCAGCTTGCGCGGGGTCCCGTCCGGCTTGGACGTGTCCCAGGCGAGGCGTCCGCGGAAGCCGGTCACCTCGGCGACGGTCTCGGCCAGTTCCCGGATGGTGAGGTCCTCGCCGCAGCCGATGTTGACGGGCTCGTCGCCGTCGTACGCGCCGAGCAGCACCGCGCAGGCGGCGGCCAGGTCGTCGACGTGCAGGAACTCCCGGCGCGGGGTGCCGGAGCCCCACAGGGTGACCTCCTCGCGCCCCTCGGCGGCGGCCTCGTGGAAGCGCCGGATCAGGGCGGGCAGGACGTGCGAGGTCTCCAGGTCGAAGTTGTCGCCCGGGCCGTAGAGGTTCGTCGGCATCGCCGAGATGTACGAGGCCCCGTACTGCTTGCGGTACGACTGGACCTGGACGATGCCGGCGATCTTCGCGAGGGCGTAGGCCTCGTTGGTGGGCTCCAGCGGGCCGGTCAGCAGGGCGTCCTCGCTGATCGGCTGCGGGGCCAGCTTGGGGTAGATGCAGGAGGAGCCCAGGAACAGCAGGCGGTTCACACCGGCGGCGTGCGCGCCGGCGATGACGCTGAGCTGGATCTTGAGGTTGTCCTCCAGGAACTGCACCGGGTAGGTGCTGTTGGCCATGATCCCGCCGACCTTGGCCGCGGCCAGCACGACGGCGTCCGGTCGGACGTCCCGCAGGTAGGCCCCGGTCGCACCGGCGTCGCGCAGGTCGAGGTCGGCCCGGCCCCGGGTGAGCACCTCGTGGCCGTCGGCGGTCAGCCGGCGGGCGACCGCGGACCCCACGAGGCCGCGGTGGCCCGCGACGAAGACGCGGGCGTGCGGGGGCAGGAGCGGCAGCGAACTTGTCATACCGCCGATGATGCCAGTCCGCCGCCGCGGGCACGGCGGCAGTCCGCGACCCGGGACCGGTCCCCGGCCCCGGCCCGGCTCCCGGCGGCGGCGGAATCCGCCGCAAAGGAGGCCGGACCGGGCGTGTACGGTACCCATCCGGCCCCGGGTCCCGGTCCGCGACCGCGCGTCCCCCTGCCGGGACCCGCCGGTGCCCCGGCCTTACGGGCGCATCCCGTGCCGTACGGCGCGGCCCGAACCGCGAGGCACCGCCTCGCCCCGCTCGTCAGTACCAACCGCAACGATTCCCAGGGGGACCCCACATGGGCAAGACCGCACTGATCACCGGCGTCACCGGGCAGGACGGCTCGTACCTTTCCGAGCTCCTGCTCTCCAAGGGCTACACGGTGCACGGTCTGGTGCGGCGGTCCTCCAGTTTCAACACGGAGCGCATCGACCACATCTACCAGGACCCGCAGGCCCCCAACCGGTCCTTCGTCCTGCACCACGCCGACCTGTCCGACGGCGTCGCGCTGGTGAACCTGCTCCGCGAGATACGCCCCGACGAGGTCTACAACCTCGGCGCCCAGTCCCACGTCCGCGTCTCCTTCGACGCCCCCCTCTACACGGGCGACGTGACCGGCCTCGGCGCGCTGCGGCTGCTGGAGGCCATCCGGGCCAGCGGTGTCGACACCCGCATCTACCAGGCCTCGTCCTCCGAGATGTTCGGGGCCACCCCGCCCCCGCAGAACGAGGGCACCCCGTTCCACCCGCGCAGCCCGTACGGCGCCGCCAAGGTCTTCGCGTACTGGACCACGGTGAACTACCGCGAGGCGTACGGCATGTACGCCGTCAACGGGATCCTCTTCAACCACGAGTCCCCGCGCCGCGGCGAGACCTTCGTGACCCGAAAGATCACCCGCGCCGTGGCCCGCATCAAGGCCGGCCTCCAGGAGAAGCTGTACCTCGGCAACCTGGACGCCGTGCGCGACTGGGGCTACGCCCCGGAGTACGTGGACGCCATGTGGCGGATGCTCCAGCAGGACGAGGCCACCGACTACGTGGTCGCGACCGGCGTGGCCGCCACCGTCCGCGAGTTCGTGGAGGCCTCCTTCACGCACGCGGGTCTCGACTGGAACGAGCACGTGCGCTACGACCCCAAGTACGAGCGCCCCAGCGAGGTGGACGCCCTCATCGGCGACGCCTCCAAGGCCAATGAGCTGCTCGACTGGAAGCCGACGGTCCTGGTGGCGGATCTGGCCAAGATCATGGTCGACGCCGACATCCGCCAGGTCGAGGACCAACTGGCGGGCGCGACGGTTCGCATCGACCGCTGAGGCCTTATATTTCCCCTACGATTTGCCGTGTTCCGGCCATGGCCGCAGGTCTCTGCGGTCGCGACCGGGGCAAACGTGCCGTATGTCCGAAGTGCACCCTCCATGCTGAACCCTGTTGATTCCAAGTTGGTATGCAATGGGTCAAGTGAGGTGACCGGGCCCTCGCGTGAGCCCTAGTCTGCGCCAGTACATATGGCTGATCGGATAGTTCCAGCCATCAAACCGGGCGATTGCCCTGGGGGGCTCATGCGTAGATCCAGAGGGCTGACTGCTGCCCTCGTCCTGTCACTGGCCGGCGCCGGTACCGGCATAGGCCTGGTGCTGATGCCCCAGGCGTCCGCCATCACGCAGCCGGTGGCCTTCACGGCCGACAACCTGCCCACGTGGCAGCCGAACGGCATCGTCTGGGCGATGGCCCAGACGAACGGCACCGTCTTCGCCGCCGGCACCTTCTCCGCCGTCAACCCGCCCGCGGGCGGCTCCGGCAGCGAGCAGGAGGCCGTGAACTTCGTGGCGCTCGACGCCGCGACGGGCGCCCCGACCTCCTGCAAGCTCGCTTTCACCATCGGCGACGGCACCGCGACGGTGCGGTCGCTGGTCGTCTCGAAGGACGAGAAGACGCTGTACGCGGGCGGCTACTTCGGCGCCGTCAACGGCACGCCGGTCTCCAGCGTCGCCGCGATCGACATCGAGACCTGCACCCCCAAGGCCGCGTTCCACCCGAGCTTCCCCGCCACCGTGCGCGCGCTCGCCGTCACGGACGACACCCTCTACGCGGCCGGCGACTTCGGCACCGTCGAGGACCAGACCCGGGAGCGGTTCGCCGCGGTCGACGCCACCTCCGGCGCCCTGCGGCCCTTCGTCGCCAACGCCGACGAGCCGGGCCGCGCCATCGAGGTCACCCCGGACGGCAAGAACGTGCTGCTGGGCGGTGACTTCTTCAGCATCAACGGCACCAACTCGCACGCGCTGGCCGTGGTCAACTCCACCACCGGCGCGATCACCAAGACGTACAGCAACATCCCGTCGAACTCGGTCGTCAAGGACATCTCCACCGACGCCACGGGCTTCTACACGGGCAACGAGGGCTCGGGCGGCGGCGTCTTCGACGGCCGCATCGGCCTGCGCCTCACGGACTTCACCGAGAAGTGGCGCGACCGCTGCCTCGGCGCCACGCAGTTCGTCCTGCCGTACGACGGAGTGCTCTACAGCTCCTCGCACGCGCACGACTGCAAGACGGAGCAGGAGTTCTCCGACGGCAAGCGGCACTTCCTGCTGGCCCAGCCGACCGACCACACCGGCGCCGCCCCCGCGCCCTTGGACGGCTTCGTGCGCGGCCCGGGCAAGCTCGGCTGGCACCCCACGGCCAACGACGGCCTCGGCGAGGGCATCGGCCCGCGCGTCATGGCGGTGGCGGAGAAGAACGACGTCAAGTACATGTGGGTCGGCGGTGAGTTCACCCTCATCAACGGCAAGCCGCAGCAGGCACTGACCCGCTTCGGCTCCACGGGCGACGTCGGCGCGCCGACCAGCCCGGTGGTCAGCGTCTCCAGCGTCAAGCCCGGCGCGGTCCAGGTCCGCTGGCGCACCAGCTACGACCAGGACGACAGCAAGCTGACGTACCGCGTCTACCGCAACGGCTCGGCCACCCCGATCGCCTCGGTCACCGCGGACTCCCTGGAGTGGCGCCGCCCGCAGGCCTCCTGGAACGACACCACGGTCAAGGCCGGCCAGTCCTACACCTACCGGGTCGCCGCGACCGACGCCGCCGGCAACACCAGCGCCCTGTCGGCCACCGTCTCGGTGACCGTCCCGACCGGGGTCCAGGCGTACCCGAACCAGGTCCGCACCGACGGCGCCGAGCTGTACTGGCGCTACGACGACACCGTCAGCCCGTACGTCGCCGACTCCTCGAACAGCGGCAACACCAGCGGTGTCCAGCTCAACGCCCCGGCCCTGCGCCAGGCGCCCGGCGCCGTGTCCGGAGCCAGCACCGCGATGGGCTTCAACGGGACCAGCCAGAAGGTGTACAGCGACCACCGCCAGACGGTCGGCAGCTCGTACACCATCGAGACCTGGTTCAAGACGAACACCACCCGCGGCGGCAAGCTGGTCGGCTTCGGTGACAACACCGAGCGCAACAGCAACCGGTACGACAAGCACGTCTACATGACCAACTCGGGCCGTCTGGTCTTCGGCGTGAACCCGGGCTCGATCAAGACCGTCTCCACCGGCCTGTTCGACACCTACAACGACAACAAGTGGCACCACGTGGTCGCCACCCAGGGTTCCGGCGGCATGGCCCTGTACGTCGACGGCCAGCTCAAGGGCACGCAGAACGTGACGACCAACGAGCCGTACGCCGGCTTCTGGCACGTCGGCGGCGACAACCTCACCAGCTGGCCGACCCGCCCGACGTCCAACTTCTTCGCCGGGCAGATCGACGAGACGGCGATCTACCCGACCGTGCTCACGGCGGCCCAGATCAAGAACCACTTCGACCTGGCCAAGGCGCCCACGGACACGGTCTCCAAGGTGAGCGCGACCGAGGACACCTACATCAACCAGGGTGCCCCGAGCACCGCGAACGGCGCGGCCACCTCGCTCGCCGTGCGCGGCACCTCGCTGTACGAGACGTACCTGCGCTTCACCCTCCCCGCCGCCCCGGCCGGGCAGGTCCTGAAGTCCGCCTCGCTGCAGGTCAAGACCACGACGCAGGTGGGTGCCGGCACTGCCGACACCGTGTCCGTGGTCCCGGTCACCGGCACGTGGAGCGGCGCCGGTACGACCTTCAACACCAAGCCCACCCTCGGCACCACCCCGCTCGGCAGCATCGCGGGCGTGCCGGACGGTTCGGCGATCCACAACGTCGAGTTGGACACCGCCGCGGTCTCCGCGGTGCTGGGCAGCAGCTACAGCATGGGTCTGACGAGCACGGGTACCGACCCGCTGTGGATCTGGTCGTCGGAGGCCTCCGCGGCCGACGCCGCGCCGCAGCTCGTCCTCACCTTCGGTACGAAGTAGCCGGCAGAACCGAGTAACCGCCTGACGGCGTGCGGGGCCCGGCTCTACGTGGCCGGGCCCCGCACTCCTGTCCCACCCCAGTAAGTACGGGAGCCATCCGATGTACCGACGCTCCGCAGCGGCTGCTGTTCTGCTGACCGCCGCCCTCACGCTGACCGCCTGCAGCTCCGGCGGGAAGGACTCCGGCGCCGAGGCGAAGGCGAAGCCCCCGGCTTCGTCGCCGGCCCCCGACCCGGCGGACTCACCGGCCGAGGCCGGGGAGGCACCCGCGCCCGAGGCCAAGCCCTCGGGTCCGGTCCTGCCCGACGCGAAGCTCACCCCGAAGACGGGCAGCTTCACGGCGCAGGAGAAGAAGTACCTGAGTGGCCGGGTCCCCGACAAGATGGACCCCGCGGCCGTCCTGCAGACGGGGCAGGAGGCCTGCCAGCGGGTGGAGCGCACCGCGAAGCGGGACAAGGACGCGGCGACCGGGGCCGTCATCGCCGGGGAGATCACGGGCGCGAAGGACGCGATCACGCACCTGTGCCCGGAGCAGAAGCCGATCCTGGCGGCTGCCGAGAAGGGCTTCCCCGAGGGTCCCCGCACGTCCCCGGCGGCGGGCACCTACCGGGCGCTGACGCAGGCCACGAACTGCACGTGGGAGGCGAAGGGCAAGGACGGGACGGTCCTGTCCTCGGGCCCCGAGACGCCGATCAAGGCGGGCGACAAGATCACGGCGACGATCCCGGCGGGCACTGCGGAGTTCAACTCCTCGGGCTGCTACGCCTGGATCCCGGCGTAGCCCCACCCCACCCGAAAGCCCCCGGCTCCGGCCGGGGGCTTTCGCGTTCCCCGTCCGACTCCGCGTCCCGGGCGTTTCCGTGGCGGGAGCGGGGGTAACCGCGTGACCGGAGCACGACACCGACACACCCCGACCTCCGGAGGCGAGTCCTATGAACGGTCTTGGCGGCTGCATCGGCCTGATCGTGGTGGGGGCGATCCTCACCTTCGCCACCGACTGGGAGATGAAGAGCGTCGACCTCGATCTGGTCGGACTGATCATGATGGCGGTGGGCGGCATCGGCCTCGCCGTGTACACGAGCGTCCTCAAGCGCCGCCGCACCGCCGGAGCGATCCCGGTCGTGGAGGAGCGCCGCCGGGACGTCATCTGACATCCCGTCCGGCGACCTGGAACAGTCGCTCAGCGGCCGCGGGCGGTCTCGTACACCGGCAGCAGGGTGTCCAGCACCGCGTCCATCGAGAAGGAGTCCGCGGCCAGTTCCCGGGCCGCGCGGGAAGCGGCGCCGTTGGCGCCCGGGTCCAGCAGCGACAGCACCGCCGCCGCCACACCCGCCGCGCCGGGATCGACCGCGCGGCCCGCGCCGCCGGCCGCGATGTCCCGGGCCAGGCCGTTCGAGTGCGTCACCACCGAGGGGACGCCCACCGCGAGCGCCTCCAGCACCGACATCGGGAACGGCTCGTCCACCGACGGCAGTACGTACACATGGGCGCGGCGCAGTTCCGCCAGGACCTCCGCGCCGGACAGCGCCCCCGGCACCGTGAACCGGTCCGTCAGGCCGAGCTCCCCGATCCGGGCGCGGACGGCCGCCGCCTCGCCCTCGTCCGGACCCGCCACCACGAAGTGCGCATCCGGGTGCGCGGCGAGGACCGCCGGCGCCGCGTCCACGAAGTCCACCGGCCGCTTGCGGGCCTGGAGCCGCGCCGAGTACAGGATGCGCGGCGGGCCGCTCGGGGCGGGCCGCTCCTCCTGCGCCGGGGTGCCGTTGACCAGGCGGACCGCCCGCTCCAACGGCGCGCCCACCACCGCGTCCAGGCCGCCCCGCTCGTGCGGGGTCAGGTACAGCACCGCGTCCGCGCCGCGCAGCAGCCGGCGTACCGCCACCGCGTCCAGCACCTTGGCCAGCAGCTTCCCGCTCGGATCGACCATCCCGTGGGTCTGCAGCACCAGCGGCTTCCCGGCGCGCAGCGCCGCGAGGGCCACCGGCAGGGTCACCAGGTCCCGCGCCAGGTGGACGTGGACGACGTCCGCCTCGCGCACCAGCCGGCCGGCCGACGCGAGCAGCGCCGGCGAGGTCATCCCGCTGAACCCCAGCGGCAGCAGCCGCCGCGCCGGGAACAGCTTCGCCGGGACGCCCTCCACCTCCGTGGGCCACGGATCGGGGAATCCCTCGCCCAGCGCCAGCAGCCGAGCCTCGTGGCCCCGGGCCCGCAGCCCCTTGGCCAGGTTCAGCGCGACCCGGACCGGACCGCCGAAGGCGTGCGAGGGAGAGTGCAGCGTAACGGCGTGCAGGACTCTCACTTGGGCTCCTCCACCGGGCGGCGCCGCCCGTCCTGGGTCTGCAGGGTCAGTTCCGGCAGGTCCTTGTGCACGACGGCGCCCGCGCCCGCGACCGCGCAGCGGCCCACGGTCACCCCGGCCAGCACGGTCGCCCGTACCGCCACCCACGCCCCGTCCTCGACGGTGATCGGCGCATTGCGGTAGCGGAAGTCGGAGGCCCGGTGGTCGTGCGAACCGGTGCACAGCATGGCCTCCTGCGAGACGCACACGTGCGAGCCGATCGCCACCGGCTCCAGGTTCAGCAGCCAGGCGCCCTCACCGATCCAGGTGTGGTCCCCGACCGTGAGCTTCCACGGCCACAGCACCCGCACCCTGTGCCGGATCAGCACCCCTTCGCCGATCTTCGCCCCGAACGCCCGCAGCAGGGACACCCGCAGCCGCGCCGGACAGAACCAGCTCATGAACAGCGTGTTCATCACCGCGAACCAGAGCGCCTGCGTCAGCAGGCCGCGCCCCTTGTCGTATCCGGCCAGCGTGAAGGCAGGAAGATCACGCAAAGTCGTTCCCCTCGGTCACCCCCGCCGGCGCCTCCCCGGGCGCCGCCAGGTCAGACTAGACTGCGCCCGGATCAGGTACATGGGGTGGGGGCGGCAGTGGCAACGGACATACGCAAGCCCACCGTCACGCCCGTCCGGCCCCCGGTGGAGGACGAGAGCCGGTGGGGCCGGGTCACCACCCCGCGCACCCTGCTCTCCCGGGCGTTGTCCGTGCCCCTCGCCCTCGGGTTCACCGTCTTCCTGCCCCTCTTCGTCGCCGTCCAGTCCGGCGCCGGGGCCCACGACGCGGCCTTCTGGCTCCAGCTCCTGCTCACCATGTACGCCGGAGCCCGGCTCTCCGCGATGGTTCTCACCAGCCGCCGCAAGCTGCTCCAGGGCTCCTTCTGGCTCTTCGTCTACATGGCCATGGGCGTGGCCCCGCTCGCACAGGCCGTCCTGGGGCAGGTCCCGACCCCCGTGGTCGGGCCGCGCTCCGACCTCACCGCCGCCATCGGCCTGGTGCTGCTCGGCTGCACCGCCTTCGACGTCGGCGTCCTGCTGGCCCGTCACCGGCCCGCCGGCCGCGCGGGGGGCTCCCAGAAGGAATCGAAGCCGGTCATGGCGCACCGGCGACGCCTCCAGCTGCTCACGGTCCTCTCCTTCGTGTGCAGCGCCGCCTTCGTCATGAAGCTGGGCGGCCCGGCGGTCTTCTTCTCCAGCCGCCAGGAGATCATCGCGGGCATCGAGGAGGCGGGCGTCTCCAACGGCGACGGCCAGGCCGGCCAGGCACTGCTGCGCGGCTTCGGCACCGTACCCGCGCTGCTCGCCCTGCTCCTCTACACCCGCTGGCTGATCACCTCGAAGTTCGCCCGCCGCAAGGTCTCGATCATCGTCACCTGGGCGGCACTGGCCGCGCTCAACCTGGTGGTCAACAACCCCATCTCGAACCCGCGCTACTGGTTCCTGACGGTCATGTTCGCGCTGCTCTTCACGATCTTCCCGGTGAGCGCGGCGATGTACCGGGTGGCCCTGTCGATGGCCGTGGTCGTCGCGCTCCTCGTCTTCCCCTTCGCGGACCGCTTCCGGTACGACGAGAAGAACTACAAGCCGGTCGAGACCACGTCGTTCCTGGAGCCGATGGCGCTCAAGGACTACGACCAGATCGGCATGTTCGCCAACACGATCACCTACTCGGAGTCCGGCCCCGGCCACTTCTACGGGCGCCAGCTCGCCGGATCGCTCTTCTTCGCGGTGCCGCGCTCGGTGTGGCCCGGCAAGCCGCGGGACACCGGCGTGATGGTCGGCCAGTGGATGGGCACCGTCAACACCAACCTCTCCTCCCCGATCTGGGCGGAGCTGTGGATCGACTTCGGGCCGCTGGGCATGGGCGCCGGGCTGCTGGGCATGGGGTACGCCGCCGCCCGCGTGGACCGGCGCTACGCGAAGCGCGCGACGCGGCGGGCGCCGCCGGGCAGTCTGATCTCGGTGGTGGTCCCGCTGGTCGCGGGCTACTCCTTCATCCTGCTGCGGGGGCCGCTGCTCCAGGCGTCGGGTCGGGTCGCGATCGCCGCGCTGTGCCTGGCCCTGGTCGCGACCTACCGCCAGGACAAATCCACCACCCTCCGCTGACCCCGCGCAGCGGTGCGGGCCGCACCGGGGGTCAGACCCCGCTCAGGGGTGCGGGCTCGGGGGCGGGGCTGCGCAGGCGCGCCACGCGCCACCACGCGGCGGCCGCCTTGAGCGCGGAGCCGGCCGCGAGGCCCCACGCGGCGCCCGCGACGCCGAACACCGCGTAGCCGCCCAGCAGCAGCCCCACGGACAGCAGCGAGAAGACCACCTGCAAGGACAGCGTGGCCTTCGGGGCGAGCACCCGCAGGGTCAGCAGGGCGCAGGTCCCCAGCCCCATCACGGCGTACTGGGCGCCGGTCGCCGGCAGCAGCGCGGACGCCGCGGTCCAGGTGTCGCCCAGCAGCTCCCGGCCCAGCCGGTCCGGCAGCAGGTACAGGGCCGCCGCCCAGCCCGCGCCGAGCGCCGCCAGTACCAGGCCCAGCAGGGCCGTCGCCCGGACCGTGGCCCGCTTGCTGCCGAGCCGCCCCAGTACCGGGGGGCCGAAGGCGTTGGCGGAGTTGAACAGCACGTTCAGCGGCCCGAAGAGCGTGGTTGCGCCGCGCAGCGCACCGACGGCCAGCGGCGTCGCGAAGACGCCCAGGCCGAGCACCGCGAGCTGGCTGGAGCCGTTGCCCACCGCGAACTCGACCACGAACCGCCGCCCCAGGTGTCCCCGCCGCAGGTACGGCCGCAGGTCCGCCCGGACCCCGCGCACGTACGGCCGCAGCAGCCACAGCCCGAGGGCCAGCGCCGGCAGCGCGGAGGCGCCCCACACCAGGACCAGCCGTCCCGCGGAGGCCCCTTGGGGCTGGACGGCGAGCGCCGCGACCACGCACACCAGCCGCAGCGCGTCCGCGGCCAGGGCCCGCTGGGGCGCCCGCAGCGCGGAGAAGCAGTACCGCAGCCCGTCCTGGAGCAGGACCAGCGGCAGGACGAGGCCCAGGGCGAGGAAGGCCCACCCGGTCGCCCCGGGCAGCGACAGGCCCACGAGGCCCAGCAGGACCCCCGCCACCGCGGAGGCGGCCCCGGTGAACCCGACCGCGGAGCGGCAGACCGCGCCGAGGCGCTCGCCCTTCTCCAGGACCAGGCTCTGGCCGACGTAGGCCATGTTGAGCCCCAGGAGCACACTGAAGGCCACGTACACCATCGAGAAGTCGGCGAACCCGGAGGCCGAGGACAGCCGGGCGGCCAGCACCAGCACCAGGATGTTCGTGGCGCTGGACGCGGCCTGGTCCAGGACCGACGCGACCGCCGAGAGGCCGCGCCGGCTCACCGCCGGCCCGGCTGGACGGTGCGCAGCGCGACCGTGTCGGTGCCGTCGCCCGGGATGACCTGCTCCGGCTCGGCCACCTCGTAGGGGATCGGCTGGGGCTGCGGGTGCCGCTTCGCGGCGGCCGGCGGTACCGGGGACGGGGATTCGGGGTCGCCCTTGCCCCGGCCCTTGACGCCGCGCTTCTCGCCGGGCAGCGGGGCGTGCAGCACCGCCCCGAGCACGGTGCCGCCCGCGCCGCTGATCAGTTCGCGGATCCGGGACAGGTCCGTACGGTGCACGGCGCGCGGGTCGCAGACGACCAGGACGCCGTCGACGCGGTCGACGAGCGCGAGGGCGTCGGCGTACGAGAGCACGGGCGGCGCGAGCACGACGACGGTGGAGTTGGGGGAGTCGGCCTCGGAGACGAGCCGGGTGGCGCGCGGCGAGGTCAGCGAGCGGGCGACGTTGCGCACCCGCTCACCGGGGATCAGGTCGAAGGCGCCGGACTCCCCGGCGTCCACGACGAGCTGTCGTCCGTCGGGCCACTCGGCGTCCCCGTGCTGCGGGGTGCGCGCGCCGGCGCCCTTGCCGCCCGGCGTCTGGCTCCAGCGCGGCCGCCCGCCCGCGTCCGTCGGCAGTTGGCTGGCCAGGACGGGGGTGCGCAGGTCGGCCTCGATGAGCAGGACGTCCTTGCCGGTCTCCGCGAAGGAGGCGGCCAGGTTCACGGCCACCGCGGCGGCGATCTCGCTGCTGCCGCGCGGGGCGACGACGAGCAGCCGCCGCCGGTCGGCGAAACGTGCGTCGTAGGCGAGCCGGAAGGCCACCGAGCGGAACTCCTCGGCGAGCCGGGGGTCCTCCTCGCCGGCCGCGAGCAGCGGTCCGCCGCCCGTCCGGTCCCGGGGCAGGGAGCCGAGTACGGGCGCGCGCAGGGCCCTGGCCACGTCGCCCTCGGAGCGGGGCGCGGGGTCGAAGACCAGCCGGACCCAGGCGGCGAGCAGACCGAGGGCCAGGCCGACGGCCGCGCCGAGCGCGAGCGACATCGGGATGCCGGGGCCGTCGGGCGAGGTCGGCGCGGTGGCCGCGCTGGTGACCCGGCCCGGGGTCATGTCCAGGGCCTCCAGCTTGGTGATGCTGCCGTTGTAGCGGCCGACTTCGCTCTGGAGGTCGGTCTTGGTGGAGGTGGCGGCGTCGCGCGGGGCGCCGGCCGGCATCCGGGCGATCTCCTTGACGAGCTCGTCGAGCTGCCTGGCGACCGGGTCGCGCTGGTCCTTGTACCCCTTGACCATCTTGTCGCGGGTGGCGTCGAGGGCTTCCTGCCGCTTGAGCAGGTAGGCCTCGGTCATCGCGTTGGCGCGTTTGGCGGCCTCCTTGGGGGAGGACGCGGTGTAGGTGAAGCGGAGCACCATGGACTGCGGCGGGTTGGTCACCTGCAGCCCGCTGCGCAGGGCCGCGAAGCCGGAGGCGGAGACGCCGAGCTTCTTCGCCGCCTCGTTGGCTATGGAGGAGCTGAGCGCGACCTGGCGCTCCGAGCCGATGTTGATCGCCTTGTCGGGGGCGAGGCTCGGGTTGAACGGGTCGTCTGTGGGTGCGCGCAGCACGAGGTCGGCGGTGGCGACATAGGTGTCGGCCGTGGAGATGCCGAGGTAGACGCCGCCCAGCAGGCCGATGCCGACGCCCGCCCCGATGAGCCGGCGGTAGCGCAGGAGCTGCCGGAACTGGTCCCTGAGGAGGTCGGGTTCGTCCTCTGCCGGGGCCGCTGCCGGGCGGTTCGTCTCGATCACGGCCGGTAACCCCCAAGTGCTTCGTCTATCAGTGCGTCGATGCGGGCCAGGCCCGCTTCACGGCTCAGGTGGGCCGCCACGTGGCGGGGTCCGGCCGCCCCCAGCGCGTCCGCGCCGTCGGGGTCCTCGGCCAGGGCCCGTACGGCCTTCAGCAGCGCGTCGGGGTCCTCCGGCGGTACGAGCACCCCGGCGCCCGAACGCCTCACCTCCTGGGCCGTCCCGCCCTGCGCCGCGACGGATGCGACGACGGGCCGGCCGGCCTGGAAGTAGGAGGTGAGTTTGGACGGCACGCTCATGTCCAGCACGGCAGCGTGCTGCGTGACCGCGAGCACGTCCGCCGCCGCGAGGATATCCGGGAACTCGCCGTCGGCGGCAGGGGGGATGATGTCAAGGTTGGGCACGTCCGCGGAGAGCTCGGCGAGCGCCGAGCGCTGGCTGCCGTCGCCCATGAGCACGAAGCGGACGCTCGGGTCGCGCCGCGCGGCGCCGACGAGGACTTCGAGGCCCTGCTTGAGGCCCATGTTCCCGGAGTGCAGGACCACCGTTTGGTCGGGGGCCCAGCCCAGGTGCCGGCGGGTCTCGCCGCGCGGCTTGGTGGGCACGGCCACGTGCGACCAGTTGGGGACGAGCCTGATCCGCGCCGGGTCCACGCCCATGCCCACGACCCGCTCGACGAAGGTCTCGTGGATGACGCCGACGAGCGTGGCCCGCTTGAGGGCGTACGCCTCGGCCCGGCCGGCGATCGCGGCCGCCTTGTCACCGCCGCTGATCCCGCTCTGCGCGGCGGCGGCGCCCATCAGGTCCTGCACGACCGGGACGTAGGGGACCTTCCAGCGCGCCGCCAGCCGTGCGGCCAGCACCCCGCCGGCCAGGCTGGGCATCTGGGCCAGCACCGCGTCGGGCCTCGGCATCCGGGGCGGGGCCACGGCGCCGTGCAGCAGGATCGATCCTTCGAAGAGCGCCCGCCGCACGGCGGTCTGGCGCGGCGGCACGGTGTGCGCGCGCCGGTGCACAGTGACACCCGCGCGCTGTTCCGTGCGCCGTAGCGCCCCCTTGTACTCCGGTTCGAGCGACCACGACGGGTAGTGCGGCATGCCGGCGAGGACGTGCGTCTCGTGTCCGAGATCGGCCCAATGCTCCGCGATCTGGGTGGCGTAGGGCCCAATCCCGGCGTGCTCGGGAGCGTAGTTGGTGGAAACCAGCAGTAGGCGCCGGTGGCCGGATCTGGACACTGAGCGTCCCCTTCTCCCCTGGATGATGCGCACGCCACCCTATTCGTTCACCGGCATGGTGCGGAACGTGCACGCTATTGTCTGCTAATCCGCCACACCGGGGGGTGTGGCCGCTGGGGGGTAACAGATGACGGAGCGGGATATGTCCGAACGTGGTGCGCCGGCGCGCAGGCCGTATCGAGTCGGCTATGCGCCAGGTGCGTACGATCTGTTCCATATCGGACATCTCAATATCCTCCGGCATGCCCGGAGTCAGTGCGACTACCTGGTCGCCGGAGTGGTCTCCGACGAGATGGCGGAACTGGCCAAGGGCCGCCGCCCGATGATCCCGCTCGTCGAGCGGCTGGAGATCGTGCGCAGCGTCCGGTACGTCGACGCCGCCTTCGTGGAGACGGTCCCGGACAAGGTCGAGACCTGGAAGCAGGTCCGCTTCGACGTCATCTTCAAGGGCGACGACTGGCGGGGCACTGCCAAGGGCGACCGGCTGGAGAAGGACTTCGCCGCCCACGGCGTCGACGTCGTCTACTTCCCGTACACCGTCCACACCTCCAGCACCCAGCTGCGCCGGGCACTGGACGCGCTGGCCGAACCCCTCCCGGCCCAGGTGTCGCTCACCGCCGAACGGCGCTGAGCTCCCGGAACCACTTCGCCAGGAACGCCAGCAGGAACAGCGCGGCGACCACGCCCAGCGCCGCGTAGGCCCAGGCGAACAGCCGCCCGCCGCCGAGCAGCAGGAACACCAGGCAGAACACCCCGTGGTCCACCGGCAGCAACGCCACCGCGCGCAGGGTCGACGGCGCGGCGGCTTCGCTGCCGGGGGCTGCCTTGGGCTTGAGCTTCTCGGTCAGCAGCCCGCCGAAGAAGGTCACGACCGCCGCGAACTGGAAGCCCAGCGGCACCAGCAGCCAGCCGTCCGACTCCGTCCCGTACTGCTCGGGGAAGCGGTAGAAGGCGATCAGCACGCAGGTGTGCAGCGCGGTGAGCTTGGCGCAGTCCACGACGTGGTCGAGCCACTCGCCCGCGGCGCTGCCGCCCCCGCGCAGCCGGGCCAGCTGCCCGTCGGCGGAGTCGAAGGCGAATCCGACGGCGAGCGCGGCCCAGACGGCCACCCCGAGCCCCCAGGAGGGCGCGACCAGCGCCACGGCGACCGCGCCGGCGAAGCTGAAGGCGGCGCTGACCAGCGTCACCTGGTTCGGAGTGAGTCGAAGCGCGTACGACCCGGCGGCCAAGTACCGCCCGGCGGGCCGGTTGACGAACCGCGAGTAGAGGGACACCCCCTTCGCCGACTTCTGCGCCCCGCGCAGCTCCCGCAGTGCGGTCCCGACCTTGCCCATGCGTACCCCTGACCTCCTCGATGGCACGCGTGTGCAGGTGCACGCGTGTGCGACGACGGCCACATCATCGCAGGACGCGCGAGGACTCCGGCGCGGGATGTCCCCCCGCGCCCGAAAAGCGCCTGCCGCGCGACGGGCGCGACGGGCGCGAACCGCGCGACGGGCGCGAGGGGTGCGCCGGGCTCCGGGGGGACGGCGGCTCAGCCGGTCACCCGCAGCAGCAGGACCGCCCGCGCCGGGACCGTCAGGGTCTCGCCGCCCCGGTGCGTGGTGGCGGGCGCCTCGGCCTGGTCCTCCCGCGAGGTGTCCAGGACGAGCTCGTACCGCTCCGCCCACGGGGCTCCCGGGAGTGCCCAGTCCACCGGCCGGTCCCCGGCGTGCAGCAGCGCGAGGAAGCTGTCGTCCGTGACCTGCCGGCCCCGCTCGTCCCGGCCGGGGATGTCCCGCCCCGACAGGTACATGCCCAGGGACGCGGCGGGCGCGTACCAGTCCCGCTCCGTCATCTCCGCACCGCCGGCCGTGAACCAGGCCAGGTCCCGCAGCCCGTCCACGCCCTGCGGCCGCCCCGAGAAGAACGCCCGCCGGCGCAGCACCGGATGGGCCTGGCGCAGGGAGATCAGCCGCTGCGCCAGTGCGAACAGCTCCCGCCACGCCGGGTCCTCCAGCAGCGACCAGTCCACCCACCCCGTCTCGTTGTCCTGGCAGTACGCGTTGTTGTTGCCGCCCTGCGTGCGCCCGAACTCGTCCCCCGCGACCAGCATCGGCACGCCCGTCGACAGCAGCAGCGTGGTCAGCAGGTTGCGCAGCTGACGCCGGCGCAGGGCGCCGATCCCGGTGTCGTCCGTCTCGCCTTCCGCCCCGCAGTTCCACGACCGGTTGTCGTTCGTCCCGTCCCGGCCCTCCTCGCCGTTGGCGTCGTTGTGCTTGCGTTCGTAGGACACCAGGTCCCGCAGGCTGAAACCGTCGTGCGCGGTCACGAAGTTCACCGAGGCGTACGGGCGCCGCCCGCCCCACGCGTACAGGTCGCTCGACCCGGACAGCCGGTACCCGAGGTCCCGTACGTCGGGCAGCGCCCCCCGCCAGAAGTCCCGTACGGCATCCCGGTACCGGTCGTTCCACTCCGTCCACAGTGGCGGGAACGCCCCCACCTGGTAGCCGCCCGAGCCCACGTCCCACGGCTCGGCGATCAACTTCACCCGACGGAGCACGGGGTCCTGGGCGATGACCGCCAGGAACGGCGACAGCATGTCGACGTCGTGCATCGAACGGGCCAGCGCGGCCGCCAGGTCGAAGCGGAAGCCGTCCACACCCATCTCCGTCACCCAGTAGCGGAGCGAGTCGGTGATGAGCCGGAGCACATGCGGGCGCCCCGCGTGCAGGGTGTTCCCGCAGCCCGTGTAGTCGGCGTAGCGCCGTTGGTCGGACTGGAGCCGGTAGTAGCCGCGGTTGTCGATCCCGCGCAGGGACAGCGTCGGACCCAGCTCGCCGGCTTCCGCCGTGTGGTTGTAGACCACGTCGAGGATGACCTCGATCCCGGCCGCGTGCAGGGCCCGGACCATCCGCTTGAACTCCCCGACCTGCTGCCCGGCCGTGCCGCTGGACGAGTACCCGGCGTGCGGGGCGAAGTAGCCGACCGAGTTGTAGCCCCAGTAGTTGCGCAGCCCCCGGCGCAGCAGGTGGTCCTCGTGCGCGAACTGGTGCACCGGCAGCAGCTCGACCGCCGTCACGCCCAGCTTCGCCAGGTGCTCGACGGCCGCCGGATGGGCCAGCCCCGCGTAGGTGCCCCGGAGCTCGCGCGGAACCCCGGGATGACGCATCGTGAAGCCGCGCACGTGCAGCTCGTAGATCACCGAATCGGCCCAGGGCGTCTTGGGCCGGACATCGTCCGACCAGTCGTCGTCATCGTGGACGACCACCCCCTTGGGGACGTACGGAGCGGAGTCCCGGTCGTCGCGCACGGTGTCGGCGATGTACTGCTGCGGCCAGTCCCGCACGTGCCCGTACACCTCCGCCGGCAGCGTGAAGTCGCCGTCCACGGCCCGCGCGTACGGATCCAGGAGCAGCTTCGCCGGGTTGTACCGCGCGCCCGTCCACGGGTCCCAGCGGCCGTGCACCCGGAATCCGTACCGCTGCCCCGGGCGCACGCCGGGCACGAAGCCGTGCCAGATCTCGTGCGTGAGCTCCGTCAGAGCGCAGCGGGTCTCGGCCGCGTGCGGGCCGTCCCCGTCGAACAGGCAGACCTCCACCGCCTCTGCGCCCTGCGCCCACAGCGCGAAGTTGGTGCCCGCCGTGCCGTCCGGGCCCACGTGGAAGCGGGCGCCCAGGGGATGCGAGGACCCGGGCCACACCGGTGGCCCCGGCGGGCGGGCCGACACCCGTACGGTCTGGCCCGAGACCAGGCCGTTCGGTCGCCCGTTCGCCGTCCCGGACCGCGGGCCGTCGACGCGCGGTACGGGCGCGGCGGGGCCGCTCCGCGTCGCGTCCATGGCGTCCGCGACGTTCCCGGCGGCTTCCACCGCCTCTTGTTCGGCTGCGCTCGACAATGCCCGCCTCCACGGCTCCTGGGTACCGGCGGGGGTAGGGGAGAGTGCGGCCCCGGCGTCCCGGCCCGGGCCCGCCCCCGTCTGGTCCTTCCCACTGTTCTGCCCGGACAGTTCTGCCCGGAACGTGGGCCGGGCCCTCGTTTCCCCCGGAGGGCCCCCGTCGTTGAGGAAGCGTGACACTTCTGACGAGGCGGGCAGGGGCGGGCTTGGCCGCCGTAGCGGCTTGGGCGGCCCTCCTGGGCGGCCTGGCCGGATGCACCGAGGACGGCCGGCCCCCGGTCGAGATCGCGCTTCCCGGCAAACCCCGCTCGCCGGACGAGGCCATCCGCATCACCCCCGAGGACAAGGCCAAGGACGTCCCGGCCGACGAGCGCCTGATGGTCACCGTGCCCGAGGGCCGCCTGGAGCGGGTCGTGGTCACCAAGGTGGAGGACGCGCAGGAGGAGAAGGTCCCCGGCGCCATCGCCGACGACGGGCTCAGCTGGAGCCCCGATCCCGCCGCCGGCCGGCTCGCGCTCGCGGCCAAGTACACCGTGGACGTGGTGGCACTGGACGGGCACAACCGCCGCCAGGCCCGGCACACCACCTTCACCACCTACGTCCCCGAGGAGCGGTTCATCGGCTACTTCAAGCCCGAGAACCGCTCCACGGTCGGCACCGGCATGATCGTCTCCTTCAACTTCAACCGTCCCGTCGAGCGCCGCGCGGAAGTGGAGCAGGCGATCACCGTCACCTCCGTCCCGGCCGTGGAGATCGTCGGCCACTGGTTCGGGAAGGAGCGGCTCGACTTCCGGCCCAAGGAGTACTGGAAGCCCGGCACCGAGGTCACCGTGAAGCTGAACCTGCGCGACGTCGAGGGCGCGCCCGGCTCCTACGGCATCCAGGACAAGACGATCACCTTCACCGTCGGCCGCTCCCAGATCTCCACGGTGGACGCGGCCGCGCACACCATGCGGGTCCGCCGCGACGGGCAGTTGCTGTCCACCGTGCCGATCAGCGCCGGGGCCCCCAAGACCACCACCTACAACGGGAAGATGGTGGTGATGGAGCTCTTCGACGTCACCCGGATGAACGGCCAGACCGTCGGGTTCGGCGGCGAGTACGACATCCCCGACGTCCCGCACGCCATGCGGCTCACGTCCTCCGGCACCTTCCTGCACGGGAACTACTGGTCCCACCCGGACACCTTCGGCACCACCAACATGAGCCACGGGTGCATCGGCCTGCGGGACGACAAGGGCGGCGGCTCGGACACCCCCGCCGGCTGGTTCTTCGACCGGACCCTGATCGGGGACGTGGTGGAGGTCGTGAACTCGCAGGACAAGACGGTGGCGCCGAGCAACGGGCTGGGCGGCTGGAACATGTCCTGGGCGGACTGGGTGGCCGGCTCCGCCATCGCGTGAGCGCCGCCGGGGCGCCCGCCGCCGGGGCGCCCGCCGCCCGGCCGCCGGGGCGCGCCCGACGCCGTGCCCACCGGCCCCCCGCCGTCTGCCCCGCCCCGCCCCGCCCGGAAGAGTGATTCGTGTGATCGGAATGCCGTAGCGGGGAGTGTCCGCGCGGCGCCCCGCCGACGCCTGCCCCGAGCCTGTCACGGAGCACATCGGGCAGCGCGTAACGGACGGAGCGTCATGTCAGCCAGGAAGTGGACCCTCGGGCTGGCGGTCGGGGCCGTACTGGCCTCGGCCGCGCCCACCGCCCTCGCGGCGGGTCCCGGCGGCGAACGGCCGGCGGCCGCGGCCCACAGGGCGCCGCTGCCCGGTGGTCCGGGCCCCTGCGTCCCGGGGCGCTGCCCCGACCCGTACCCGCCCATCGGCACCGGCGGGGTCCCGGTCGGCCGGGACAACGGCATCAACATCTTCGTGGGCGGCGACTTCCGGGTCCGGGAGCGGGCCTCCGAGGCCGAGGGCCGCCTCGTCGTCCTCGGCGCCTTCGACCAGGACAAGGTGGCCGGCGCGGACAGCCGGTACAACGTGGGGATCGTCGGCGCGGGTTCGCTGGTGCCGCCGCCGGCCGGCGCCGACTTCCTCACCACCGGTGGCGGGATCACCGTCGCGGAGGGCGAACGCCTGCTCGCCGACGGCGGCGTGGTCCGCCACGCCGGCCCCGTTACGGGATCCGTGTCCGGCCGCCTGGTCGCGGACCCGGCAGAGATCACCCCGTACGCGGGGCTGCGCGACCGGCTCAGCGCCGCCAGCCAGTGCTACGCCCGGGTCGACGGGCGACCGCGACCGGCGACCGGCACCGTCGTCAACAGCGGCTTCGAGACGGTGTTCACCGGCGACGGCACGTCCGCGCTCCAGGTCTTCAACACCGACGCGAACCTGGTCAACCCCTCCGGGGGCGGCCAGCAGGGCATCCGGTTCGCCCGGATCCCGGCCGGGGCCACCGTCCTGGTGAACGTCCTGGGCGCCGCCCGCACGATCAACACCTACAGCGGCGGCATCCAGGACACCGACCCCCTCAACGCCTACCGAGACCGGCTGCTGTGGAACTTCCCCGACGCCACCGCGGTGAACCTGGCCGGCACGGGCCAGTTCCAGGGCAGCTTCCTGATGGGGCAGCAGTCCTCCGAGACCACGGTCACCCTGCCCGGCATCAACGGCCGCTTCTTCACCACCGGCTCGGTCACCCACACCAGCGCGGCCACCGGGGGCGGAGGCCAGGAGTTCCACGCCTACCCCTTCAACGGCGACCTGCCCGAGTGCGGCGGCCCGGCCCCGATCACCGGCTCGGTCTCCGTCCTCAAGCGGGACGCGGTGACGGGCGCGGCGCTCGCCGGGGCGCAGTTCGAGCTGTGGCGGGAGACCAACGGCACGCCGGGGCTCCAGCCCACCGCCCCGAACGCCGACACCCTGGTCACCGAGTGCACCACGCCGGCGAGCGGCGTCTGCGAGCGGACGACCGGGCTCGGCACGTACCACTGGCGGGAGACGCAGCCGCCCCTCGACTACGCCCTGCCGGAGCGAACCGTCCACGAGCTGACCCTCACGGCCGAGAACGCGGAGGCGGGGATCCGGGCCGTGGCGGACAACCGGCGCACCCCCGAGCCGCCGAACGGCGCCCGGGTCGAACTGCGCAAGACCGACGCGGCCACCGGCCTTCCGTTGGCCGGCGCCGAGTTCGAGCTGTGGCGGGAGAGCAACGGCACCGAAGGGCTCCAGACCGCCACGCCCGGCGGGGACACCCGGCTCGACGGGGTCTGTGTGACCGGCCCGACCGGCACCTGCACGGTGGAGCTGCCGATCGGGCGGACCTATTACTGGCGCGAGACCGCCGCCCCGGCGGGGTACGAGCGGCCGGCGAACCCGGTCACCCGCTTCGACCTCGACCAGGGCGACGTGGCCGGCGGCATCGTGGTCACCGTCCCCAACACCCCGGAGCGCGAGGAGTACGAGGGCTCCATCCGGATCGTGAAGCAGGACGCGAAGACCGGGCGCCCGTTGCGCGGCGCGGTCTTCGAGGTCTGGCAGGAGAGCAACAACACCGCGGGGCTCCAGACGATCGGCATCAACCCGGACCGCCGGGTCGCATCCGGCTGCGCCACCGACCGGACCGGCGTGTGCGACTTCGGCCCGCTCCCCGAGGGCTGGTACTACCTGCTGGAGACCGCGGTCCCCGAGGGCTACGTGCTGCCCGCCGACCGGGTGACCGGCCCGCTGCGGCTGGACGCCGCCACCCCGGACCGCCGCCTGGAGGTCACGCTGAAGAACCGGCGCGACGGCCACGGCAAGGGCGACCACGGCAGGGGCGGCCACGGCAAGGACAAGCCGAAGCACCCCAAGCACCCCAAGCACCCGAAGCACCCCGAGCACCCGAAGGACGCCAAGGGCCCTCGGGCCTGACCCCCGTCCCCGGCCGGCCCGGGCCGCCCCCAGCGGCCCGGCCGGCGGGCGCCGAGGAGGCCCGCATGACGGCGGGGAACGCGAAGGCTGCGACGGATGCGCCGGGTGCGACGCGTGGGGCCGTCCGATCGGCCGTACCGTCTGCGACGGCGCTGCTCACCTGGCGGCCCCCGCCCCGCCGCGCCGGCCGCGTCACCTACCGCACCGTGGTGGCGGTCGAGGGGCCGGGCGCCGTCCGGGCACTTGGGACGGAACGGTGACAAGACCGTAGCTCTTCGTCATCCTCCCATGTGATTACCTGTCGACAAGCGCGCGACTGTCCGCGCGCGGGGGACATGGGGAGATCACGAGTGAACCTGCAGCCGATACGCGGCCGCGCCCGCACCGGCCTGCCGGCCCTCCTGCTGGGGGCGGCCCTGCTGTTCACCACCGCGTGCGGCGGGGGCGGAACCAATGGCGGGGGCAATGGCGGCGACAAGGGCGCCGGCGGCGGGGGCACCACCGGTACCGAGGCGTCGAAGGCCGTTGTCAGCGTCAAGCCGGACGACGGTGCCAAGGAGGTCGCCACGAGCGGCGTCCTGAAGATATCCAGCACCGGGGGCAAGCTGGCGACGGTGACCGTCGCCGACACCAAGGGCAACGCGGTCGAGGGGAAGATCGCGGACGACGGCGCCAGTTGGGAGCCGGTGCGCCACCTCGCCTCGGCGACCGAGTACAAGGTGCACGCCGTGGCCAAGGACGAGGCGGGCCGCGAGTCCGCCAAGGACACCACCTTCACCACCCTCACCCCGACCAACACCTTCATCGGCCACTACACGCCCGAGGACGGCTCGACCGTCGGCGTGGGCATGCCGGTCTCGATCAACTTCACCCGGGGGATCACCAACCCCGACGCCGTGGAGAAGGCCATCACCGTCACGGCCGAGCCGTCCGTGCCGATCGAGGGCCACTGGTTCGGCAACGACCGCCTCGACTTCCGCCCGGAGAACTACTGGGCCGCGGGCACCAAGGTCACCGTGAAGCTCTCCCTCGACGGCGTCGAGGGCCGCCCCGGGGTCTACGGCAAGCAGACCCGTACGGTCACCTTCACGATCGGCCGCTCCCAGGTCTCCACCGTCGACGCGAGCAGCAAGCAGATGCAGGTCGTCCGTGACGGCCAGGTGCTCAAGAACGTCCCGATCACCGCGGGCGCCCCGTCGACGACCACGTACAACGGGCAGATGGTCATCAGCGAGAAGTACAAGGTGACCCGGATGAACGGCGCCACCGTCGGCTTCGGGGGCGAGTACGACATCCCCGACGTCCCGCACGCCATGCGCCTGTCGAACTCCGGCACCTTCGTCCACGGCAACTACTGGGCCTCCTCCGGCACCTTCGGCAAGGAGAACGTCAGCCACGGCTGCGTCGGCCTGCGCGACTCCCGCGGCGGGGGCGACGGCGACATGCCCGCCGCCTGGTTCTTCAACGAGTCGCTGATCGGCGACGTGGTCGTCGTGAAGAACTCGAAGGACAAGCAGATCGCCCCGGACAACGGCCTCAACGGCTGGAACATGCCGTGGGCGGAGTGGATCAAGTAGGTCCCGTTCGCGGGGGCCGGAACGGCCGCGTGGCCCGGTGCTGTGACACACAGCACCGGGCCACCCGTCGTTAACCGCCGCTAACCTGGCCCGCATGACCCTCTCTCTCGAAGTCTCCGAAGGCGTCGGCACCATCCGCCTGGACCGCCCGCCCATGAACGCCCTGGACATCGCGACCCAGGACCGGCTGCGCGAGCTGGCCGCGGAGGCCACCGACCGGTCCGACGTCCGCGCGGTCATCCTCTACGGCGGCGAGAAGGTGTTCGCGGCGGGCGCGGACATCAAGGAGATGCAGACGATGGACCACGCGGCGATGATCGCCCGGTCCCGTGCGCTGCAGGACGCCTTCACCGCCGTGGCCCGCATCCCCAAGCCCGTCGTCGCGGCCGTCACCGGCTACGCGCTCGGCGGCGGCTGCGAGCTCGCGCTGTGCGCCGACTACCGGATCTGCGCCGACAACGCGAAGTTCGGGCAGCCCGAGATCCTGCTCGGCCTGATCCCGGGCGCGGGCGGCACCCAGCGGCTGTCCCGTCTGATCGGTCCCTCCCGGGCCAAGGACCTGATCTTCACCGGGCGCATGGTCAAAGCGGACGAGGCGCTCACCTTGGGCCTGGTCGACCGGGTCGTCCCCGCCGCCGAGGTGTACGAGCAGGCGCACGCCTGGGCCGCCAAGCTGGCGCAGGGGCCGGCGATCGCGCTGCGCGCCGCCAAGGAGTGCGTGGACGCCGGCCTGGAAGCCGACATCGACACCGGGCTGACCATCGAACGCAACTGGTTCGCGGGCCTGTTCGCCACCGAGGACCGCGAGCGCGGGATGCGCAGTTTCGTCGAAGAGGGGCCGGGCAAGGCCACGTTCGTCTGAGCGACGCCCTCCCCGGGGTGGATTAGCCAGGCCTTAAAGGAGCCTTAAGGAATTTCGTTGATCCACTCACGGTGATCGTTTCCGTGCGGTGGGTCACCGCAGGTCGGGTCGGGTGGGTCGGGACTCCGCTTGCCTTGCGCATATGACAAAACGCCCCCCGGGAACTCCGTTTCCCGGGGGGCGTTTTCGCGGGGAACGGCCCGGAGGGGCGGGCGGGCCGTCCATGATGGGTGCATGGCGGGCCTGGAGGGTGTGGAAGAGCCGCGGCAGCGCAGCAGCGCTTCGGTCGTGCGGCTCACGGCGGCAGCTCTGGAAGACGAACAGGGCCTCAAAGCACTGGAGTTGCACGGGAATCCCGCAGAGTCGGAGGTGACGCTGCCGTCCATGCCGGAGTCGGCGAGCACCGCCCGCCGGCTCACCCAGTGCGTGGTGATCCGCCTCTGGGGCCTCTCGCCGCAGACCGCCGAGCACACCGTGCTGCTGGTCTCGGAGCTCGTGGGCAACGCGGTACGGCACACCGGTGCGCGGTCCTTCGGGTTACGCATGCTGCGGCGGCGCGGCTGGATCCGGGTGGAGGTGCGCGACCCCTCGCGCGGACTGCCGTGTCTGATGCCCGTCCACGAGCTGGACACGACCGGCCGCGGGCTCTTCCTCGTCGACAAGCTGTCCGACCGCTGGGGCGCGGACCTGCTGCCGCGGGGGAAGATCACCTGGTTCGAGATGCGCGTCGCCGACCGGCAGAACGCCTGAAGCCCCCTGGGCGCCGTGGTGGGGCGGTGCGGGGGCCTCATGGGTGCGCCGAGGATCGAAGGGGTGGGATCCTCGGCGTGGCGACTTCGCTCGGGTCAATGGGGAAGCCGTGATTCCGACTATGGCAGACGAGGGCCGGAACGCCAAAAGTCCCTACTCGGACATAAGTGTGCAAATAGCAAGACTTTCTAGCTAAATCCTAGGTGAGGTGAGCCACTCACCTCGCAATCCATGAATAATTATCGACTGCTCTGCGTAAATCGTTGATCACGTAGCGAGTGGAGGTGCTCGGAGCCTACTTCGACGAAAGTCGCGAATTGGGTCAATCATTACCTTCCGGGCCATCCGCCCCTTAAATGGGCAGGTGCTCTCACATCCAGGTCGCCGCGCGGCCCTGCGCGCGGGTGCCGCCTCGGTGGTCGGCCTCACCGCAGCCTGCGGACCGGGCCATCCGGCCGCCCCGCCCCCGGCCGTGTCCCCGGGCGCCCCCACCCCGCCGCCGGGCCCCGCCAGACCGGCGGCCCGGCCGCCCCGGGCGGCCGCCGCCGCGCCCCGTCGGTTCGCCGGGCAGCCCGCGGAGATCGGCCACGGCCCGCGCGACCGCCCCCGGGTCGCCCTCACCTTCCACGGCAACGGCGACCCCGCCATCGCCCGGTCCGTACTGGCCGAGGCCGAGAGAGGGGGCGCGCGGGTCACCGTACTGGCGATCGGCAGCTGGCTCGACGACCACCCCGACATGGCCCGCCGCGTCCTCGACGGCGGCCACGAGCTCGGCAACCACACCCAGCGCCACCTCGCGATCAACACCATGACCGAGACCGAGGCCTACGCCGAGATCACGGGTTGCGCCCAGCGGCTCAAGCGCCTCACCGGCTCCATCGGGACCTGGTTCCGGCCCTCCCAGGCCCAGTACGCGACCCCGCTCGTCCGGAAACTGGCCCAGCGGGCCGGCTACCCCCACGTCCTGTCGTACGACGTGGACTCCCTCGACTTCACCTCGCCCGGCGCCGCGGCCGTCATCCGCAACGTCACCGGGACGATCCGCAGCGGATCGGTGGTGAGCCTGCACTTCGGCTACGCGGACACGGTCGACGCGATGCCGCCCCTCCTCGAAGAACTCGCGCGCCGCACCCTGCGCGCGGTGACCACCACGGAGCTGCTGACCCCATGAAGACCACCCGCCTTCCCCGGAAGGCCACCGTGCTGCTCGCCGGTCTGGTCCTGGCCGCCCTGGCCGGCTGCGGATCGGCCGAAAAGGGGCCCTCCGAGGCCCTCGGCTCCAAGGGCCCGGCCAAGCCGGCCAAGGCCGCCCCGGTCGCCCCGCCGGGCCTGCCCGGCATGCCCCCGGTCCTCGATCCGAACGACGTCTACGCCGCGAACCGACCCGGGAAGCTGTCCCCGGTGGTCAAGGACTTCCCCTCCCGCATCTACGTGCCGAACACCAACTCCAACACGGTGTCCGTCATCGACCCGGCGACCTACCAGGTCATCGACACCATCCCGGTCGGGGTCCAGCCGCAGCACGTGGTGCCCTCCTGGGACCTGAAGACCCTGTGGGTCAACAACAACCGGGGCCACACGCTCACCCCGATCAACCCGGCCACCGGCGAGGCCGGACAGCCCGTCGAGGTCCACGACCCGTACAACCTCTACTTCACGCCGAACGGCAAGTACGCGATCGTCATGGCCTCGCTCGACAAGGAACTCGTCTTCCGCGATCCGCACACGATGGACCGTGTGAAAACCGTCCCGGTGACCTGTTATGGCGTCAACCACGCGGACTTCTCGGCCGACGGCCGCTACTTCATCGTGAGTTGCGAGTTCTCCGGCGAACTCCTCAAGGTCGACACCGAGAAGATGGAGGTCATCGGCCAGCAGAAGCTGCCGTTCGAGGGCGCGATGCCGCAGGACGTCAAGGTCTCCCCGGACGGCAAGACGTTCTACGTCGCGGACATGATGGCGCACGGGATGTGGGTGCTCGGCGGCGACACCTTCGAGACGCCCAAGCTGCTGCCCACCGGAAAGGGCTGCCACGGGCTGTACATCAGCCGCGACTCCAAGGAGATGTACGTTCCCAACCGCGGCGAGGGCACGATCTCGGTCTTCGACTTCAAGCAGAACCGCCTCACCAAGAAGTGGGTCCTGCCCGACGGCGGCAGCCCCGACATGGGCGGCGTGTCCGCCGACGGCAAGGTGCTGTGGCTCTCGGGCCGCTACGACTCCGAGGTCTACGCGATCGACACGGTGACCGGCAAGCAGCTGGCCCGGATTCCGGTCGGGGGCGGCCCCCACGGGCTGGCCGTCTACCCGCAGCCCGGCCGGTACTCGCTCGGCCACACCGGCATCTTCCGGTAGCCGCGTCCGGCCGGAGCAGTCCGGCCCGCTACGGCCGGAATGCTCCCGGCCGCACTACCAGGCGACCGGCAGGCGCTCCGGCAGCCGTTTGATGAAGCCGGTCCGCCACACCAGGTTCTCCGCCGGCACCGCGAGCCGCAGCTCGGGCAGCCGCTCGACCAGCACCTCCAGTGCGATCTCGGCGTGCACCCGACCGAGGGCGGAGGCCGGGCAGAAATGGCGGCCGGCGCCGAAGGCGAGGTGGGACCGGGAGCTCTGGCGCTCCAGGTCCAGCTCTTCCGGGTTCTCGAAGGCCTCCGGGTCGAAGTTGGCGCCCTCCAGCAGGACGAGGACGAGCTCGCCCTCCTTCACCAGCACGTCCCCGACCCGGACGTCCGCCAGGGCGATGCGCGGCAGGCCGTCGCCGACGGACAGGTTCCAGCGCAGCAGCTCGTCCACGGCCCCGCCCATGCGCTCCGGATGCTCGCGCAGGTAGCCGATGAGCTCCGGCCTCTGCAGCAGCGCCAGGACCGCCAGGACCAGGAACGCGGAGGTGGAGACCGCGCCGGCGCCGAACAGCGAGACGGCCACGGTCGCGAACATGTCGTCCGTCAGGTGGGCCGACTCCGGGTCGGCCTCCTTCAGGTCCGCGAACCTGCCGAGGAGCCCCGTACGCTCCTCGGCGGGCAGCGCGAGCTGGGCGTTCAGCTGTTCGGCGAAGTAGCCGACGTCCTTGTACCAGTTGAGCGCGGAGTCGGCGAACGGCTCGCGCGCGGTCATGAACGCGACGTTCAGCCCCGACATCAGCCGGCGCCAGTCCTCGAAGGGCACCCCGAGGATCCGGCAGTGCATGGCCGCCGAGTAGGGATCGGCGAAGCCCGCCCGGAGGTCGGCCGGGCCGCCTTCGGCGACGAGCCGGTCAACGAGCTCCCCGGCCCTGGCGCGCAGCAGCTCCTGGAGGCCCTTCTGGCGCGGGTTGACCGCCTTCATCACCGCGTTGCGCAGGCCGGCGCTGTTGATGTTCCCCATGTTGTTGACGACCTCGGGCGGGATCGTCAACGCGTACTGGCGGGGGACCCCGGCGTTCGCGGTGTCCTTGAGGCTGAACCGCTCGTCCTCCAGTACCTGCTTGGCCAGCGCGTAACTGCTCACCAGCCAGGCCGGGTCCCCGGTGAGGGTACGGACCCTGGCGACCGGGGCCTTCTCGCGCAGCCAGGCGCACTCCTGCGGGAGCACGTCACCGCGCCGTGAGAGGGGGAAGTCGAGGAGCGGCTCCCGCTCCCGGCTCTCCGGTCCCTCAAGCTGCTCGACGCTCATCGACGGTCCTTTCGGTCGGTGCGTGGGGGGTGGCGTGCGCGCGCACGGATTCGGCCCCGTCGGGCCGTACGACGGCGTACGCCTGGTTCCGGGTCGCGCGCAGGCCGCCGCCCCGGGCGAAGAGGACGTCCGTCATCGGCATCTTCACGTGGTAGGCCGCCACCGAGGACGGCACGTCGAGAATGCTCGGGGTGTCCACGAAGAACGGAAGCTCCGCCGCCATGTAATCGAAACAGACCTGCAACTGCGCGGCCGTGATGGATTCACCTTCCGGCACCTTGGATCCGACGAAGTGGAGGGCCATCTCCTCGCAGCCCTTACGGAATACGTCGTCGGTCTCCAGGAAATGCAGCACACGGCGGTGCAGGAGTTGGTAAACGGGATTCGACTGGAACTCCGAAAGTGCCCTCACTCGGATCTCGGAATGCGGGGGCCCTGATTCCTCGACACCCTTGAGAATTCTTCTCCGGACCGCCTTGATCTCCTTCGTGGCGCGCTTCTCCGCGTGCTCCCGGGTGTAGCCGAAAGCGGCGAACATCCGGTCCACGTGGAGGTCTGCGTACACGAAGTCGACCTGCGCGAAGCGGGTCGTGGCCCACCGGGCGAGGCTGCTGATGCGCTCGGAACTGAAGTAGCTGTTTCCGGGACTCACCCCGATGAGCACATGGTCGCCGTCTTCCCAAATATGGCGGCAGGTGCGAGTGAAGGGCAGAACTTCGAATGATGCGTCGGCTTTGATCGTCACCTGTGTGATCGCCCTTGTCGCCGCTTGTCCCTGGGAGCCCTGCGCTCCTGGTGTGGCGGCAATGTCGGTACGTTATGCCGTGATCCCGGAGCGTGACAAGTGGGGGCCGGATTTCTTGGCTGGAATTATCGCTTCCACATTACGGAAGGGTAATGGGATATCTATCTGCCGCTCGAACGGGACCCGCGGCGAAGAGGGCCCCGGCGGGCCGCTACCCTGAGCCGGTCAACAAGCATCAAGAAGGGGTGGACCCAGTGGCGGACATCGAGAACGCACGGACGACGTTCGGCAAGTTCGACGTGAACGGTGACGGCTTCGTCACGGCCGACGAGTTCAAGGCGGCCATGGCGGCCATGGGCGACCCGTTCGTCACCGGCCCGGTGGCGGACGCCGTCATCGCCGCCAAGGACGCGAACGGCGACGGCCTGCTGAGCTTCGACGAGTTCTGGGGCTCCCTGAACAAGTAGTCCGCCGTCCGCCCCCGCCTCCTGCCCGGCGGGGGCGCTGCCCGTCAGGCCCCGTCGCCGCTCATGTCCTCGACCTCGGCGAGGGCCTCCCGCAGCCACTGGAGCCAGAAGGTCTCCAGGGCGATCCCGCCGTGCAGGACGAGTCGGCGCAGCCGGTCCTCCACCGCGTCCCGCCCCGGCGGGAAGTCCTTCTCCTCGATGGCCTCGTACTGGGCCAACTGGCTCCGGTGCAGCTCCAGGTGGCGCCGCAGCTCGGGCGCGAGCCCCCCGGTCCCGACGACCCCCGCGGCCCGCAGGCGCAGCAGCAGCGGATCGCGCACCGGCTTGGGGTCCTGGCTCTCCGCCACCCATCGCGCCAGCTCCGCGCCGCCGGCGGGCATGACCTCGTACTCCTTCTTCTGCCCGCGCAGGGGCACCTCGCCCGGCAGCTCCCGGATCAGCCCGGCCTCCTCCAGCCGCCCGAGCTCGCGGTAGATCTGCTGGTGCGTCGCCGACCAGAAGTACCCGATGGACTTGTCGAACCGCCGCGTGAGCTCCAGCCCCGACGAGGGCTTCTCCAGCAGGGCGGTGAGGATGGCGTGCGGCAGCGACATGCCGTCATCCTAGGTTTGCGGCCGCCCCGGCACGGCGATCGCGCCCGGCCCCGGACGGACCCGGCCCGCCGGCGGCGGGTCCCCGGGCAGCAGACTGCCCGGGGCGCGTGCGGCGCCCCGGGCACCTGCCGCATCCGTCGGGTCAGCAGACGTTCGGGTGCGAGACGTCCAGTACGAACCGCTCGGGCGCGTGCAGGACGGAGGTGCTGTAGTACGGCTTGGTGTCGAAGGCGGCGCCGAAGGTCACGTACCCCTCGTAGTCGCCGGTCAGGGCGATGCCCTTGAGCTTGCTGAGGTAGATCTTCTGCAGGTGGGGGCCCCGGTAGACGCTCTGCCCCGCGTCGTTGTGCGCGGCGGCGGGGTTGAGGCGGATCTCCAGGAAGTACTTCCCGGCCAGCGGGACGGGCTTGCCGGACCCGTCGTAGTACAGCTGGGATACGGGCGTGACGGTGACCTGGGGGACGTACCCCTGGAGGTCGATGACGAGCCGGTCGTACGTGCAGTGTCCGCCCCAGCGGGCATTGACGACGAGCGGCGTCTGGGTCAGGGCCCCGCCGGCGGCGGAGGCCGGAGCGGCGAGCCCGATGCCGACGGTGAGCAGCACGCCCGTGAGCAGTGCCACGAGCTGCCGGCGGCGCGGACGAAGACGTGAACGCGGATGGATCATGACGTCCCCCGATTTCTCAGAGACGGGGACAGGGTGTCACTCCCTAGGACACCCACCGCCCGCCCCCGGTTGCACCGGCCGGCTCCGAACAGACGTCCGGACACGGCGAGGGCCCCGCCCCCACGGCCGGAACCGGGGGGACGGGGCCTCTCTCGCGCCTCAGCGGCCCGTGGCTACCAGATGCCGGGGGCCGCGTACCAGGACGCGCGGACTCCGCCGAAGCCGCCGTCCGGCCGGCCGCCCAGGGTGAAGGCCCTGGTGTCGCCGGCCGCGTAGTTGTACATCATCAGGATGTCGGCACGGCCGTCACCGTCGGCGTCCCCGGAGACCGGGGCGCCACTGCTGGCGGCCCACCAGTGACCCTCACTGGACTTCCAGCTGGCGATCGGGGCGTTGAAGCCGCCGTCCGCCTTGCCGGTGAAGGTGTGCGTACCCGTCGTGCCGTTGCTGTAGTCGTAGACGATCGCGAGGTCGCCCCGGCCGTCGCCGTTGTAGTCGCCTCCGGTCGATTCGATGCGGGCCGCCTGGAAGGCGGTCGCGGTCGCCGACCAGGACTTGAACGGTGCTTCGAAGCCCCCGTCCGCCTTCGCCCTGAAGGTGTGCATCGCCGTCTCGACGGTGCCGTTGAAGTACACGGCGGCGATGTCGGAGCGGCCGTCGCCGTTCGAGTCGACCACGTGGAACTGCGCGGACGCCAGGTACCAGCCGCTCGACGAGCGCCAGCTGTCGATTCCGGCGTTGAAGGTGCCGTCCCCCTTGCTCGTGTAGGTGGTGAGGGCGATGACGCCGCTGCCGTGGTCGTGGACGACCGCCACGTCGGAGCGCTTGTCGCCGTTGAAGTCACCCGTGAGCAGCGTCGCCTTGTTCCAGTCCCACTTGCCCGCCGGGACCTGGATGGCGGCGAGGGACGTGCCGAACGCTCCGTCGGGAGTGCCGCTGAAGGTGAAGACGGCGCTCCTGTCCCCGTAGTTGTAGAGGGCGGCGACGTCGGCGCGCTTGTCACCGTTGAAGTCACCGGCCGCCCACTTGGCGCGCCCGTACTCCCAGTTGCCCTGCCCACTGTTCCAGGCGTCGCGCGGCTCGGAGAGCCCGCCGTCCGGCTTCGCGTCGAACACGTTCAGGCCGACCGTGGAGTTTCCGTAGTCGTACGCCGTGATCAGATCGCTACGGCCGTCGCCGTTGACGTCACCGGCGATATCGGTGCGCAGGTGCGCCGTGCGGTCGGTCGGCTTGTGGGAGGTCGTGGCGTTGCTGTGGCGGTTCCATTTGATGTAGCCGCCCTCGAAGTCGTTGCGACGGTGGAGGGAACCGGCCGCGTAGGACGCCGAGGTGGGGAAGCCGAGCCAGCCGTTCTCCCAGTTCTCCGCGGCGTACTTGCCCCGGATGGCGTGGCTGACCGGCCAGGCCCCCGTGGCCGCGCTGGAGTAGAAGACCGTCGTCACGGCGCTGGAGCCGACGGCCTTGAAGTCCTGCCACTCGCCCTTCTTGGGGCTGGTGGGGTTCTCGGCTCCCGCGGGGAAGCCGTACGTGCTCACCCCGCCGTGCTTGAGGAACGACTCGTAGATCCGGCCCCGGATCGGCTGGCCGCTCGTCGCCCAGCTGAAGTAGAGCGCGCCGGCGGTGCCGTCCTTGCTGAACGAGTGGGCCCAGCCCGAACCACCGGAGACGACCATTTCGTCCGAGGTGGGGTAGCCCATGACCCCGGACTCGCGCTTCATCTCGGTCCACTTCTCGCGGATGCCGCCCTGGACGGACCAGGCGCCGGTGTCGGGGCTCCAGTAGATGGAGCGGTCCTCGCCGCCGGAGGTGTTCTTCATGTGGACGTAGCGGCCCTTGGTGTCCGGTGTGACGACGGGGTCACTGACCGGGTGACCGTAGTTCAGCCCGCCGAGGGCCTTGAACTTGGCGAGGATCGGGCCGCACAGGGTGCGCTTGCCCCCGGTGTGCTGGCCTTCGACGACCTCGCACTCGTTCCACGGGGTGCCTATCTTCACCAGGAGGCGGGGGTCGCCGAAGGCGGAGCCGTTCTGCGGGGTCCGGCCCGGGAACTCGTAGAGCAGGCCGTCCGTGCTGAGGGCGTAGAGATCGGCGAAGCCGTCTCCCTCGAAGTCGCCGTTGCTCAGGGGTGTCGGGTAGGCGCCTACGGGGATGATGCCGAGGGAAGCCGCTCGGACGGCGGCGTCCCCGTAGACGGTGAGGTCGGCGCTGACGGCGCCGTACTGGTCGGTTTGCTTGCGGCTGTTGTACTGATGCACCTTGCCGGTCGTCTTGTCGCGAGCCCAGAGCTCGGAGAGCCCGTCGCCGTTGAGATCGCCGGGGACGGAGACCGTCATGTTCTGCCAGTCGGCGTTGCCGAGGGAGACCGGGTCCTGGAAACTGTCCAGGTTCCGGTCCGCCTTCGAACCGAGGTAGAGCCAGAGGCTGGCCCCGTTGCGGACGAGAAGTTCGGGATAGTCGGCCTCGTCCACGGTGCCGTTGTAGTCGTCGTCATTGACGCTTGCGATGACCAGGACCTGGTCAGCGTTCGACCACTTGCGGTTGTCGGGATTGAGGACACTGAACTCGAACGTGCCCGACTCCTCGCGGAGTCGGCCGGAACCGTCGTTCCTGTGGAGCCAGAGTTCCTTGGTCTGCGGGTCCTGCGCGCCAGGGCGCAGGGTGATCAGGTCTTCGTAGTTGTCGTCGTCCCAAGAGCCGCGGTGGGCGATGGACGCGTTGACGAAGCTGACCTTGCTCGCCGCAACACCGGCGCCGAGGGTGCCGCCGGTCGCGCCGTCGCGCTGCCAGGGATAGGTTCGCAGGACGCCGGTGCCCGGTTCGACGGCCCACAGGTCGACGGTGGCGTCGCCGTTGAGGTCGCCGGGCTTGTCCGGGCCGGGCGTCCGCTCGGGTTGGAAGTGGTACGCGTACTGGTCGGACTGGTTGCCGGCCTTGTCGACGCTGCGGACGTAGAGGTACTGCGGCCCGGCACTGTAGGGCTTGAAGGACACCGGCTCGGACGGACCTCCGGGGTGGGTGGCCTTCACTTCACGGAACGTGCTGTCCTGGTCGGACCACCACACGTACGTGGTGACGTCCCCGACGTTGTTCGCGCCGAAGACGAAGGTGCCGTTCGTGCGTGCGGGCATACTGGGCTTGCCGCTGCCCGTCTCCGGGAACTCCGCGGAACTGACGGAGGGCAGCTCGGCAGGTCGGGACCGGTCGATGGTGAATTTGCACGGGTCGGACAATGGGCTGTCGGAGACCCAGTCGGTGGAGTGGAGCTGCCACCAGTACTCGCCGTCCATCGTGGAGGCGTCGAGGCGGACCGCGGCGATGCTGCCGCTGGTGGCTTCCGCCCGGGCGGAGCTGGTCGCGCCGCTGCCGACCTTGCCCCAGTGGAAGTACGCGCCGAGGTTGTTGTCCTCGGCGTCGTACACACGGGCGTGCAGAGTGACCTCGCTGGTCAGACCGAAGATGCCGCCGGCGCAGGGAACTGAGGGGATGGTGCGCGTCTCGGTCGGCTTCGAGGGGACCGTGTTGTAACGGGTCGAGACGCGAGCCGAGTTGGGGTCGAACTTGCGCCAGGAGGTGTTGACCTGGTTCGAGACCGATCGCAGGCCGAAGGACCAGCTGCCCCAGTTGTTGGCGGCAACCTTGCTCATCGCGGGAAGGACGTCGAACTCGACCACGCCGTCGCTGGCGTTGGGGCAGTTGCGGCCGCCGAAGGACTGGCCGGCACGGTCCACAGAGCCCTTGTTGGCGGGCTGCCGATTCCAGGTGATGTTGTTCGGCAGGTCACGTCCGATGTCGAAGAGCTCGACGTCGCCGGAGTTGCAGGACCAGGAGCCGGCATGCTGCTGTTTGATGCGCATCACGGATTCCAGGATCTGCTTGCCCTGGAGGTTTCCGGTCCCGACCCGGAAGTAGGTATTGGCCCAGACGGTGCCGCCCAGGTCACCGTCGGTCGCCACGCCGACGCGGGCGAACTGGTTGTTCGTGCCGCCGTTCCAGTACACGGTGTCGGCGCTGCCGCCGATCGCCGTGTGCTTGTAGGCGAGGGACCATGCGTTCCTTGCCGCGTCAGGTCCCCACTGGGGGTCGATGATCACGGGGAAGACGGTGTCCGGTGCCTTCAGGAGCGCAGCGTCCGTCTTGAGCGAAAGGGTCTCGCCGCGCAGCTCCACCCCGAGGTCGGCCTGCTTGGACCCCTCGGTCGTGCCGGTCAGTACGTCGGTCAGCGCGCGCGGGGCGGGTTTGGCGGGTGGTGTTTCCGGTGTCGTCGGTGCGGCGAGGCTGCGGGCGGCCGGCACCACGGCCTCGACTCCCGAGGCCTTCGCCTCGGGGGCCTTGGCTTCCGGAGCCTTCACCTCCGGAACGCTCTGGCCCGGTCCTGAGACCTCGGCCAGCTTCGCTGCGCCGGAGTCCCACATGCGCGGCTCGGGCGTCGAGAAGATGGTCTCGCCGGCCGGGTCGACGGCACGCAGGCGCCCGTCGGCTTCGGCTTTGATGCTCAACCCCTTGCCCTTGAGGCCGAAGTTGACCTTCGCGAGGGCCGGGTTCTTCGCCGCCTCGGCCGACTTGACCACGAGGGAGTGGCTGAACGTCTCGGCCGTCGCCTTGATCGCCAGGTCCACGCCGGGCAGTACCTCCGCGTACACGGCTGTGTCGCCGGACAGCGTCGGCGCGGGCAGCTTGCCGGGCCACGTCAGCTGGATCTCACGGCCGTTCTCGCGCATGACGGCGAGCGCGCCGGGGCCGCCGCCGGAGAAGGAGAGGTCCGTGCGAGCCGCTTTGGGCGCGATCCGGCCCTGACCCGTCACCTGGAGGGTGGGGTCGACAGGAACGAACGTGCTGCCCTGCTTCACGCGGACCGGCATGAGTGCCCGGTCGAGGGTGAGGGAGCCATCCGCGTTCGCGTACACCTCGTCCGTCTCCGTGCGCCGGCTGACGACCTCGACGCGCTTACCGGAGGACTTCGCCGACTTTTTCGCCGAATCCGTCTCTTCGGTCTGCCGCACACTGAGAGCGGAACCATCCATTTCGGTTTCTGTTTTTGGATTGGTCGCGGGTGCGGCGAGCGCGGCGGGAGCCGCTCCCAGCAAACCGGCGGCCAGCGCCGTCGATATCACGGCGGAGATTGCTCTCAGTCGACGCCGACCGCCTCCGCGGCGTGACTGTTCTTCTCGTTTCACTTTCTTCCTTCACTCACGCCGCGTCGAAGTCGGTGCGGCTCTACTGGTCGGTACGGCGAGAAAGATACCCGTCCCACCTGCAATGTGTCCGATTAGGGATGTTCGGGCTTTATGTGGCTTCTGCTGCATCGAGGGCGAGTCATTGCCCTCAAGTATCTCGTTAGTTGACGCTCTGGTAGTAATACCCGACGTCAGTTTCGATCCTGTCATGGAGGTAGAGTGAAACTAAGCAGTTCGCTTTTCCGTCAGGGAAAGCGGCATAGACGCATGCTGTGGGAGCGGGTGGCAATCCGACCCGGTCTGACGGCATCTGCCGTCGCCACCGCGCTGCTGATAACCGGGCTCCCGGCGGTAACCGGATCCGCCTCGGCAGCCGAGCTTCCCGGCACCCAGAAGCTCGTGAATGTTCCGGGACAGAAGCTCTCGGGCAGGGCGAAGCCCGAGCCGGCCGACAACTCGGCGGGGAAGCGCACGTGGAAGGGTGCTCCTCCGGTGGAGCTGCCCAAGCCCGGGACCGCCGACGTTACGGTGCCCGCCAAGGGCGGGTCCGCTGTGCCTGCCGCCCCGGGTGTCAAGGCTTCTGCGCTCCTCGCGCCTCCGGCCCCCCCGGTCCCCGCGGGCTCGCTCCCGGTCAAGCTGAAAGCCGTACCGGCGTCGACCGACCCCGCGCCGACCGCGGTGTCGGCCAAGGTCGAGGTGAAGAACCAGGCCACGGCTGCGGCTCTCGGCATCGACGGCGTGGTCATGGCCGTCCAGTCCGCCGAGGCCGTGTCGGCGTCTGTCCCACTCTCGGTCGAGCTGGACTACTCGAAGTTCCGCAACGCCTATGGCGGCAACTGGGGTTCGCGCCTCAACCTAGTCGAGCTCCCCGCGTGTGCGCTGACCTCGCCGACGAAGCCCGAGTGCCAGAAGCGCACCCCGGTCGCGTCCAAGAACAACCCGGCCAACGGCACGGTGACGGCCACCCTGGCTGCGCCCTCGGGTGTCCAGGCCCGGTCGGCGACGTCCGCGCCGACAGTGCTCGCCACCACGGCCGGCGCAGGTGGTAGCGCCGGTAGCTTCACGGCGACCTCACTGAGCGCCACCGGTTCCTGGGAGAGCGGCGGCAACTCCGGCAGCTTCTCCTGGTCCCATCCGATGGAGATCCCCGCCTCTCTTGGTGGTCCCGCACCGTCGATGGGCCTGGCCTACTCGGCTGCCGCCGTGGACGGACGTACCTCGGCCTCGTCGGGCCAATCCTCGTGGGCGGGCGACGGTTGGGACATCCCGGCCTCGTCGAACTTCATCGAGCGGACCTTCGTACCCTGCGCGGACGACAAGAAGGCCGGTTCGGGCTTCAACAACCCCAAGCAGGCGACCGGAGACCTGTGCCACGGGCCCCCGGTGATGACGATGTCGCTGAACGGCTCGTCCACCCCGTTGGTGCTCGACGACGCGGACCCGGCCAAGAAGACCTGGCGTCCCGCCCAGGAGGACGGTTCCAAGGTCGAGCTCCTGGACGGCGCGGTCAACGGTGACACCGGGGGCCAGCACTGGCGGATCACCAGTGTCCACGGAATCCAGTACTACTTCGGGCTGAACCGGATACCCGGCTGGAGCGCGGGCAAGACGGAGACCAACTCCGCCTTCACCGTTCCGGTCTACGGCAACCACGCCGGTGAGGAGTGCCACAAGGCCTCCTACGCCGACTCGGCCTGCGAGCAGGCGTGGCGCTGGAACCTCGACTACGTCGTGGACCCGCGCGGCAACGCCATGACCTATTGGTACGCCAAGGAACGCAACCACTACGGATCCAACGTCCAGGCGGACGGCAAGTCCACGGCCAGGGCGTACGACCGAGGTGGCTGGCTCCAGCACATCGACTACGGCCTGCGTTCCGACAACCTGTTCACGCTCGCCCCTGCGCGCGTCGACTTCGGGGTCGGTGAGCGCTGCATCCCCAACAAGGACTTCGACTGCGCCGAGAACAAGCTCGTCGACGGCGCGAAGTGGGATGTCACCAAGAACTGGCCCGACGTCCCCGCCGACCAGATCTGTGACGTCGGCAGGGAGTGCAAGGACCGCTACACCCCGACCTTCTTCAGCCGCAAGCTGCTGAAGGACGTCACCACCAGTGTCCTCAAGGGCGGCAAGCACGAAGCGGTTGACACCTGGGCCCTGACCCAGGACTTCCGACCCACCGGTGACGGAGGCGTGGCCCTCGAATACCCGATGTGGCTGGCCCAGCTCCAGCACACCGGCAAGAACGGCGACGGCACCGACATCCCGATGCCTCCCGTGGTCTTCTCCGGCGTTCAGTTGGAGAACCGCGTGGACAACAACGAGGACGGCAGCCCGCCGTTCCTGCGCTGGCGCGTGGAGAAGGTCACCACCGAGACCGGGGCGGTCATCGCGGTCAAGTACGCGCCGACCGAGTGCAGCACCAAGGAGCCCAAGAAGCTCCCGTCCTCACCCGAGAACAACACGCTGCGTTGCTATCCGGTGATCAAGGAGGTTCCGGACCCGACCGATCCTGCCGGCGAGAAGAAGCTCTACTTCACCGACTGGTTCCACAAGCACCGTGTGGACCAGGTCCGTGAGGAGAACCCGAACGGCATGTCTCCGACCAAGGAGACGAACTACCAGTACGTCGGTACGCCGGCCTGGGCGTACGACGAGGAGTCGGAGCAACTGTCGGAGAAGGCGCGCACGTGGTCCCAGTACCGCGGATACGAGCGCGTCCGCACCCTGGTAGGTGCCGCCCCTGACCCGCGTTCCCAGGTGGAGGTCCTCTACTTCCGCGGCTTGGACGGTGACAAAGCGCCTTCTCAGCCCGGCGGCAAGCGGTCCGTCAAGGTGAAGGACTCCGAGGGCGGCGAGATCGCCGACCACAAGCTGTTCGCAGGTCAGACACGCGAGACGCTGTACTTCCACGGCGAGGGCGGCGCACTGGAGTCCGCCTCGGTCACCACCCCGATGGTGAAGGGCCCGACCGCCACGCGCAAGCGCTCCGACGGCGCCGCTCCTCTGGAGTCCTGGATCATCGGGACAGAGAAGGTCTCCTCTCGTACCGTCCTGTCCGACAACCGCGGTCAGCGCCGCACCGCTGTCGAGCACACCTATGACGGGCGCGGGCGTGTCACCAAGACCACGGACCGCGGCGACCTCGGCAAGACCACGGACGACGTCTGCGCGCTGTACGAGTACAAGGACGACGCCACCAAGTGGATGTTCGCCCTGCAGAGCCGGGTCGAGACACTGAGCAAGGCCTGCGATGCCACCGACATCGCCCGCCCGGCCGATGTCGTCTCCGACACGCGCGTCGAGTACGACGCCGTCGGCAATGTCGCCAAGGGTGAGAGCCTCGCCTCGTACGACGGCGGCAAGCCCACGTACACGCTGACCGGCAGCAGCACGCACGACGCGTACGGCCGCATCACGAGCGCTACGGACGTCTACGGCGCAGTCACCCGTACCGCGTACACCCCCGCCACCGGCGGGATCGTGACCAAGGTGACCACCACGAACCAGCTCGGCCACACGACGGTCAGCGACGTGGATCCCGGCCGTGGTCTCCCGCTCGTGCAGGAGGACGCGAACAAGCGCCGCGTGACCATGCAGTACGACCCGCTGGGCCGACTCCTCAAGGCGTGGTCCCCGGACCGTGACCCGGGCAGCGTCACTCCTGACGCGGAGTTCTCGTACGACATTCGGCCCGGTTCGGCGGACGCGCCGGTCGTCATCACCAACAAGATCCTGTTGGAGAGCGGCAACTACCGCACGCGGTACGACCTGTACGACGGCTCGTTGCGCCTGCGACAAACACAGCAGCAGGCCCTTGACGGTGGCCGCGTCCTCACCGACACGTTCTACGACAGCCGGGGCCAGGTCCGGATGGAGAACGGCGGCTACTACAACGACCAGCCGCCGTCCGCCCAGATGTGGGTCCCGGTCGAGAGCAAGATTCCGTCCTCGACGGTCACGAAGTACGACGGCATGGGCCGCCCGGTGGCCACCATCGCGCGCAAGAGCGGTGAGGAGACCTGGCGTACGACCACGTCGTACGGCGGCGACTGGATCGCAGTCGACCCGCCGAAGGGCGACACCCCGACCAAGGCGTTTCTCGACGCCCAGGGCCGCAAGACCGAGCTGCAGCAGTTCGCGGGTGACGGTCCCTCCGGGCCGGTCGTGCACTCCATCAAGTACGCGTATACCCCCAAGGGGCAGCTGGACTCGGTTACGGACCAGGGAGGCAACGTCTGGTCGTACACGTACGACATGCGTGGTCGGCTGTCCGAGGCCAAGGACCCCGACAAGGGCCTGACGAAGAACACGTACGACATCGGCGACCGTCTGCAGAGCGTCACCAACGGTCTTGAGAAGACGATCGCCTTCGCCTACGACCAGCTCGGCCGTGCCACCGCGACGCACGAGGGTTCGCTGCAGGGGCGCAAGCTGACGGAACGGACGTACGACACGCTGCCGGGTGCCCTCGGGAAGCCGGTGTCGTCGACCCGGTACGACGAGGAAGGCAATGCGTACACGCAAGCCGTGACCGGCTACGACGCCGAGTACCGGCCTACGGGTAGCAAGGTCGTCATTCCTGCCAAGGAAGGGAAGCTGGCCGGCACCTACACGTACGGCACCACGTACACTGCCAAGCTCGGCATGCCGCAGTCGATGCAGTTCCCGGCCACGGCCGGACTGCCCGCGGACCGGATGATCGTCGGCTACAACGGGCTGGACCAGGCCCACAGTGCGTCGGTCAACGGAAGGCCCTTCCTCACCAGCTCCGAGTTCTCGAAACTGGGAGACCTGGTCAGGACCCAGGTGGGCGACTTCAACAAGCAGATCGTCTCGACCTTCGAGTTCGACGAGCAGACGCGGCGTCCCACTCGCACATACACCACTCAGCAGACCGGGACCACCGGATACACCCAGATCAGCGACGTCACGGCGAAGTATGACGACGCCGGAAACGTACTGAAGATCACCGACAAGCTGGACGGCTCGGTGGCCGCCACGGACACCCAGTGCTTCGCGTACGACCCCCTGCGCCGGATGTCCGACGCCTGGACGGCGACGGACGACTGCGCTCTCCGGCCGGGTTCCTCCGGTCCGGGCTCGGCACCCAAGGTGGGCGGCCCCGACGCGTACTGGCACTCGTACACCTTCGACGCCGTGGGCAACCGCACGTCGGAAATCAAGCACGACCCGGCGGGCGACAAGGCCAAGGACGTCACCCGTACCCACACCTACCCGGCCACCGGGTCGAGCAAGAACCAGCTGCTCAAGGTCGACACCAAGGGGCCCGAGGGAACCCGGACCGAGAGCTACGGCTACGACGCCGCGGGCAACACCACGCAGCGCACCCTCTTCGGTGACACCCAGAAGTTGGACTGGGACATCGAAGGCCACCTGAAGAAGGTCACCTCGGGCGAGGGCACGTCCGCAAAGGACACGGAGTACCTCTACGACGCGAGTGGCAACCGACTGATCCGCCGTGACCCGACCGGCACCACGCTGTACCTGCCGGGTACCGAGGTCCACGTGGCGAAGACCACGGGCGCCGTCAAGGGCACGCGGTACTACAGCGGGCCGAACGGCGCGGGCATGGTCCGCATCGCGGAGGCCGGCAAGATCACCACGTCCTACCAGCTCGCCGACCGCAATGGTTCGGCGACCACCTCGGTGGACGGGGCGACGCAGGCGGTCACCCGCCGGAAGTTCACGCCGTTCGGCGAGGCGCGCGGCCAGAAGCCGTCGATGTGGCCCGGAGACAAGGGCTTCCTGGGCGGCACGCGCGACGAGTCCACGGGCCTGACCCATCTCGGGGCACGAGAGTACGACCCGGCGATCGGCCGGTTCATCTCCGTGGACCCGCTGATGGACACGGCCGAGTCGCAGACGATGAACCCGTACACGTACGCGCTGAACAGCCCGGCCACGTACGCGGACCCGTCCGGTCTGGCCGCAATAATCATCATCGATGACACGGACCCCCGCTGGGAGGAGGCTCAGGAGGTAGAGAAGCGGGTCTCGCCGCCGTTGTGGCGGACTGATGTTCCCGCCCCGTCGAGGCCGAAGCCGACGGTGTCCTCCAAGGACGTCGAACGCGCCACCAAGCTGAAGCAGCAGAGCAAGGCGGACGTCGCCCTCTCCATCGCCAAGGAGGTCTTCAAGGGCATCACCGGGTACGACGACATCGTCGCGTGCATCGGTGGGGACCTCATGACCTGCGGCATGCTGGCGGTGGAACAGGCCTTCGGCATCCTTGGCAAGGCGAAACGCTTCGGCAAGGCCATGGCCCGCGCCGTTCAGATGTTCAATAAATGGAAAGACGACATCGTCTGGGCCACCAAGACGCTTGGTCGAGCGGACGACGACGCCAAGGCCATGGCCAAGTACTCCGAGGACATGGCTGCCTGGGAGAGGAAGGCCGACGCGGACGCTGCAGCGGCCGCGAAGGCCGACGAGGTGGAGGCGCCGGCCGCGGAGAGGACCGACTCCGGCGGAGGCGGCGACGGCGCGGGTGACGGCGCTGGAACGAGTTGCCGCGTGAACAGTTTTGTGCCCGGCACGCAGGTCCTGATGGCGGATGGCACTACCAAGGCCATCGAGGAAGTTGAAGTCGGGGACAAGGTTCTCGCCACTGACCCCGAAACGGGTGAGACGGCAACCAAGGCCGTGTCGGCGACGATCATTGGCGAAGGTTCGAAGGACCTCGTCGAGGTCACTGTCGACACCGACGGCGACGCCGGCTCTGCGACTGCGGAAGTCTCGGCGACGGACGGTCACCCCTTCTGGGTGCCCGAACTCGGCGAATGGGTGGACGCAGCGCACCTGGAGCCGGGCAATTGGCTCCAGACCGGTGCCGGCACCCTCGTTCAGGTATCGATGGTCAAGCGCTGGACACAGCAGGCGACTGTCCACAACCTGACGGTTTCCGACATCCACACGTACTATGTGCTGGCGGGCGCCACGCCGGTCCTGGTCCACAATTGCGGCCCGTCGGTAGACGATGTGTTTGACCGGGCTGCGGAGCTCGGCGACTCCAGTGGCGAATACCTCTACCGGGGAGTCACTAATAATCACTACAAGCTGGCGGAGGCGAGAGCAGGAATTTCGGAGCCCCGCGGCGGCCACAGCGATCCTGTTGCGCACTCGGGTGATAACACGGAAAGTGTTTTCACTTCGTGGTCACCTGACCTAGAGACAGCGCGAGAATTTTCAGAGGAGTTCGGTAGTGCGGGGGCTTTGGTTCTCAGAATTCCGCGCAGTGCAATCGACCCAAGCCGCATGAGAGTTGCCGGGCAACGGGGACTCGAAGAGTTGGAAGTCCTTATTGAGGGTCGCGTCACAGGCTGTCAGGTGAGCTGTGAATGGGGGCCTTTTGGGTGACGGAATCAAAGTAGCCGTGTCCGGGAGAGGAGTTTTGAGTGTCTGAAACCAGTGCGGGTGATCTGTTTGCGCGCTATTGCTTGCCTGGGAACAGGTATAAGAAACTCCTCTCCGCGAGCTTCATGAGGGCTGGTCGTGAGCAGGCCCTTAAGTTCGGTGCGGCCATGAGGGACGACGGTCGGCAGGCTTCGGTGAGCGAGCTGGAGCAGCTCCTGGGGGGCGACTGGCGGGAGGCTCTTACGGCGTGTTGGCTCATCGGGTTTGCGCAGAAATCTGAATTTCGAGACGAGCTGCACAGGCTCATCACGGAAGGAGATGCCAGGCGCACGGGGAAAGGTGTCGCCTTCGCGCTGGCTCGGTTCTGTCAACCCTCTGATGCGTATGCGTTGAAGCAGTATCTGGAGCGCAGTCTGAGCGAGCCGCAAAATCGGGGAAACCAGCCGTGGTGCCTTGGTGCGCTGCTACATATCGAGAGGCGCCTGGGCGCAATGGCTTCGAAAGATCTACTTGCACCCGAAGGGTTGTGGGATCGATGGTCGGCGGCGGGCTTCCTTGAGGCTGATGATCCTTCTCATTGGGAGAGGGAAGTAGCTGACTGGATCGAGCTTGCCGAGAGCCTGGATTGATCACTAACAGGCTATATCTCCATTCTTTCCTCAAGGTTTCCTTCGCGGGAAACTGTTCGCGATAGCGAAATTGAAGCCCCGCCGGGTGCGTCCTGGCGGGGCTTCTGCGTGGGGGACGGCAGTAGATGACGGCAACGTCAGTGGACGATGGTGCAGGGCGGCGGTTCGTCGCTATCACCGTTGGCCTGGGTGATCGCCGGGCTGCCGAGCGCGGTGCGGAACCCCCGGGGGCCGCCAAGGCCAAGCGCAAGCGTCACGGTGTGAGCCTTGGCGGCCCCCGGGGAACCCTGGTACGGCGAAGCTGCCCGACCGACGAGGGACCCCTCCCACTCAGGCGCCAGGTCTGCCGGTGGCTCCGGCCCAGGGAAGCTGGCCACGAGAAGCGGCTTTGGCGTGCTGCAATCACTTCAGCCTATCGGCGAGCCCGGGAATTATTCCAAGGTTGAGCCAATCTTCACGAGATCGTAAGGGGCGTAACGATGTCTCTGGATGACTGGGTTGCGGAGGCATGCCGAATGCAGCGAGAGGGAGCGTCGATTATCGAGATAGCCGGCTCCCTTCGAGTGTTCGGAGAGAACGGCGGTAGGAAAATCAACGCAGCATCCGCTCTCGGTAAAGAGTATGGCTGGTCGGTAAAGCAGAAGCTCGAATTGTTGAGTTGGACCGAAGGTGGTGTCACGGACGAAGAGCTGATTGCCTTTGTTCCGTCCTGGTTTCCCGGTAAGTGATCCAATCTCAAATGATTCCGTCGCGGGGGACCGTAGCGATCCGTCCCTGACTGACTCGTAACCGGGGGTGACGAAAGCCCCGCCGGATCGTCCGGCGGGGCGTTCGTGCGTGCGGTTCAGGTGACGGTCAGCATTCGATGACGTTGACCGCCAGGCCGCCGCGGGCCGTTTCCTTGTACTTGACCTTCATGTCCGCGCCCGTCTCCTTCATGGTCTTGATGACCTTGTCGAGGGAGACCTTGTGGGTGCCGTCCCCGCGCATCGCCATCTTGGCCGCCGTGACGGCCTTGACCGCCGCCATGCCGTTGCGCTCGATGCACGGGATCTGGACCAGGCCGCCGACCGGGTCGCAGGTCAGGCCCAGGTTGTGCTCCATGCCGATCTCGGCCGCGTTCTCGACCTGCTCCGGGGTGCCGCCCAGGACCTCGGCCAGGGCGCCCGCCGCCATCGAGCAGGCCGAGCCGACCTCGCCCTGGCAGCCGACCTCGGCGCCGGAGATGGAGGCGTTCTCCTTGAACAGCATGCCGATCGCGCCCGCCGCCAGGAGGAAGCGGACCACGCCGTCCTCGTCCGCGCCCGGTACGAAGTTCATGTAGTAGTGCAGCACGGCGGGCAGCACGCCCGCCGCTCCGTTGGTGGGGGCGGTGACGACCCGGCCACCCGCGGCGTTCTCCTCGTTGACGGCCATCGCGTAGATCGTCGCCCACTCGCTGCGGTGCAACATCGGGTCGCCCTCGGTGCGCAGCTGGCGCGCCGTGGAGGCGGCCCGGCGCTTGACCCGCAGGCCGCCGGGGAGGATGCCCTCGCGGGACATGCCGCGCGCGACGCAGGACTGCATGACGCGCCAGATCTCCAGGAGGCCCTCGCGGATCTCGTCCTCCGTGCGCCAGGCCTTCTCGTTCTCCAGCATCAGGGAGGAGATCGACAGGCCGGTCTCGTTCGCCAGGCGCAGCATCTCGTCGCCGGAGCGGAAGGGGTACTTCAGCACGGTGTCGTCGAGCTTGATCCGGTCCTCGCCGACCGCGTCCTCGTCCACGACGAAGCCGCCGCCTACCGAGTAGTAGGTCTTCTCCAGCAGCGGGGCGCCGGAGTCGTCGTACGCGAAGAGGGTCATGCCGTTCGCGTGGTACGGCAGCGAGCGCCGGCGGTGCAGGATCAGCTGGTTCGGCTCGTCGAAGGCGATCTCGTGGCCGCCGCCTATCTCCGCGCCCAGCAGCCGCAGCCGCCCGCTCTTGCGGATGCGCTCCACCTCGTCGTCCGCGGTCTCCACGTTCACAGTGCGCGGGGAGTGGCCCTCCAGGCCCAGCAGGACCGCCTTGGGGGTGCCGTGGCCGTGGCCGGTGGCGCCGAGCGAGCCGAAGAGTTCCGCCCGCACGGAGGCGGTCTGGGCGAGGACACCGTCCTTCTTCAGCCGCGTCACGAACATGCGTGCCGCACGCATCGGGCCGACCGTGTGGGAGGAGGACGGGCCGATGCCGATGGAGAAGAGGTCGAAGACGGAGATGGCCACTGGCGGACTCCCTTGTCTGCTCGTGGGGTGGGAGGGGGCAGGACAGGTGGATTGTTCGGATTTTGTCCGACAGACGAGCTTAACGCGGTGAGGTGAACGGCTCGTCCGCCGGACGGGGTGGCGGGGGTGACGCGGACGGGTCGGGCGTGTGCGGGACGCGCCGGGCCCGCTGCGCCCGTCCGGCCCGCCGGAGTCTCCTCGCACCCGATCCGGCGGCCGGACACGCACCCGCCCGGGGCCGCGAGCCGGCGGCCGGACACGCACCCGCCCGGGGCCACGGGCATGAGAAGGGCCCGGTCCTGTGCGCAAGCAAGGCCGGGCCCCTCTCGGACCGCCGACTAGAGCGACGGGTACAGCGGGAACTTCGCGGCGAGCGCGGAGACGCGCGCCTTCAGGTCGGCGCTGTCGTACGCGGGCTTCAGCGCGGCCGCGATGATCTCGGCGACCTCGGTGAACTCCTCGGCGCCGAAGCCGCGCGTGGCCAGGGCCGGCGTACCGATCCGCAGGCCCGAGGTGACCATCGGCGGCCGCGGGTCGTTCGGGATGGCGTTCCGGTTGACCGTGATGCCGATCTCGTGGAGCCGGTCCTCGGCCTGCTGGCCGTCGAGCTCGGAGTTGCGCAGGTCGACCAGGACCAGGTGCACGTCGGTGCCGCCGGACAGGACGGAGACGCCCACCTCGGTGACGTCCGGCTGGACCAGGCGCTCGGCGATGAGCTTGGCGCCCTCCAGGGTGCGCACCTGGCGCTCCTTGAACTCCTCCGAGGCCGCGACCTTGAAGGAGACGGCCTTGGCCGCGATCACGTGCTCCAGCGGGCCGCCCTGCTGACCGGGGAAGACCGCGGAGTTGATCTTCTTGGCCAGCTCCTGCGTCGACAGGATGACGCCGCCGCGCGGACCGCCGAGGGTCTTGTGCGTGGTGGTCGTGACGACGTGGGCGTGCGGCACCGGGTTCGGGTGCAGACCCGCGGCGACCAGGCCGGCGAAGTGCGCCATGTCGACCATCAGGTACGCGCCGACCTCGTCCGCGATCCGGCGGAAGGCGGCGAAGTCCAGCTGGCGCGGGTAGGCGGACCAGCCCGCGACGATCAGCTGCGGCTTGGACTCCTTGGCGAGGCGCTCGACCTCGGCCATGTCGACCTGTCCGGTCTCGTCGACGTGGTACGGGACCACGTTGTAGAGCTTGCCGGAGAAGTTGATCTTCATGCCGTGGGTCAGGTGACCACCGTGGGCCAGGTTCAGGCCCATGATCGTGTCGCCCGGCTTCAGCAGCGCGAACATCGCGGCGGCGTTGGCCTGCGCACCCGAGTGCGGCTGCACGTTCGCCGCCTCGGCGCCGAACAGCGCCTTGATGCGGTCGATCGCGATCTGCTCGACGACGTCGACGTGCTCGCAGCCGCCGTAGTAACGGCGGCCCGGGTAGCCCTCGGCGTACTTGTTGGTCAGGACGGAGCCCTGGGCCTCCATGACGGCGACCGGAGCGAAGTTCTCCGAGGCGATCATTTCCAGGGTCGACTGCTGGCGCACGAGTTCGGCGTCGACGGCGGCGGCGACGTCCGGGTCGAGCTCGTGGAGAGGGGTGTTCAGCACAGACATCAAGATCCCCTGAGGTCAGTTGTCGGAGTGGGTGAGCGCGGCGTACTCCTCGGCGGAGAGCAGGTCGGCCGGCTCCTCCGAGACGCGCACCTTGAACAGCCAGCCACCCTCGAACGGGGCCGTGTTCACGAGCGCCGGGTCGTCCACGACGTCCTGGTTGAACTCGACGACCTCGCCGGAGACGGGGGAGTACAGGTCGCTGACCGACTTGGTCGACTCCAGCTCGCCGCAGGACTCGCCCGCGGTCACCGTGTCGCCGACCGCGGGAAGCTGGGCGTAGACGACGTCACCGAGCGCGTTGGCCGCGAACTCGGTGATGCCGATCGTCGAGACGCCGCCCTCGGCGTCCGACAGCCACTCGTGCTCCTTGCTGTAACGCAGCTGCTGGGGGTTGCTCATGGCCTGATTCTCCTGGATGCGGGGGAGTGGATGCGAACAGCGGTCTTGGGTACTGAGACGGAGCCGTACGGGTTCCCGTACGGCCGCGCGTGCGGTGAAGGCGTGTGCGGAACTACTTCTGCCGCTTGTAGAACGGCAGGGCAACGACCTCGTACGCCTCATGCGTACCGCGAATGTCGACGCCGACGCCGGAGGTTCCGGGCGCGGCGTGCGCCGCGTCCACGTACGCCATCGCGATCGGCTTGCCCAGCGTCGGGGACGGGGCGCCGGAGGTGACCTCGCCGATGACCCGGCCGTCCGCGACGACCGGGAAACCGGCGCGCGGGACACGGCGGCCCTCGGCGATCAGACCGACCAGCTTGCGCGGCGCCTTGGTGGCGGCCCGCTCGGCGGCGGCCTCCAGCGCGGCGCGGCCGACGAAGTCCCCCTCCTTCTCGAACTTCACGACCCGGCCCAGCCCCGCGTCGAAGGGGGTGAGCTCCGTGCTCAGCTCGTGCCCGTACAGCGGCATGCCCGCCTCCAGGCGCAGCGTGTCGCGGCAGGACAGGCCGGCCGGCACCAGGCCGACGCCCTCCCCCGCCTTGGTCAGGGCCTGCCACAGCTCCACGGCGTGCTCGGGGGCGACGAACAGCTCGAAGCCGTCCTCGCCGGTGTAGCCGGTACGCGCGATCAGCGCGGGCACCCCGGCCACCGTGCCCGGCAGGCCGGCGTAGTACTTGAGGCCGTCCAGGTCGGCGTCGGTGAGCGAGGCGAGGATGCCGGGGGACTCCGGTCCCTGCACCGCGAGCAGCGCGTACGCGTCGCGGTCGTCGCGGACCTCGGTGTCGAAGCCGGCGGCGCGCTCGGTCAGGGCGTCGAGGACGACCTGGGCGTTGGAGGCGTTGGCGACGACCATGTACTCCGTCTCGCCCAGCCGGTAGACGATCAGGTCGTCGACGATGCCGCCGTCGGCCCGGCAGATGTGCGTGTAGCGGGCGCGGCCGACGCCGACCGTGGAGATGTTCCCGACCAGCGCGTAGTCCAGGGCCTTCACGGCCTCCGGGCCGGTCAGCGTGATCTCGCCCATGTGGGAGAGGTCGAAGAGACCGGCCTTCGTGCGGACGGCGTTGTGCTCGTCGCGCTCGCTGCCGTACCGCAGCGGCATGTCCCAGCCCGCGAAGTCGGTCATGGTCGCACCGAGGGAGCGGTGCAGCGCATCGAGGGCGGTCAGACGGGGGGCAGTGCTCATGGGTGTGGCTCCCGGGTCCCAGGGCATCGACATGACATGACGAGGACGTTCCTCCCCATCTGTCATCGGAACCTGAGAGGTTCGCCGCGAGCTCCGTCGATCGTTCGGGACGGGATTCGCGACTTGCACCTTGGGTGGAGCACGCGCCTCACGGAGAGTGGGGACACGGCTCGCTTTTCAGATCTGCCTCATCCACGCGGTACGGGGCCTGAGAGATTCAAGGGAGGTTCTTGCTCCTTCGGCGCCCGCGCACGGCCTTGCGGCGTGCCGGGACTCTCCCGCGCGGATTCAAGCGGCCGGTATGCAGTTGGTCCAGATGGCGCACATCATTGCACGCCACCGCGGTGATCGGGCGTACGGGTCCGAAAGACGGCGCGGACCCGCGGCGGGCCGGACCGGAACCGGCCATGCGAGATGACCGTCTCTTTACACTCAGTGGGCAAGGGTCCTGGCGACCCGATTCGGGGGAGGCGACACTGTGCGGAGATTCGGAGTGGTGACGACGACGGGAACCGTGGACGCGGTGCCCGCGCGGCGCGGCCCGCGCGCGTGCGGGGGAGCGGCCGGGGCGGGCGCGGCAACCGTGCGCGACCTGCGCGGACCGGAGGTGCGCGGCCCGCACCGGCTCCGCTTCGCCGCGGGCGACATCGTGGTGGTCTCCGGCCTGCCCGGCGGCGGGAAGAGCACGCTGATCGAGCGGGCGGCCGCCGCGGACGGCGCCGTCGACTCGCAGAACACCCGCGAGCGCTGGGAGCACCGGATGCCCTCGGCGCTGCCCTACGCGGTGTACCGGCCGCTCGTCCGCGTCGCGCACTACCGGGGGCTGTGGCGGCTGCTGCGCTCGGGCGCCTCCCTCGTCGTCCACGACTGCGGTACGCAGAGCTGGGTACGGGGCCTGCTCGCGGCCGCCGTGCGCCGCCGGGGCAGCGCACTGCACCTGCTGCTCCTGGACACCAGCCCCGAGGAGGCCCTCGCCGGGCAGCGGGCGCGGGGCCGGAGCGTGTCGGCGTACGCCTTCGCCCGGCACCGCGCGGCGGTGGGCCGGCTGCTGCGCGAGGCCGAGGCCGGCCGGCCGCCGGCGGGCTGCGCCTCGGTGGTGCTCCTGGACCGTGCCTCGGCGGCCGCCGTGACCGGCATCGACTTCCCCGCGTAACCTTCGGCACGACGACGGGGCGGGACCACACGGAGGCAGGGGAACATGCAGGGCAGCGGCTGGCCGGGCAACGAGCTGGAGCGGGTGCTGGGGGCGGCGCTCGGGCAGAGGGACGCGGGTGCGCGGATCCTGGAGGTGCTCGGGCGCAGCGAGGTGTGGGTGCCGCTGCCCGCCGGGGGCGGCCCCGAGCCGGGCCCGAGCGGCCTCACCCTGCCCACGATGGACATCGGCGGGACGGCGTACGTCCCGGTCTACAGCTCCGAGGCCCAGTTCCTCGCCTGCGTCGGACCCGGCATGGACTTCGCCGTGGCCCCCGCCGCCGAGTTCGCGCGCGGCCTGCCCCCGCAGCTGGGCATCGCGGTGAACCCGGAGGGCGCGGTCGGCGTGCCGCTGCCCCCGCCCGCCGTGGCGGAGCTGTGCCGTACCGGCCGGACGCCGCTCGACGGTCCGGCCGGCGGCGGCCGGGTGCGGCTGTACGAGCCCGACTGGCAGGAGGACCCGGTCGACTTCCTGGCCGCCGCCGCCGAGGAGTTCCGGGCCACTGGAACGGTCGCCGCCGCGCACCGCTGCCTGGCCAGCGTCGAGGGCGGGGCCCCGGAACTGTTCATCGGTGTCCGACTGGTGGGATGGGAGGCCGAGTCGGCGAACGCGCCGATGGAGGCGCTCGGCCGGGCCCTGGCGCGCGTACCGGCGCCCTGGCCCGTGCAGTTGATCCTCCTGGACGCGGTGCAGGACCCGGTCACGGACTGGATTCGTGAGCGCGTACGCCCCTTCTACCTGCCGTAGGGCCGCATAAGCTGGTTACATCTCCCGGTCGTGCGTGTGACCGCGCCGGAACGGGAGGAACGCGTGGAGCGACGGGCGGACGAAGAGGGGTACCGGGTGAGTGCGTCAGGCACGGCCGCGGCCGGGCAGGTCGAGCACATGCTGCGCCAGGTGACTCCGGGGCGCTACGAGAGCTACGAGTCGCTCCTGGGCGCCCTCGCCGAGGGCCGGCTGTGGATGCTGCTCTGGCAGGGGCAGCCGGGATCGCCGGACGCCCAGTACGGCGGCATGGAGGTCGAGGGCCTCGGGTACGCGCCCTGCGTGACCTCCCCGCAGGAACTGGCCGCCAGCGGCTGGAACCGGGGCTACGAGGTGGTCACGGGCCGGGACATCGCCCGCGCCCTCTACCCGGACCGCTGGGGCCTGTGGCTGAACCCGCACGTCCAGGGCGGCGGTCTCGGCATCCCCTGGGCGGACCTGCGACGGATCGCGACCGGCCTCGACCGGATGCCGGCCGGCCCGCTGCGGCTGACCGAGCCCGCCATCGAGCTCCCGCAGTTCTACGGGCTGCTGACGCAACACGCGCACCGCACCCCGGCCGTCCGGTCGCTGCGCCGCGCGTGGGTGCAGCCGGCGCTGGGGTCGCCGTACCTCGCCGTCGGGCTCGACCTGTACGACGCCTCCGCGTCCGCGCTGGAATCCGTACGGGAGATGATGCGCCAGTCCGTCGGAGTCGTGCCCGAGGGCGTACCCGTGTGCACGGTCGCCCTGGCGGACGAGCACGACCCCGTGGCCATGTGGCTGCGCGCGCAGACCCGGCCGTTCTACGACCGCGAGGGCCAGGCGCCGTCGTACTGAGCACGTCCGCATATCAAGACATCCGTCTCGAAGGCCGCACCGGACCCACCGGTGCGGCCTTCGCCATATCCGCCGAATACACCCAAGAAGCATGCGCGAAAGGGCAGTTGGCCCTGATGTCCGGTTCGGTACCGAACGGGCGGTCTTTCACCGCTGAACAGGGCGCGCGGTTCGGATAACGGAAGGTGTAGACGCAGATCACGGTTGCGCATCACATCCCCGGCAGGTCTGGCGGCCGGTTCCGACGCCGTTGAAGACTCCCCCCACCGAAGGCCGGTCAATCCCGTAAGCACCTGCTCTTCACGTGCACTTCAGGCGTATTCCGCGCCTTCGCACCATCAGTGACGCCGATAGAACGAAGCCGCCACAGCGGCGGGCATGGGCCGGCAACCGTCGGCCGAGAGGGGTCCCCACCACGATGACGGCACCACTGCACGAAACCGACGCGGCAGATCCCGCGGCCGTGGCCGCCCCCGAAGTCCCGCAGAAGGCGATCGAGGGCCGCTCGCCGTGGCAGATCGCCTGGCTGCGGCTCAAGCGTGACAAGGTCGCCCTGGCCGGCGGCGTCATCGTGATCCTGCTGATCCTCGTCGCGCTGTTCGCGCCGCTGATCGTCAAGGCCTTCGGCCACCCGCCGGAGGAGCTGCACGAGGACATGCTGGACCCGCTCCTCGGCCTGCCGGCCGGTGACTGGGGCGGTATCAGCGGCGAGTTCCTGCTCGGGGTCGAGCCGGTCAACGGCCGCGACGTCTTCAGCCGGATCGTCTACGGCGCCCGCATCTCCCTGCTGGTGGCCTTCCTCTCCGCCTTCGTGGCGGTGTCGATGGGCACCTTCTTCGGCATCATCGCCGGCTACTTCGGAGGCTGGGTCGACGCGGCCATCAGCCGTGTCATGGACCTGCTGCTGGCCTTCCCGCAGCTGCTGTTCATCATCGCGCTGATCTCCGTCATCCCGGGCGAGCTGTGGGGCTTCGAGGGGTCCGGCCTGCGGATCGCCGTACTGGTGCTGGTCATCGGCTTCTTCGGCTGGCCCTACATCGGCCGCATCGTGCGCGGACAGACCCTGTCGCTGCGCGAGCGCGAATACGTCGAGGCGGCGCGCAGCCTGGGAGCCGGGCGGCTGTACATCCTCTTCCGCGAACTGCTCCCGAACCTGGTGGCACCCATCACCGTCTACTCGACGCTGATGATCCCGACCAACGTGCTGACCGAGGCCGCCCTGAGCTTCCTCGGAGTCGGCGTCAAGCCGCCCACGCCGTCCTGGGGGGAGACCCTCTCCACGGCCGTGCGGACCTACGAGGACGATCCGCTCTTCATGATCTTCCCCGGCGTAGCGATCTTCATCACCGTGCTGGCCTTCAACCTCTTCGGCGACGGCGTCCGTGACGCCCTCGACCCGAAGGGCTCGCGCTAGTACACCGCAGGTCACCCAGAAATCGGCTTCGGGCCGCAAGTGCACCGGGCCGGAAGTACACCGGAACTACAACGGAGGGTTGCGAGCATCGTGACTACCCATCGCACGTCGAAGCGCAGGCTTGCCGCTGGCACGGCCGTCGTGCTCGCCGCCATGCTGACCGCGACCGCCTGTGGCGGCAAGGAGAAGACCGAGGACAAGTCGGCCGCCGCCGGCGGTGGCTTCAACTCCGGCATAGGCAAGGTCTCCAACCCTTCCGACAAGAAGGGCGGCGAGCTCAAGTTCGTCGGTACCCAGGAAGCCGACTCGTGGGACCCGCAGCGCGGCTACTACGGCTTCATGTGGGACTTCTCCCGCTACTACGCCCGCCAGCTGGTCAGTTTCAAGGCGGCCCCGGGCGCGGAGAGCACCGAGCTCGTCCCCGACCTCGCCACCGCCAAGGCCGAGATCAGTGACGGCGGCAAGACCTACAAGTACACCCTCAAGGACAACGTGACCTGGGAGGACGGCACCCCCGTCACCGCCCAGGACGTGAAGTACGGCATCGAGCGCACCTGGGCCCAGGACGTCATCTCCGGCGGCCCGGTCTACCTGATGCAGGTCCTCGACCCGAAGGCCGAGTACCCGGGCCCGTACAAGGACCCCAGCCCGGACAAGCTCGGCCTCAAGGCCATCGAGACGCCGGACGCGAAGACCATCGTCTTCAAGCTCCCGCAGCCCAACGGCGACTTCGAGCAGATGCTCGCCATGCCGGCCGCCAGCCCGGTCAAGCAGGAGAAGGACACGGCCGCCAAGTACGGCCTCAAGCCCTTCTCCAACGGCCCGTACAAGATCGACTCGTACGAGCCCAACAAGAGCATGAAGCTCTCGCGCAACGAGAACTACAAGCCCGAGTCGGACACCATCCGCAAGGCGCTCCCGGACACCATCTCGGTCACGTTCATGGCGAACGCGGACGACATGGACAAGCGCCTGATGAACGGCGAGTTCGACCTGGACATCAACGCGACCGGCATCGGCCAGGCGGCCCGTTCCACCGCGCTCAAGGACCACAAGAACAACCTCGACAACGGCCAGACCGGCTTCATCCGCTACGCGGTCTTCCCGCAGACGGTCGCGCCGTTCGACAACATCGACTGCCGCAAGGCCGTCATCTACGCGGCCGACAAGAAGTCCCTGCAGACCGCCCGCGGCGGCCCGCAGGCCGGTGGCGACATCGCCCCCAACATGCTCCCGCTGGGCATCAAGGGCTCCGACGCCTCCTACGACCCGTACGGCGTGCTGAAGGACGACGGCAAGGCCAACATCGCGAAGGCCAAGGAGCACCTGGCCGCCTGCGGCAAGCCCGAGGGCTTCAAGACCACCATCGCGGTCCGCAACAACAAGCCGGTCGAGATCGCCACCGCCGTCTCCCTGCAGAACGCGCTGAAGCAGGTCGGCATCGAGGCCCAGGTCGACCAGTTCGACGGTGCCCAGACCTCCGGCATCATCGGCTCGCCCAAGGTCGTCAAGGACAAGGGCTACGGCATCATCATCATGGGCTGGGGCGCCGACTTCCCGACCGGTCAGGGCTTCTCCCAGCCGCTGGTCGACGGCCGCTTCATCCTGCAGAGCGGTAACAACAACTTCTCCGAGCTGAACGACCCGGCGATCAACAAGCTGTTCGACGACGCCATCGCGGAGACCGACCCGGCCAAGGCCGGCGACATCTACAAGCAGATGAACCAGAAGGTCTCCGAGGCCGCTGTCTACCTCCCCTTCGTCTACGACAAGACGATCACCTGGCGCAGCAGCCGTCTGACGAACGCCTACACCTCCGACGCCTACAACGGCCGGTACGACTACGCCTCCCTGGGCGTCGTCAAGTAGTTCCCCGTCAGACCAGGTTGTCCCGTCCAGTATCCAGTGTTCCAGTGCCACACCCGCTAGGCACGAAGGGCAGGTGATGGCCGCGGTGCGGCTTGGGGGCGCTCTCCAGAAGAGGGCGCCCCCGGGCCGCAGCCAGGCCGAGCGCAGTGCTTGCATATCTCATCCGACGGATCTTCGCCGTCATCGTCATGCTGTTGGTCATCTCGCTGGTGACCTTCGGAATCTTCTTCCTCTTCCCGAAGATGATCGGGACGGATCCGGCGCTCTACTTCGTCGGTAAGCAGTCCGACCCCGCCGCCATCGAGGGCATCCGGCAGAAGATGGGTCTCGACGACCCGATCCTCGTCCAGTTCGGCAAGTTCGTCGTCGGGCTGGTGGCGGGTCGCACGTACGCCAACGGCTCCGACGTCACGCAATGCGCCGCGCCCTGCTTCGGATACTCCTTCAAGACCGAGCAGGAGGTGTGGCCGCTGCTGCTGGACTGGTTCCCGGTCACCCTCTCGCTCGCCGCGGGCGCCGTCGTGCTCTGGGTGATCGGCGGTGTCGCCACCGGCGTCGTCTCCGCACTCAAGCGCGGCACCGTCCTGGACCGCTCGGCGATGGGCGTGGCCCTCGCCGGCGTCTCCCTCCCCATCTACTTCACCGGCATGCTCTTCATCGCGTTCTTCTCCGACCAGCTCGGTTGGTTCGGGCGCCCGGAGCAGACCTTCGCCGACGATCCCGCCAAGTGGTTCAACGGCATGGTCCTGCCGTGGGTCTCGCTCGCGTTCCTCTACGCGGCGATGTACGCCCGGCTCACCCGCGCGACCATGCTCGAAGTGCTCAACGAGGACTACATCCGCACCGCCCGCGCCAAGGGGCTGACGGAACCCGTCGTCATCGGCAAGCACGCGATGCGCTCCACGATGACGCCGATCCTGACCGTCCTGGGCCTGGACCTCGGTGCCCTGATGGGCGGCGCGGTCCTGACCGAGTCCACGTTCTCGCTGCACGGCCTCGGATACAACGCGGTCCGGGCGATCAGCGACCACGACCTGCCGGTCATCCTGGGCATCACCTTGATCTCCGCCTTCTTCGTGGTCGCCGCGAACCTCTTCGTCGACCTCATGTACGCGGTGATCGACCCCCGAGTGAGGCTGTCATGACCGACCTGACGAAGACCGGAGCGCTCAACGCACCGGTCGCCGCCACCGCGCCCTCCACCGCCTTCCTGGAGGTCCGCGACCTCAAGGTGCACTTCCCGACCGAGGACGGTCTGGTCAAGTCCGTCGACGGGCTGTCCTTCACCCTGGAGAAGGGCAAGACCCTCGGGATCGTCGGCGAGTCGGGCTCCGGCAAGTCGGTCACCTCGCTGGGCATCATGGGCCTGCACCGCGTCGGCCAGTACGGCCGCCAGCGCGCCCGCATCTCCGGCGAGATCTGGCTGAACGGCAGGGAACTGCTCTCCGCCGACGAGGACGAGGTGCGCAAGCTGCGCGGCCGGGAGATCGCGATGATCTTCCAGGACCCGCTGTCCGCGATGCACCCGTACTTCACCGTCGGCAAGCAGATCGCCGAGGCGTACCGGGTCCACCACAAGGTCGACAAGAAGACCGCCCGCAAGCGGGCCGTGGACCTCCTCGACCGGGTCGGCATCCCCGAGCCGCACAAGCGGGTCGACAGCTACCCGCACGAGTTCTCGGGCGGCATGCGCCAGCGCGCGATGATCGCGATGGCGCTGGTCAACAACCCGGAACTGCTCATCGCCGACGAGCCGACCACCGCCCTGGACGTCACCGTCCAGGCGCAGATCCTCGACCTGATCAGGGATCTGCAGAAGGAGTTCGGCTCCGCCGTCATCATGATCACGCACGACCTCGGCGTGGTCGCCGAGATGGCCGACGAACTCCTCGTCATGTACGGCGGCCGGTGCGTGGAGCGGGGCACCGCCGAGAAGGTCTTCTACGAACCCAGGCACCCCTACACCTGGGGACTGCTGGGCTCGATGCCGCGCATCGACCGGGACCAGACCGAGCGCCTCATCCCGGTCAAGGGCTCGCCGCCCAGCCTGATCAACATCCCGAGCGGCTGTGCCTTCAACCCGCGCTGCCCCTACGCCGACGTCCCCAAGGGCAACGTGACCCGCACCGTACGGCCCGAACTGACGGCGCCGGACGAGCCGGGGCAGGACGGCGGCCGCCACTGGTCCGCCTGCCACATGTCGCAGGAGGAGCGGACCCGGATCTGGACCGAAGAGATTGCGCCGAAGCTGTGACCGAGACGCCTGAGACGCCTGGCGCGTCCGACACGCCCGTCATCCCCAAGCAGCAGGACGCGGAGGCCCCCGAGCCCGATCTGCTCCTCAAGGTCACCGGACTGACCAAGCACTTCCCGATCACCAAGGGACTGCTGCGACGCCAGGCCGGCGCGGTCAAGGCCGTCGACGGCATCGACTTCGACGTCCGGCGCGGCGAGACCCTCGGCATCGTGGGCGAGTCCGGCTGCGGCAAGTCGACGATGGGCCGGCTCATCACGCGGCTGCTCGAACCGACCGCCGGCACCGTCGAGTTCGAGGGCAAGGACATCACGCACCTCGGAGTGGCGGGCATGCGGCCGCTGCGCCGCGACGTGCAGATGATCTTCCAGGACCCGTACGGCTCGCTGAACCCCCGCCACACGGTGGGCACCATCGTGGGCGCTCCGTTCAAGCTCCAGAAGGTCACCCCGGAGGGCGGCCTCAAGGCGGAGGTGCAGCGGCTGCTGTCGCTGGTGGGCCTGAGCCCGGAGCACTACAACCGCTACCCGCACGAGTTCTCGGGCGGTCAGCGCCAGCGCATCGGCATCGCGCGGGCCCTGGCCCTGAAGCCGAAGCTCGTGGTCGCGGACGAGCCCGTCTCGGCCCTGGACGTGTCCATCCAGGCCCAGGTGGTCAACCTGCTGGACGACCTCCAGCAGGAGCTGGGCCTCACCTACGTGATCATCGCCCACGACCTGTCGGTCATCCGGCACGTGTCGGACCGGATCGCGGTCATGTACCTCGGCAAGATCGTGGAACTCGCCGACCGCAAGTCGCTCTACGAGGCGCCGATGCACCCGTACACGACGGCGCTGATGTCGGCCGTGCCCGTGCCGGACCCGCGGCGGCGCGGGGCGAAGAGCGGCCGCATCCTGCTCAAGGGCGACGTGCCGTCGCCGATCTCACCGCCGAGCGGCTGCCGCTTCCACACGCGCTGCTGGAAGGCCACGCAGGTCTGCACGACGCAGGAGCCGCCGCTGGTGGCCCTCAAGACGGGCCACCAGGTGGCCTGCCACCACCCGGAGAACGCCCCCGACCAGGTGCCGGGCGACCAGCCCCTGCCGGGCGCGGCCGACGCGGTGGCCACGGTTTCGGAGTAGCGGCCGAAAGACCGGCGGGGCCGGACGCCGTACCACGGCCCCTCCAGCCCCGCCGGTACCGCACCCGCCACCGCACCCGCACCCGCCACCGCCTCCGGCCCGGCGTCCGGCGAGCGCGCCGCAGGCGACAATGGCGGCGTGCTCCATGATCTCTTCCCGCCCGGGATCCAGCATGCCCTGGATCTCGCCGGCATCTTCGTCTTCGCCACCGCGGGCGCCCTGCTCGCCGTCCGCAAGAACTTCGACGTCTTCGGCATCGCCGTCCTCGCCCTGGTCACGGCCCTCGGCGGCGGCCTCTTCCGCGACCTGGTCATCGGCGCCACGCCGGCGGCCGCCTTCGGCGAGCTGAGCTTCTTCGTCACCCCGCTGGTCGCCGCCGCCCTCGTCTTCTTCCTGCACCCCGAGGTCCAGCGGATCAACCGCGCGATCAACGTCTTCGACGCGGCCGGCCTCGCGCTGTTCTGCGTGACCGGCACGACCAAGGCGTACGAGTTCGGCCTGGGCCTCACCGCCTCCGCCGCCCTGGGCGTGGCCACCGCGGTCGGCGGCGGCGTGCTGCGCGACGTGCTGGTCAACGAGGTGCCTTCGCTGCTGCGCGACCGCGAGATGTACGCCGTCCCCGCGGTGGTCGGCGCCTCGATGGTCGCCCTGTCGATCCGCTTCGAGGCCCTCAACGCCTTCACCACGGGCCTGGCCATCGTCGCCACCTTCGTGCTGCGGCTGCTGGCGATGCACTACCACTGGCGGGCGCCGCTGGCCTGGAACCGCCGCTCCGCGGTCGCCGAAGAGCCGTAGGGATCTCTCGATCGAAGAAAGCTACCGCTTAGTAGCTTCCCGGTGTACCGTCGTTTTCATGTCACACGCAGCTGCCCAGGCATCCATCGGCGACAGCGAGTTCGACCGCGACACCACGATCAGCCCCCGCGCGGGCGAGCCCGGGGTGTACGACACGGAACTCTCGGCCGGCTGGACGATCATCGCCGCCGTCAACGGCGGATACCTGCTGGCCCTGGTCGGCCGGGCCCTGTCCGCGGCCCTGCCGCACCCGGACCCCTTCACGGTCTCCGCGCACTACCTGACCTCCTCCGTGCCCGGCCCCGCCGTGATCCGCACCCAGGTCGTCCGCGTCGGCCGCACCCTCTCCACCGGCCAGGCCTCGCTGTTCCAGTACGACGAGAGCGGAGCCGAGATCGAGCGCATCCGCGTCCTCGCCTCCTACGGGGACCTCTCGACGCTCTCCGACGAGGTGCGGACGGTGGCCCGGCCGCCGGTCATGCCCGCCTACGAGGACTGCCTCGGCCCCGAGGCCGGCCCGGCCCCCATCCCCGGCAGCTCCGCGATCGTGGACCGCCTGCGGCTGCGGCTGGATCCGGCCACGGCGGGCTGGGCCCTCGGTGCCCCCTCGGGCAAGGGCGAGATGCGGGCCTGGTTCGAGCTCGCCGACGGGCGCGACGCCGATCCGCTCTCCCTGCTCCTCGCGGTGGACGCGCTGCCGCCGACCGCCTTCGACCTGGGCCTGATGGGCTGGACGCCGACGGTGGAGCTCACCACCCACATCCGCCGCCGACCCGCCCCGGGCCCGCTCCGGGTGGCCATCACCACGCGCAACCTGGCCGGCGGCTTCCTGGAGGAGGACGCGGAGGTCTGGGACGCGGCGGACCACCTGGTCGCCCAGTCCCGCCAGTTGGCGCGCGCCCCCCGCCAGGCCTGAGGGCGGCGTCCCGGCGGGGGGCCCGCGAGGGCGTCCCGGCGGAGGCCGAGCCGTACGGGTTCGTGTTCCGCCCGGGCAGGGGTCCGGGCGGGAAGCGGGTGAGGGAGCCGGCGGGTAGCGGGTGACGAGCGGGGCGGGATCCGGACCGCCCCGGACCGCCTCGGAGCACCACCGGGAACCGGCCGCCCGTCGGGTCCGTAGAATCGGGGGATCATGGCCTACCTCGACCACGCCGCCACCACCCCGATGCTGCCGGAGGCCGCCGCGGCGATGACCGCGCAGTTCGCCGCCACGGGGAACGCCTCCTCCCTGCACGCCGCCGGCCGCCGGGCCCGCCGTACCGTCGAGGAGGCCCGCGAGGCCCTCGCCGAAGCGATCGGTGCCCGCCCGAGCGAGGTGGTCTTCACCGCGGGCGGCACGGAGGCCGACAACCTCGCCGTCAAGGGCCTCTACTGGGCCCGCCGTGACGCCGACCCCGCCCGGACCCGGGTCCTCGCCAGCCCCGTCGAGCACCACGCCGTGCTCGACGCCGTCCACTGGCTCGCCGAGCACGAGGGCGCACGGGTCGAATACCTGCCCGTGGACCGCTACGGGCGCGTGCACGCCGACGCCTTCCGCGAGGCCGTGGAGCGCGACCCGGACGACGTGGCCCTGGCCACCGTCATGTGGGCCAACAACGAGATCGGCACCGTCATGCCGATCGCCGAACTGGCCGCCATCGCCGGGGAGTTCGGGATTCCGCTGCACTCCGATGCCGTCCAGGCCCTCGGACAGCTCGACGTCCGCTTCGGCGACAGCGCGCTGGCAGCGATGACCGTCAGCGGCCACAAGGTCGGCGGCCCGTACGGGATCGGTGCGCTGCTCCTGGGTCGCGACCAGAGTCCCGTACCCGTCCTGCACGGCGGCGGCCAGGAGCGGCACGTGCGCTCCGGCACGCTCGACGTCCCGGCCGTCGCGGCCTTCGCGGTGGCCGCCGTCCTGGCCGCCGAGCGGCGCGAGCGCTTCGCGGCCCGGATCGGCGGCCTGCGGGACGAGCTGATCGCCGCCGTCCGCGCGGCCGTGCCGGACGCCGTCCTCGGCGGCGACCCCGTCGACCGGCTCCCGGCCAACGCCCACTTCAGCTTCCCCGGCTGCGAGGGTGACTCGCTGCTGCTCCTGCTCGACGCCCAGGGCATCGAGTGCTCCACCGGTTCCGCCTGTACGGCGGGCGTGGCCCAGCCGAGCCACGTCCTGCTGGCCGCGGGCACCGATCCGCAGCTGGCCCGCGGCACCCTGCGCTTCTCCCTCGGCCACACCTCCACCGAGGACGACGTCGCGGCGCTGGCCGCGGCCATCGGCCCGGCGGTCGAACGCGCCCGCACGGCGGGCCTCAGCTGACGCCCGGGCCGGCCTTCAGCTGAAGCGCGGGCCGGTCTTCAGGGCGTCCTGGACGAGACCCACGTAGCGGTTCCAGTCCCAGTGGCGGCCGGGGTCGGTGTGGTCGGCGCCCGGCACCTCGGAGTGCCCGACGATGTGCGTGCGGTCCGCCGGTATCGAGTACCTGCGGCAGATGTCGGCGGCCAGCCGGGCCGAGGCCGCGTACATCGCGTCCGTGAAGTCCTTCGGGCGGTCGACGAAGCCGACGTGCTCGATGCCGACGCTGCGCTCGTTCATCGAGCGGTTGCCCGCGTGGAAGGCCACGTCGAGCTCGCGGACCATCTGCTCGATGTGGCCGTCCTGACGCACTATGTAGTGCGCCGACGCCTTGTGCCACGGATTCTTGAAGGCGTCCACCGAGGACGCGAAGCCGCCCTGCGTGACGTGCACCACGATCCGGTCCACGCGGTAGTCGTCGGGCCGGTCCGCCAGCCGCCAGTTCGCCGGCGAAGCCGCGGTCCAGCTCGCCCCCGCGTGGTCGAGCTCGCCCTCCTTGCGGGGCTTGGCCACCCCCGGCAGCAGCCACCAGGCGCGGGCGATCTCCTCCCGGCCCGCGACCGCCGCCGCCGCGGCCACGCCGAGCCCGCCGAACAGCACCGCCCTGCGGGTCCGGCTCGCCGGCTTCTTCTCGCTGTTTCCCTGCTTGACGATGTGATCCACCCCCTGAACCCGATAACGCGCTGTGACTCCCCACGGTTCCCCGTACCCTGGACGGTGCTATGACTGAGAACCTGCCGCGCCCCCGCCCCCTTCGCGTCCTGGCCGCCATGTCCGGCGGTGTGGACTCCGCCGTCGCCGCCGCCCGCGCGGTCGAAGCCGGGCACGACGTGACCGGCGTCCACCTCGCGCTCTCCGCGAACCCGCAGTCCTTCCGGACCGGCGCCCGCGGCTGCTGCACCATCGAGGACTCCCGCGACGCCCGCCGCGCCGCCGACGTCATCGGCATCCCCTTCTACGTCTGGGACCTGGCCGAGCGGTTCCGCGAGGACGTCGTCGAGGACTTCGTCTCCGAGTACGAGGCCGGGCGCACCCCGAACCCCTGCCTGCGCTGCAACGAGAAGATCAAGTTCGCGGCGCTGCTCGACAAGGCCCTGGCGCTCGGCTTCGACGCCGTCTGCACCGGCCACTACGCCACCGTCGTGCGGCGCGAGGACGGATCGCGCGAACTGCACCGCGCGTCCGACATGGCCAAGGACCAGTCGTACGTCCTCGGCGTCCTCGACGAGAAGCAGCTCGCCCACGCCCTCTTCCCGCTCGGTGACACCCTCACCACCAAGGAGGAGATCCGGGCCGAGGCGGAGCGGCGCGGCCTGGCCGTGGCGAAGAAGCCCGACAGCCACGACATCTGCTTCATCGCCGACGGCGACACCCAGGGCTTCCTGGCGAACCGGCTGGGCCGGGCCGAGGGCGACATCGTCGACGAGAGCGGCGAGAAGGTCGGCACCCACGAAGGCGCCTTCGGCTTCACGATCGGCCAGCGCAAGGGCCTGCGGATCGGCCACCCCGCCGCCGACGGCAAGCCGCGCTACGTCCTCGACATCTCCCCGGTGAACAACACCGTCACCGTGGGCCCCGTCGAGGCCCTCGACGTCACCGCCCTGACCGCGATCCGGCCCCGCTGGTGCGGATCCACGGCCGCCGCCCCGGGCACCTACACCGCGCAGCTGCGCGCCCACGGCGGCGAGAGCGAGGTCTTCGCCGAACTCGTGGACGACGAGCTGCGCGTCTCCTTCACCGAACCGGTCCGCGGCGTGGCCCCCGGCCAGGCGATCGTGCTCTACGACGGCACGCGCGTGGTCGGCTCCGCCACCATCGCGACGACGACCCGGGCGCAGGCGGCGGCCACCGCCTGACCGCCGTCCGGGGCCGCCGTCGGGAGCGGTGGCTCAGGCGACCGTCAGCACGATCTTGCCGGTGGTGCGGCCCCGCTCGCCGATCTCGTGGGCCCTCGCGGCGTCCGCCAGCGGCAGGACCGTGTCGATGACCGGGCGCAGCTTCCCCTCCGCGACCAGGGCGGCGACGGCCCTCAGGCCCGCGGAATCCGGCTCGACGAGGGTCCAGCCGGTGCGGAAGCCCTCGGCGTCGGCCGGCACGTCCTCCGGGCCGTTCAGGGTGACCAGGTGTCCGCCGGGGCGCAGCACCTTGAGGGAGCGGACCCCGTAGTCCCCGCCGATGGCGTCGATCACCACGTCGACCTCGGAGACGACGTCCTCGAAGTCCGCGGTCCGGTAGTCGATCATCTCGTCGGCTCCCAGTGAGCGGACGAGCTCGTGCTTGGCGGCACTGGCGGTCCCGATCACGTACGCGCCGAGGGCCTTGGCGATCTGGACGGCGAAGTGGCCGACGCCTCCGGCGGCCGCGTGGACCAGGACCCGCTGCCCGGCCCGGAGGCCCGCGGTGTCGGTGAGCGCCTGCCAGGCCGTGAGCGAGGCCAGCGGGAGGGCGGCCGCCGCGACGTGGTCGAGGCCCGCGGGCTTGCGGGCGAAGTGCCGGGCCGTCGCCGTGACGTACTCGGCGTAGCCGCCCGCCTGTGCGGGGAAGCGCGGCATTCCGAAGACCTCGTCCCCGGCCCGGAACATCGTCACGCCCGGTCCAACGGCCTCGACCGTGCCGGACACGTCCCAGCCGACGGCCGGGACCTCCCGCCAGGGGATGACCGCGCCCGTGGCCCGCGTCTTCCAGTCCACGGGGTTCACCCCGGCCGCGTGCACGCGCACCAGGATCTCTCCCAGGCCCGGCTCCGGACGCTCCAGCTCGGTCTCGGTGAGTACCTCGGGTCCGCCCCACTGGCTGACGACGACGGCGCGCATGTGTTTCTCCTCAGGTGGTTCCGGTGGTGCTGCGACACCAGCTTCGGGGCCGGAGCGAGGCCACGGTATTGGCCGGACGGCCACCATGTGTCAGGATCTGGCCATGCACAGGATCGCCGTACTCGCCCTTGAGGGCGTCCCCCCGTTCGAGCTGGGCATCCCCTCGCGGGTCTTCGGTAACGCCCTGGACGAGGCCGGGAACCCGCTGTACGAGGTGACCGTCTGCACCGCCGACGGCCGGCCGGTGGCCAGCGACGCGGGCTTCACCGTCGGCGTGTCCGCGGGCCCCGAAGCCCTCGCCGCCGCCGACACCGTGATCGTCACGCCCACGCACGCCATGGACGAGCTCGCTCAGGGCGCGCCCCTGCCCCGGACACTGGCCGACGCCCTCGCCGCCATCAGGCCCGGCACCCGCCTGGTCTCCATCTGCACCGGCTCCTACGTGCTCGCCGCCGCCGGCCTGCTCGACGGCCGGCCCGCCACCACGCACTGGCTGCACGCGCCCGCCTTCCAACGGGGCTTCCCCCGTGTCCGCCTCGACGAGGAGGTCCTCTTCGTCGACGACGGCGACATCCTCACCTCCGCGGGCGTGGCCGCCGGCGTCGACCTGTGCCTGTACCTGGTGCGCCAGGACCACGGCACCGCCGTCGCCAACCGCGCCGCACGGCTGTGCGTCGTACCGCCCTGGCGCGACGGCGGGCAGGCCCAGTACATCGACCGGCCCGTGCCCGAACCGACCGTCGCCACCACCACCGCCACCCGCGCCTGGGCCCTGGAACGCCTCGCCGAGCCGATCGCCCTGGCCGAACTGGCCGCCCACGCCCGGATGAGCCTGCGCACCTTCACCCGCCGGTTCCGCGACGAGGTCGGCATGACCCCCGTCCAGTGGCTCACCGCGCAACGCCTGGAGATCGCACGGCACTTGCTGGAGTCCACCGACCTGGCCGTCGACCTCGTCGCCCACCGGTCCGGCTTCGGCTCCGGCAACTCCTTGCGCCAGCACATGCGGGCCTCGCTGGGCACCTCCCCGATCGCCTACCGCCGCACCTTCCAGCCGCAGACCGCATGATCGGGCCGGGGCGCCGGCCCGCGCCCGCGGCGACGGCGCGGCCCGGCGGGGTGCGAGCATGGACACCATGGCTACTCACCTGATCACCGGTGCCGGTTCCGGCATCGGGGCCGCCGTCGCGGCCCGCCTGCACGCCCGCGGCGACGACCTCGTCCTGCTCGCCCGCGACGCCGCCCGCGCCAAGCAGCTCGTCGAGCGCTTCCCCGGATCCCGGGCGCTCGTCGGCGACCTCGGCGACCCCGACCGGCTCTCGTGGGCCTTCTCCAAGCAGGCCGTCCCCGAGCGCATCGACTCCCTGCTGCACATCGCCGGGATCGTGGACCTCGGCCCCGTCGGCGACCTGCGCCCCAAGACCTGGCACCAGCAGCTCAACGTGAACCTCATCGCCCCGGCGGAGGTCACCCGGCTCCTGTTGCCGACCCTGCGGGCCTCGCGCGCCACCGTCGTCTTCGTGAACTCCGGGGCGGGCCTGCGCGCCCACGCCGAGTGGGGCGCGTACGCGGCCTCCAAGCACGGACTCAAGGCCCTCGCCGACTCGCTGCGCGAGGAGGAGCGGGAGCACGGCATCCGCGTCACCTCCGTCTACCCGGGCCGCACCGCCAGCCCCATGCAGGCCAAGGTGCACTCCCAGGAGGGCAAGGAGTACGACCCGTCCGCCTGGATCGACCCCGAGTCCGTGGCCACCACGATCGTCATGGCCGTCGACCTTCCCCGCGACGCCGAGGTCAACGACCTCTCCGTCCGGCCGGGCCGATGAGCGGGGCGACCGGGGTCGGGTCCCTGCCGGGGGGCGACGCCCGCGAGGCCGCCAGGACGGTCACCGGCTCCTTCGAGGACTTCCCCCACCTCGCCGAGCTGCCGGCGCGCGGACCCGGCGCGGACATGATCGGCCGCTCCCTGGGGCTGCTCGTCGACATGTACGCGCACGTCGAGCCGAGCGGCTGGCGCATCAGTGACCGCCCCGGCCGCGACAGCAAGCGCGCCCGGTCCTGGCTGGGGGAGGACCTCGACGCCCTGGAGGAGTTCACCCAGGGGTACACCGGCCCCCTCAAGGTGCAGGCCGTCGGACCGTGGACGCTGGCCGCCGCGCTGGAACTGCGCGGCGGCGAGGCCGTGCTCCAGGACGCCGGCGCCTGCCGGGATCTGGCCGGATCGCTGGCCGAGGGGCTCCGCGACCACCTGGCCGACGTACGCAAGCGGGTGCCCGGCGCCCAGGTCGTGCTCCAGTTCGACGAGCCGTCCCTGACCTCGGTGCTGCTCGGGCGGGTCCGCTCGGCGAGCGGCTACCGCACCTACCGCGCCGTCGACCGGCAGGTGGTCGAGGGCATGCTGCGCGAGCTGTTCGCGGTGCATGACGGGGAGGTGACCGTCCACTCCTGCGCCCCCGAGGTGCCCTTCGCCCTGCTGCGGCGGGCCGGCGCCACAGGCGTGTCGTTCGATTTCTCACTGCTCACCGAGCGCGAGGACGACGCCATCGGCGAGGCCGTCGAGGGCGGCACGAAACTCTTCGCCGGAGTGGTGCCGGGCACCGACGCCCCGTTGTCGGACCCTGCCGGTAGCGTCATGGGTGTCAGGAAGCTTTGGCGCAGGCTGGGGCTGGCCCCGGGGACTCTGGCGGAGTCCGTCGTGGTCACTCCCTCGTGCGGTCTGGCGGGTGCCTCACCCGCCTACGCCCGCGCGGTGCAGGCCCATTGCGTCAGGGCGGCGAGGTCGCTCGCCGACAACCCTGAGTGACGGTCGGGACGGGCCACGGGAGGACACGGCATGGCAGCCGAACAGCAGGACACGGCAGTACCGGCGGCGGTGCGTGAGCAGCACCAGCTGCTCGCCGAGCAGGTCGAGGAGCACCGCTTCCGGTACTACGTGAACGACCAGCCGGTCGTCAGCGACGCCGAGTTCGACACGCTGCTGCGCTCGCTGGAGGCGCTGGAGGAGCAGTACCCGGAGCTGCGCACGCCCGACTCGCCCACCCAGAAGGTCGCCGGGGCGTACCAGACGGACTTCGCCTCCGTCCAGCACCGGGAGCGGATGCTCTCCCTCGACAACGCCTTCGACGAGGAGGAACTGGCGGCCTGGGCCGAGCGCGTCGCCCGGGACGCCAACACCTCCGACTACCACTACCTGTGCGAGCTGAAGGTGGACGGCCTCGCCGTCAACCTCACCTACGAGAACGGGCGGCTCACCCGCGCCGCCACCCGCGGCGACGGCCGCACCGGCGAGGACATCACGCCCAACGTCCGCACCATCGCCGACATCCCGGACCGCCTCAAGGGCGACCGGATCCCGGCCCTGGTCGAGATCCGCGGCGAGGTCTACTTCCCGATGGAGAAGTTCGAGGAGCTCAACGCGCGGCTCGTCGAGGCCGAGGGCAAGCCCTTCGCCAACCCGCGCAACGCGGCCGCCGGTTCGCTGCGCCAGAAGGACCCGAAGATCACCGCGAGCCGCCCGCTGCACATGGTGGTGCACGGCATCGGCGCCCGCGACGGCTTCGAGATCGCCCACCAGTCGCAGGCGTACGAGCTGCTGCGCGAGTGGGGCCTGCCCACCGCCCAGCACAACAAGGTGGTCTCCAGCCTCGACGAGGTGCGCGAGTTCATCGCCCACTTCGGGGAGAACCGCCACTCGGTGGAGCACGAGATCGACGGTGTGGTTGTCAAGCTCGACGAGATCGCGCTCCAGGGCCGACTGGGCTCCACGGCCCGTGCCCCGCGCTGGGCCATCGCCTGGAAGTACGCACCCGAAGAGGTCAACAGCAAGCTGATCGACATCAAGGTCGGCGTCGGCCGCACCGGCCGCGTGACCCCGTACGCGCAGGTGGAACCGGTCACGGTGGCGGGCTCCGAGGTCGAGTTCGCGACCCTGCACAACCAGGAGGTCGTCAAGGCCAAGGGCGTGCTCATCGGGGACACCGTCGTCCTGCGCAAGGCGGGCGACGTCATCCCCGAGATCCTCGGACCGGTGGTCGACCTGCGGGACGGCAGCGAGCGGGAGTTCGTGATGCCGTCCGAGTGCCCCGAGTGCGGCACGCCGCTGCGCCCGATGAAGGAGGGGGACATCGACGTCCGGTGCCCCAACGCGCAGACCTGTCCCGCGCAGTTGCGCGAGCGGCTCTTCTACCTGGTCGGCCGCCAGAGCCTGGACATCGAGAACTTCGGCATGGTCGCGGCGGCCGCGCTGACCGGCCCGCTGGAGCCGGCCCGGCCGCCGCTGCTGGACGAGGGCGACCTCTTCGGCCTGACCATCGAGCAGCTGCTGCCGATCAAGGCGTACGTCCTGGACCAGGACAGCGGGCTGCCCAAGCGGGACCCGAAGACGGGCGAGGAGAAGATCGCCACGGTGTTCGCCAACCAGAAGGGCGAGCCGAGGAAGAACGCCCTGGCGATGCTGGAGAACATCGAGGCCGCCAAGCAGCGCCCGCTCGCCCGCATCATCAACGGCCTGTCGATCCGCCACGTCGGGCCCGTCGCCGCCGAGGCGCTCGCCCGCGAGTTCCGGTCGATCGACGCGATCAGGAACGCCACCGAGGAGGAGCTGACCGCGACCGAGGGGGTCGGGGCCATCATCGCCAGCTCCCTCAAGGAGTGGTTCGCCGAGCCGTGGCACGAGGAGATCCTGCGCAAGTGGCGGGAGGCCGGTGTCCGGATGGAGGAGGAAGGTTCCGGCGAGGAGGAGGGTCCGCGTCCGCTGGAGGGGCTGACCGTCGTCGTCACCGGCACCTTGCAGAGCCATACGCGGGACGGCGCGAAAGAGGCCCTGCAGAGCCGGGGCGCCAAGGTCACCGGGTCCGTCTCCAAGAAGACCTCCTTCGTCGTCGTCGGCGACAACCCGGGCTCGAAGTACGACAAGGCCGTGCAGTTGAAGCTCGCGATCCTCGACGACGCAGGGTTCGCGGTACTCCTGGAGCAGGGCCCCGACGCGGCCCGTGAGGTCGCGCTGCCCCTGGACGGCGACGCCGGCGCGGAGTAGTACCACCGGTGGAGGCTGCCGTGAGGGAGTAGCGGAGGCGAACTGATGCGTGGCGTGCGGCCGTACGGGCGGGCGCACGCCCGGCGTGGCAGGCGGTGGTAAACGGCTGGTACAAGCCTGGTGACAGGGCGGTGAGCTGTCGGATCATCGGAGGGGTGACCGGAGGTTCCTGGTCCAAACTCACCCGTTCGGCGGATACCGTACTGATGAGGATGGCTGGGTCGCATTCGGGCAACCACCGCCGACCGCTGCCCCTGGGAGCCTCTCGCGTCCTACTGTTGAGGGGTGTGCCTGTCGTGCACGGCTGCGTGACGCGCTTCCAGCCGTGATGGCATGGCAACGGGGCCATCGCGTGACATCGGCATCGCCGGCTGTGAGAGGGACGGGCATGAAACCCACCGAAAGCGCCGACCCGTCACCTGAATTCGGCGGGGACCTCCCGTCCATGCGGGCGGGCCGGCTCGGTGTCCTGGGTACCAGGACACCGGAGACCCGGCCGCTGGACACCGGAGCGTGCCCTCCCGGCCGGCGCAGCGTGCTGCCCTTCGTCATCGTGGGCCTGTCCGTGGTGGTGCTCGGCGCCGGCATCGTGTCCGCACTGACCGGTCGTCAGGCCCTGTTCCCCGGCGGGGCGGTCGGCTGGGCGCTCGCCCTGCTCACGGGGATCATCGTCGGCCACCTGGTCGCCCTGGGCCGCGACCGCTGGTGGGGCGGGACCGGATCCGGGGCCGCGCTCACCCTCGGCGTGCTCATCCTCTACGGATGGGTGCCCGCGGGACTCGTCTCCCTGGCCGTGGTCACCCTGGTGGGCGCGGCCCGCCGGCACCGCTGGCGGCAGGGCCTGCTGCACGGCGCCGTCGACGTCCTCGGCATCGGCGCGGGCGCCCTCGTCCTCTCCGCCTTCGGCGAGTCCCCGAGCGTCGAGACCCCGTGGCGGCCCACCACCTGGGGGCCGGAGGCGGCCCCCGAGGTGATCCTGGTCGCCGTCGCCTACCTGCTCGTCACCCGGCTCCTGCTGTGGATCGCGCTGGCGCCGCGCGGCGGGGGCCTGCCCACGGTCGCCCGCACCGCCCTCGTCCGGCAGGCGCTGGTGGCCGTCGCACTGCTCGGCATCGCCCCGCTGATCTGCGTCGTCGCCGTCACCCAGCCCGTGCTGCTGCCCCTCTTCGCCGTACCGCTGATCGCGCTGGACTCCACGCTGTGGATCGCCCGCGCCCGCGCCGAGGAGCAGCTACGGGACCCGCTGACCGGTCTGCCGAACCGGCAGTGGCTGCTGGAGCGTGCCTGGACCGCACTGGACGAGGCCGAACGCTCCGGCACCCGCGCGGCCCTCGTCCTCATCGACCTGGACCGCTTCCGGGCGGTCAACGACACCCTCGGGCACCTCGCGGGCGACCGGCTGCTGCTGCAGATCGCCGACCGGCTGCGCCAGGCCCTGCCCGAGGACGCGGAGGCCGCCCGGCTCGGCGGCGACGAGTTCGCCGTGCTGCTGCCCGTCGCCGACTCCACCACCAGCGCCCAGCGGATCGCCCGCCACCTGGTCGCGGAGCTCAGCTCCCCGCTCGACCTGGACGGCCTCACCCTGGTCCTGGAGGCCAGCGCGGGCCTCGCCGTCTTCCCCGACCACGCGCTCGACGCGGAGGGGCTGCTGCGGCGCGCGGACGTGGCCATGTACCAGGCCAAGCGCGACCGCACGGGCGTGGAGGTGTACGAGTCCAAGCGCGACAGCAACACCCCCGACCGCCTCGGGCTCCTCGGCGACCTGCGCCGGGCCCTGGACGCCGGCGAGGTGGAACTCCACTACCAGCCGAAGGTCCGCTTCGACGGGCAGGTCGCGGGGCTGGAGGCACTGGTGCGCTGGGTGCACCCCGAGCGCGGCCGGGTCTCCCCGGACGAGTTCATCGCGATCGCCGAGACCTCCGGTCTGATGCCGCACCTGACGGAGTACGTCCTGGAGACGGCGCTCGCCCAGGTGGCGCGCTGGCGGGCGCAGGGCCTCAAGGTCCCGGTGGCCGTCAACGTCTCACCGCGCGACGTGCACACCCCGGGCTTCGCCGGGGCCGTGGCCGCCCGACTGGCCCGGCACGGGGTGCCGGCGAGCGGCCTGCAGCTGGAGATAACGGAACACGTGCTGCTGGAGGACCCGCAGCGGGCGGCGGACACCATGGCCGGGCTCACCGGCCACGGCGTGAAGATGTCGCTGGACGACTTCGGCACCGGTTACTCCTCACTGGTCCACCTGCGCCGGCTGCCGGTCAGCGAACTGAAGATCGACCGGTCCTTCGTGGGCCGGCTGGCCGTCGACACGCAGGACGCGGAGATCGTCCGCTGCACGGTGGACCTGGCGCACTCGCTGGGCCTGCTGGTCGTGGCCGAGGGCGTCGAGGACGACGAGACCTGGGAGCGGCTGAGGGACCTGGGCTGCGACGCGGTGCAGGGGTGGCTGGTCGCCGCCGCGATGCCGCCGCAGGAGGCCACGGCCTGGCTGCTGGCCCGGGGCGAGCGTGGCTGGCGCCGGCCGGCGGACATCTCGGCCGAGCTCGCGGCCGCCGAGGCCGACGCCGGTTGACAGCACCGGGTGCGGGCGGCCGACGTCCGCTGAGAGCACCGGGTGCGGGTCCGGCGCGGGTCCGGCGCCGGGCCCGGCGCGGGTCCGGGCAGCGCCCGGAAAGGCCCGCGCGGCGGTGCCGCACGGGCCCGCCGGACCGCTCCGGGGGAAACGGTTTCGTGGTGAGCGGGCCCCGCCCCATAGGATTGGGCCCGAAACCTACACGCTCACCACCCCCAGAGGATCGCTGCATGCCTGGCATCACGCGCGAGGAGGTCGCCCACCTCGCTCGGCTGGCACGTCTGGAGCTCAAGGCCGAAGAGTTGGAACACTTCGCCGGACAGCTCGACGACATCATCGGCGCGGTCGCCCGCGTATCCGAGGTCGCCGACCAAGACGTCCCGCCGACCTCCCACCCGCTGCCGCTGACGAACGTCATGCGCGCGGACGAGGTCCGTCCTTCGCTCACCCCCGAGCAGGCGCTCTCCGGCGCTCCCGCCCAGGAGCAGCAGCGTTTCAAGGTGCCGCAGATCCTGGGGGAGGACTAACCACCATGACGGACATCATCAAGCTCACGGCCGCCCGGACCGCCGAGAAGATCGCCTCCGGCGAGCTCACGGCCGTCGAGGTGACCGAGGCCCACCTGGCCCGCATCGACGCCACCGACGAGAAGGTGCACGCCTTCCTGCACGTCGACCGCGAAGGCGCCCTGGCCCAGGCCCGCGCCGTCGACGCGAAGCGCGCGGCCGGCGAGAAGCTCGGCCCGCTGGCCGGCGTACCGCTGGCCCTCAAGGACATCTTCACCACCGTCGGGGTCCCGACCACCGTCGGTTCGAAGATCCTCGAAGGCTGGATCCCGCCCTACGACGCCACGCTGACGCGCAAGCTGAAGGACGCCGGCGTCGTCATCCTCGGCAAGACCAACATGGACGAGTTCGCCATGGGGTCCTCCACCGAGAACAGCGCCTACGGCCCCACCGGCAACCCCTGGGACCTCACCCGGATCCCCGGCGGCTCCGGCGGCGGCAGCGCGGCGGCCCTCGCGGCCTTCCAGGCACCCCTCGCGATCGGCACGGACACCGGCGGCTCCATCCGCCAGCCCGCCGCCGTCACCGCCACGGTGGGTGTGAAGCCGACCTACGGCGGCGTCTCCCGCTACGGCATGGTCGCGTTCAGCAGCAGCCTCGACCAGGGCGGCCCGTGCGCCCGTACGGTCCTGGACGCCGCGCTCCTGCACGAGGTCATCGCCGGCCACGACCCGCTCGACTCCACCTCCGTCGACGCCCCGGTCCCGCCGGTCGTCGAGGCCGCCCGCAACGGCTCGGTCGCCGGCATGCGCGTCGGTGTGGTCAAGCAGTTCGCCGGCGAGGGCTACCAGGCCGGTGTGGTCCAGCGCTTCAACGAGTCGGTGGAGCTCCTCAAGGAGCTCGGCGCCGAGATCGTAGAGCTGGACTGCCCGTCCTTCGACCTCGCCATGGCCGCGTACTACCTGATCGCGCCGTCGGAGGCCTCCTCCAACCTGGCCCGCTTCGACGCCATGCGCTACGGCCTGCGCGTCGGCGACGACGGCACGAAGTCCGCCGAGGACGTCACCGCCCTGACCCGCGAGGCCGGCTTCGGCGACGAGGTCAAGCGTCGCATCATCCTCGGCACGTACGCGCTCAGCTCCGGCTACTACGACGCGTACTACGGCTCCGCCCAGAAGGTCCGCACCCTCATCACGAAGGACTTCGAGAAGTCCTTCGAGCAGGTCGACGTGATCGTCTCCCCGACGACCCCGACCACCGCCTTCCCGATCGGTGAGCGCACCGACGACCCGCTGGCGATGTACCTCGCGGACCTGTGCACCATCCCGACCAACCTGGCCGGCAACGCCGCCATGTCGCTGCCCTGCGGCCTGGCGCCGGAGGACGGTCTGCCGGTCGGGCTGCAGATCATCGCCCCGGCGATGAAGGACGACCGGCTCTACAAGGTCGGTGCCGCCGTCGAGGCCGCCTTCGTCGCACGCTGGGGTCACCCGCTGCTTGAGGAGGCACCGTCCCTGTGAGCACCAGCACACTGTCCAAGGCCAAGGGCTTCAAGAAGTCCAAGTCCGGCACCTACCTGTCGATCGGCACCACCGCATTCGGTGCCCTCAGCGTGTTCAAGCAGGCCAGGAAGGCCCGCACCGAGCAGGACACGCTGAGGCTGATCGACGCCGCAGTGTCCGCCGCCGCCATCATCACCGGCCTCGCGATCCTGTACCGCGAGCTGAAGCGCCTCGGCGACGACGACGTCCTGCTGGGCTGAGAGGGAACATCCGTGAGCTTCACCGAACTGCTGTCGTACGAGGACGCTCTCGCCTCGTTCGACCCCGTCATGGGCCTGGAGGTCCATGTCGAGCTCGGCACCAGGACCAAGATGTTCTGCGGCTGCTCGACCGAGCTCGGCGCCGAGCCCAACTCGCAGACCTGCCCGGTCTGCCTGGGCCTGCCCGGCGCGCTGCCGGTCGTCAACGCGATCGGCATCGAGTCCGCGATCAAGATCGGCCTCGCGCTGAACTGCGAGATCGCCGAGTGGTGCCGCTTCGCCCGGAAGAACTACTTCTATCCGGACATGCCGAAGAACTTCCAGACCTCGCAGTACGACGAGCCGATCGCCTTCAACGGCTTCCTCGACGTGCAGCTGGAGGACGGCGAGATCTTCCGGGTGGAGATCGAGCGCGCCCACATGGAGGAGGACACCGGCAAGTCGCTGCACGTCGGCGGCGCCACCGGCCGTATCCACGGCGCGTCCCACTCCCTGCTGGACTACAACCGCGCCGGCATCCCGCTCATCGAGATCGTCACCAAGCCGATCGAGGGCGCGGGCGAGCGGGCCCCCGAGGTGGCCAAGGCGTACGTCGCCGAGCTGCGCGAGGTCATCAAGGCGCTCGGCGTCTCCGAGGCCCGCATGGACAAGGGCCAGATGCGCTGCGACGTGAACCTGTCGCTGCGCCCCACCCCCGAGGCGCCCTTCGGTACCCGTAGCGAGACGAAGAACGTCAACTCGCTGCGCTCCGTCGAGCGCGCGGCCCGCTTCGAGATCCAGCGCCACGCGGCGGTGCTCTCGTCGGGCGGCTCGATCGTGCAGGAGACCCGGCACTTCCACGAGGAGGACGGCTCCACCACGGCCGGCCGCATCAAGGACAACGCCGAGGACTACCGCTACTTCCCGGAGCCCGACCTGGTGCCCGTGGCCCCCGCCCGCACCTGGGTCGAGGAGCTGCGCGGCGGTCTGCCCGAGATGCCGCGGGTGCGCCGCAACCGGCTCCGCGAGGAGTGGGGCGTCACCGAGCACGACATGCAGTCCATCCTCAACGCCGGCGCGGTGGACTCCATCGTCGCCACCATCGAGGCGGGTGCCGACGCGGCCGCCGCGCGCAAGTGGTGGATGGGCGAGCTGGCCCGCAACGCCAACGAGCAGGGCGTCGTCGTCGACGAGCTGCCGATCACTGCGGCCCAGGTGGCCCGGGTGGCGGCGCTGGTCGCGGCCGGCGAGCTGAACGACAAGCTGGCCCGCCAGGTCCTCGAAGGCGTCCTCGCCGGTGAGGGCACCCCGGACGAGGTCGTCGAGAAGCGCGGCCTGAAGGTCGTCTCGGACGAGGGCGCGCTCGGTGCGGCCGTGGACGAGGCCATCGCGGGCAACGCGGCCATCGCGGACAAGATCCGCGGCGGCAAGGTCGCCGCGGTCGGCGCCCTGGTCGGCGCGGTCATGAAGACCACGCGCGGCCAGGCCGACGCGGCCCGCGTCAAGGAGCTCATCCTGGAGCGCCTGGGCGTGACGGAGGGCTGAGCGGCCGCCGTCGCGTTCCGAACGAAGGGGCGGTGTTCCGGGGAGACCCGGAACACCGCCCCTTCGGCGCTGCCGCCCGCGTCACCGGGACGCGCGGACGCGCTCCGGGGCGTCGAAGAAGGCGAGGCGGGCACGCTTCGCCGGGAGGTAGACCTCGGGGAGGTCGATCTCCGGGAGCTCGACCTCCGGGCCGAGCGTGAAGCCCGCGCGCTCCATACGGGCGACGGCCTTCTCGTTGCGGGCGTCCGGCTCCACGACGACGCGGCGCGCGGCGGGGTCCGAGAAGACGAATCCGAGGAGAACCGACATCAGGGTGCCCGTGAAACCCGGTTCCGCGGCGCGCTTGACCGGGCCGACGAGCAGGTGCGCGCCGACGTCCCCGGGCCGGACCTCGTAGCACTCGCCGACCCGGTCCTCGGCGCAGTCGTACGTCTGGAACAGCGCCACCTGCTCGCCGTCGCGGCTGACCATGTACGCGTGGTGCGTGGTGCGGCGGTCGACGTCCTCGTAGATCTCCTGCACGAGTTCGCGGCCCGCGTCGGCCATGCCCCAGAACCGGGCCCGCTCCTCGGTGACCCAGCTGTGGATCAGGGCGGAGTCGGCGGCCGGGTCGACCGCGGTGAGGGCGACCGTGCCGAAGCCCTCGACGACTCGGGTGTGCACGGGCTGTCCGGTGGAGATCATCTGGATTCCTTGGTGAGGCGGGCCCAGTCGGTGACGACGGGGACGAGTTCGCAGCGGGCCCACAGGGGCAGCTGGTCGAGGTGGTGGGGCGAGCCGGGCACGCCGTCGGCACCCAGCGGAACCGCCCAGAGGCTGTCCTCGCGGTCGGCGAGGTCCCAGACATAACGGGCGGCGGACGCGCGGGCGGTGAGGTCGGTGAAGCCGGGGACGGAGGAAGTGGCGTTCACGCAGTCGTGGTCGCCGCCCAGGCCGGGCCAGCGCGTCTGCGGGTCCGGGAGCGCCGACCAGGGCGTGAGGCGGTGGACCTCGGACCACGGGGTGTCGGGGGTGGCGGCCGCGGCCGTCTCCTCCAGGGCGGCGCGGACGTGCGCGGCGCGGTCGAGGCCGGGCAGGAGGGAGGTCGTCAGCAGGCCTTCGAGGGCGTAGCCGACGCGGGGGACCAGGTACAGCCAGGGGTGGAACACCTCCGGGCCGCCGGGCGCTCCGGCCAGGCCCGCGAAGACGGGGTCGGCGGCGAGCCGGCGTACCGTCGCGGTCCGGAACGCCGAGAAGACCGTCGCGTCGGTGGAGTCGGCCGCCATGCGCCGGTCCCAGCCGAGCAGCCGGGTCCGCAGGGACTCGGCCTCGGGGGACAGGCCGTCGAGCGCGGGCAGCAGCGCCAGCAGGGGCGCGGCGGAGGCCAGATGGGTATCGCCGTGCACGTCGGCCATCGCCTTCGGCGACCAGTCCGCGGAGCCGCTGAGCAGCTCGCGGATGCGGTTCGCGCGGTGCGGGGGCGCGAACTCCACGCCCAGCGGGGAGGCGATGCCGCGCGCGTTGGCCATGACGGCGAAGCCCTGGACCGGCTCCGCGGGGGTCTCGGCCCAGCCCTGCCAGGCGTACCGGGCGTCCCAGGCGGGCACCGGGCGCAGGCGGTTGGCGGGGTCGCGCAGCGGAACGGCTCCCGCGACCCGGTGCAGCAGGCCGCCCTCCGCGTCGGCGGCGTGGACCACGTTGACGGGCTCGGCCCAGCCGTCCAGGGCGCGGTCGACGTCGGCGACGGTGCGGGCGCGCAGCAGGGCGGGGAGGGCGGCGAAGCCGAGGTCCCGGCGGACGCGGGGCGGGTAGCGCAGGGAGAGGGTCCGGTCCGCTCCGGCTCCGTCTGCGCCGGCTCCGTCGGTGTCCTCTGTGTCAGTGTCGGTGGGGGTCCCGTCCGGGACGCCGCCGATGACCACGGGGCCGCGGGCGGTCTCCAGGACCTCCACCTCGACGTCCTCGCCGCCCGCCACCGCGATGGTCTCGACGTGCCGCCGCACGGGCTCCCACACGCCGTCCGGGCCCAGCGCCTCGACGGCGTCGCCCTCGCCGCGGCGCACCTGTTCGACGTACAGGTCCTGGTAGTCGGCCATGGCGTTGGTGATCGCCCAGGCGACGGTGCCCGCGTGTCCGAAGTGGGCGAGGCCGGGGACGCCGGGGACGGCCAGGCCGAGCACGTCGTACTCCGGGCAGGAGAGACGTATCTGCTGGTAGACGCCCGGGTTCTCGATGAACCGGTGCGGGTCGCCCGCGATGATCGCGGCTCCCGAGGCGGTGCGGTCGCCCGGGACCAGCCAGCCGTTGCTGCCGGCCGTCCCCGGGCCGTCGGTGGCGAAGAGGGTCACCGCGTCGTCGCCGAGGGCGCGGCCCACGCGGTCGCGCCACAGCTTGGTGGCGAAACCGGCGAAGAGGATGTGGGTGGCGGTCCAGACCGCGAGCGGCACCCACGGCTCCCACGGGAGCGGGGTGTGGCCGGTGCGCGCGAAGTTCCCGTCGCGGGCCGCGCCGTCGGCGAGTCCGTCGTTCACGCCGTCCACGTACGCGCGGACCCAGGCGGCGGTCTCCGGGTCGAGGGCCTCGTAGCAGCGGCGGGCGGTGTCGGCGAGGCGGCTCCGGCGGGCGAACCGGTCCCAAGTGACCGCCTCCTGGCCGAGGAACGCGGCGCTGGACCCCTCGGCGCGGTGGCGCTCGACCTCCAACTGCCAGGCGCGGTCGAGGGCGGTGACGCGGCCCTGGGCGAAGGCGAGCGCGAGGCCGTCGCGTGCGCGGACGTGCGGAACGCCCCACGCGTCGCGGTAGACCTCGTGGTCGTCATTCACACGGTTCACGCTGCTCACACTCTTCCCCACGGTGCATTAGGTTAGGCTGACCTAACTATATAGAGGTGTCCGGGGAGGAGTCGAACATGGCGGTCGGCAAAGGGTGGGAGGGCGTGGTCCTCAAGCTCCTGCGGGGCAAGGACTTCACGTTCACCGTCACGGGGGCGGAGGACGTCACCGAGCACTACCGCCGCGTCCACTTCACGGACGGCGGGCTGCTGGCGGCCGCCGGGGACTCCCTGCACCCGACCATGTGGGTCCGGGTGTGGTTCCAGGGCGCGGGCAAGCCGCACCAGCGCGCGTACACGCTCGTGGACCCCGACCCGCAAGCGGGCACCTTCTCCTTCGAGTTCGCCCTCCACGACGGCGTCGCGAGCGACTGGGCGCGCACGGCGCAGGTCGGTGACACCATCGACGCCACCGTCCAGGGCACCGGATTCGCCGCCCCCGACCCGGCGCCCGAGCGGCTGCTGGTCATCGGCGACCCCGCCTCGCTGCCCGCGGTCAACTCCCTGCTGGACTCCCACCCCGGGACCCCCGCGACGATCTGGCTGGAGACGCAGCACGCGTCCGACGCCGACCTGCCGCTGCGCGCCGACGCGGACCGCCACGACGTCCGCCGTGTCGCGCGGGCCGGCGCCGCGCTGATCGACCGGGTCCGCGACGAACTCCCGGAGCTCGTCGCGGACCCGGAGGGCGCGTACGTCTGGCTGGCCTGCGACACGGCGACGACGCGCACGCTGACGGCGTACCTGCGCAAGGAAGTGGGCCTGCCCAAGCAGCGGGTGAACGGCCTCGGCTACTGGAGGCCGGGCACCGGCGGCTAGGGAGTTGCGCTGCGCCGGTCCGCCACGCCCTCGCGCTGCGCCGGTCCGCTACGCGCCGGTGGCGCCGTCGATCGCCTCGCGGAGGAAGTCGGCGTGACCGTTGTGCCGGGCGTACTCGTGAATGAGGTGGAGCATCAGTACGCGCAGCGAGGCCTCTTCGTTCCAGCCCGGCGCGTACGCCGTCACGTCCAGCGACGCGGCGGCGGACTCGATGCGGCGGGCGTGCGCCACCTCGGCCTCCCACGCGGCGAACGCCTCCGCCCGGCCGGAGCCGGAGGCGTCGTAGGCGGCCTGGAAGTCGTGCGTGTCCGACCACAGGTGGGGCAGGTCCTCGCCGCTCAGCACGCGCCGGAACCAGTGCCGTTCGACCTCGGCCATGTGCCGGACCAGCCCCAGCAAGGACAGGGTGGACGGCGGCATCGAGGCGCGGCGCAGCTGCTCGTCGGTCAGGCCCTCGCACTTGAGTGCGAGGGTGGCCCGGTGGAAATCGAGGTAGGCCCGGAGGGTCTCGCGTTCGTCGCCGGTCAGGGGCGGGCTGATGCGTTCCATGCGCGTGATCCTGCCCTTCGCGGCCGGGTCGGGGGAAGGGGACCGGGGCGGACGGCTCGGCCCCGCCCGGCACCGCCCGGCCCTCAGGCGGTGCGGGCGCCCGGCGTCCACACGTACGGCACGGTCACGCCCAGCACCCCGAAGCCCAGCCGTTCCAGGATCGGGCGGCTGTCGTCCGAGGCGTCCACCTGGAGGTACGCGATACCGCGCTCGGCCGCCAGACGGGCCCGGTGGGCGACCAGCAGGCGGTAGATCCCCCGCCCCCGCCACCCCGCCACCGTGCCGCCGCCCCAGAGCCCCGCGAACGGGCTCCCCGGCCGCATCTCCATCCGGGCCGCGCTGACCGGGGTGTCGCCCGCCATCGCCAGCACGGCCGCGATGTTCCGCGGCTCCTCGCGCAGCAGGGTGAGCATCAGTTCCCTGATCCGCGGCTGCTCGGTCCCGAAGGCCCGTGCGTGGACCTCCATCATCAGGTCCACCCCGGCCTCGTCCGTCACCGCGCGCACCGTGACGCCCTCCGGCGGATCCACCGGCAGGTCCGCGAGATCCGCCACCCGCGCCACCATGAGCGTCTCGGCCGGTTCCGCGACGAGGCCCGCCGCGCGCAGCCGGTCCCCGAGGTCCGCCGGCCGGTCGTGCCCGTAGAGCTTCCATTCGAACTCCGACGCCCCGCGCCCGGCGAAGTACGCCACCTGCGCCGCGATCTCCCCGTCCGCCGTGTCCTCGTCGAGGTCCGACCACAGCACGCCGTTCCACCCGACCCCGAGCCCGGACCCGGGCCCCGCCCCGGCGACCGTCTGCCGCACGACCGGGCCCACCCGCTCCACCCGCGCGTGCGCGGCGTCGGGCCGCGCGTCCCGTCGCATCCCGGCGTCGTACTCGGCCCGGATCCTCAGCAGTTCCCCTTGTTCCATCGTCATCGCCCCAGGCCATCAGGTCCGGCCGGGCTCGACAACTGCATTAACCTCGCCCCGTGAACGACGACTCCACCATCTACACGGGCCGGGCCGCCCCGGACGCGGCCGCTGACCGGGGCTGGCTGCTCGGCCACTTCAAGGACCCCGGCGACCCGCGCCACAGCGAGGACGTGGAGATCAAGTGGGGCGTCCACCCGAAGGGCGACGAGCGGGCGCGGTGGGCGACCGCCGAGAAGCGCACCGCGCTGCTGGTGCTGATCAGCGGCCGCTTCCGGATGGAGTTCCCGGGGCGCAGCGTGGTCCTCGCCGAGCAGGGGGACTACGTCGTGTGGGGGCGCGGCACCGACCACTCCTGGTACGCCGAGGAGGACGCGGTGGTCCTCACCGTCCGCTGGCCCTCCGTTCCGGGCTACCGGGTCGACGAGCCGGAGGGCCCCCCGCCCCGATGACGCGGGTCCGGCGCCGCCCCGGCTCCCTGTGATAATGCACACGAAAGGGACCAACGATCACGAAACGCTGCGATCGTGGCGGTGCAGACCACCTGGGCCGCACCCTGGGGCGACCCCCCGGGCCACGGCCGGGCCTTCATCGAGTTCACGCGTTCTTTGCGACGGGCTGTCTCCCCGCTAAAGATGCGAATCACCAGGGAGCACGTCCGTTGGCAGCAATCGCGCGGTGGTGCATGCGCCACCGCCTCCTCGCCGTCCTGATCTGGCTGCTCGCACTCGGCGGGACCGCGGCGGCCGCCGTGTCGGCGGGAGCGGCGTTCTCCAACGACTACGAGGTCCCCGGTACCGAGTCGGGCAGGGCGGCCGCCCTCCTGCGCGAGGGGTTCCACGGCCGGGGCGGAGACACCGACACCCTCGTGTGGCGGGCCCCCGACGGACACAGCGTCCGCACCCCGGACATCGAACAGCGCATGACCCGGGCCCTGGAGACCGTCGCCGCACTTCCCGGCGTCGCCTCGGTCAGCGGTCCCTACGGGCCCGAGCCCGAGCGCGCCGCGCAGATCAGCGGCGACGGGCGCACCGCCTACGCCGTGGTCACCTTCGACCTCCCGGGCGACGCCGTCCCCAGGGCCCAGGCCGAGGCCGTCGTGAAGGCGGCGAAGAGCCCGGCCACCGAAGCCGGCGGCCTCCAGGTCGAACTGGGCGGCCGCGCGATCGCCCTCACCGAAGCCCCCACCGCCCACCTCGCCGAGGCCATCGGTGTCGCCGTCGCGGCCCTGGTCCTCTTCCTCGCCTTCGGCTCGCTCGCCGCGAGCCTGCTGCCCCTGGCGACCGCCCTGGTCAGCGTGGGCACCGCCTACTTCGGCATCACCCTGCTCGGGCACGTCATGCCCGTCGCCGACTTCGCCCCGATGCTCGGCACCCTCATCGGCCTGGGCGTCGGCATCGACTACGCCCTGTTCATCGTCACCCGGCACCGCAAGGGCCTCGCCCGAGGGCTCGCCGTCGAGGAGGCGGCTCGCGACGCCGTCGCCACCACCGGCCGGGCCGTCGTCTTCGCCGGGGCCACCGTCTGCATCGCCCTGCTCGGCATGCTGGTACTGCGGCTGAACTTCCTCAACGGCGTCGCGATAGCCGCCTGCGTGACCGTGGTGCTGACCGTCGCCGCGTCCGTGACCCTGCTGCCCGCCCTGCTCTCGTACATCGGCATGCGCGCGCTGTCCCGCCGCGAGCGCCGCAGGCTGGCCGCCGAGGGCCCGGCGCCGCAGCGGACGACCGGGTTCGCCGTCCGCTGGTCCGCCTTCGTGGAACGCCGCCCCAAGCTGCTCGGCGCCGTCGCCGCCGCGGTCATGGCCGTGCTGGCCCTGCCCACCCTGTTCCTGCACCTCGGCACCTCCGACCAGGGCAACAACCCGGCGCATTCCACCACCCGCCAGGCCTACGACCTGCTCGCGGACGGGTTCGGCCCCGGCACGAACGGCCCGCTCACCGTCGTCGCCCGCCTGGACGGCGCCGGCGACCGGCTCGCCGTCGCCCGGCTGACCGACGCGCTCCGCGCGACCGACGGCGTGGCCTCGGTGGGTCCGGCCGTCCTCAACCGGGGCGGCGACACCGCGGCGATCACCGTCGTACCGGATTCCGCCCCGCAGTCCCGCGCCACGAGCGACCTCGTCGACACCCTGCGCACGGACGTCGTCCCGCGCGCGGAGGAGGGCAACTCGATGCGGGTCCACGTGGGCGGGGTGACGGCCGGCTACGACGACTTCGCGGAGGTCATCGTCGGGAAGCTGCCGCTCTTCGTGGGGGTGGTCGTCGCCCTGGGCTGCGTGCTCCTGCTGCTGGCCTTCCGGTCCATCGGTATCCCGGTCAAGGCCGCGGTCATGAACGTCGCCGCCGTCGCCTCCTCCTTCGGCGTCGTCGTGGCGATCTTCCAATGGGGCTGGGGCAGCGAGCTGCTGGGCCTGGGCAGCGCCGGACCGATCGAGCCCTTCCTGCCCGTGATCATGGTGTCCGTCCTGTTCGGACTGTCGATGGACTACCAGGTCTTCCTCGTCAGCCGGATGTACGAGGAGTGGCTGGAGACCGGCGACAACCGGCGGGCCGTGCGGGTCGGCCTCGCCGAGACCAGCCGCGTCATCAACTCGGCGGCGGTCATCATGATCGCGGTCTTCCTCGCCTTCGTGCTCAGCGGAGACCGGATCATCGCGATGTTCGGCATCGCGCTCGCCGCGGCCGTGGCCCTGGACGCCTTCGTCCTGCGCACCCTCCTCGTCCCGGCCCTGATGCACCTGCTCGGCGGCGCGAACTGGTGGCTGCCCGCCTGGCTCGACCGGCGGCTGCCGAGGATCAGCATCGAACCCTCGCAATGCCGCCCGCATGCGAAACTTCCGACGCAACGGCCCGACGCGGAACCCGCCACGAGCGAGGACGGCGCCGAGCCCGCGGCAGTGTCCCGCTGAACCGGCATCCGCCCGTACGAGACCCGAGGAAGACCCGAATGTTCTCGATCGCCCTCGCCGACGACGCCCAGCTCTTCCCGTTGGAGGTCCGGCACGCCGAGGAGTTCCTGGCCCACATGGACCGGGGCCGGGAGTACATAGGCGAGCACATCGTCCTTCCCGACCTCGCGACCGACCTCGACGCGACGCGCGCGTTCCTCGCGGACTACGCGCAGCGCACGGCGGCCGACGGCGGGCGCATCTACGGCATCCGCGTCGACGGCACCCTCGTCGGAGGCGTGCTGTTCCGGACCTTCGACACCGCCACCGGCAACTGCGAGATGGGCTGCTGGCTGGAACCGGCGGCCTCCGGCCGGGGCCTGGTCACCAAGGCCTGCCGCGTCCTGCTCGACCACGCCTTCGGCGAGCGCGGCATGCACCGCGTGGAGTGGCTCGCCTCCGCCGCCAACAAGAAGAGCCTCGCCGTGGCCGCGCGCCTCGGCATGACCCGCGAGGGCGTCATGCGGCAGAACTACCCGCACCGGGGCGTCCGTCAGGACACCGAGGTCTGGGCGATCCTGACCCACGAGTGGGCCGCCTCCGCCGGGCGTTAGGACGTCCCGGCCGGACCCTTCGGCGCCGCCGGGGGGCGGGGTCCGGCGGATTCTCATGAACCTCTCAGACAGGGCGCCTACGGTGCCCCGCATGGACACCACCAAGCCCCCCGCCCCGAACGCCCCCGAGGCGGACAACACCCCGGCCGACCTCACGAAGGGCGAGGCCACCCGGCCCGCCGAGGCCGCCGGCGGCAGCGACACCGACGCCGTGCCCGCGGACGGTGGCGTCGTCTCCGAGGCCGACGAGAACCTGGACGAGGACGACTTCGACGCTGACCCGGACGAGGCCGGGGCGAAGCCGACCGGCGTCGGCTCCGCGGCCGCCGCCGTCGTCGCCGCCGGCCTCGGCCTGGTCGCCCTCAGCGGCAGCTGGGTCTCGCGTGTCCTGGCCGAACGGCAGACCCTCGTCGGCCAGATCGAGGGCAACAAGTCGGCTCCGCCCGCCGACCAGATATCCGCCCTCTACGGTGACGCCTGGCACCTCACGGCGCTCACCAACGGCGTGCTGTCCACGATCGCGCTGCTCATCGCCGTCTTCGTGCTGGCCAGCCCCGCCTTCGGCGCTCCCGGACGCACCCACGCCACCTGGGTCCGCGCCGTCGCGTGGGCCGCCGTCGTCCTCGCCGCGCTCGGCGTGGTGGTCTTCGGCATCATGTACTTCCTGCCGCTCCCCTCGGTCCCGGCGACCTGAACGGGCTGACCGTGCCGTCCCGCGGCACGGGGTGCACGATGGGGTGAGGGCGCGGATGGGAGCCCCATGGACCCCTTCAGGCACGGCGAGGCGCGGCAGCGCGCGTTGTTCGCGGGGCGGGACCGCGCGGTCATCGCGGCGGCCTCCCTCGCCATGCTGCTGGTCCAGATGGACTGGTTCGCCCTCAACCTGATGCTGCCGGCGATCGCCGAGGACTTCGGCACGCCCACCACCGACCTCCAATGGCTGGTCAGCGGCTACATGCTGACCCTCGGCGCCTTCATGATCATCGGAGGGCGGGCCGCCGACCTGCGGGGCAGGCGCACCGTCATGGTCTGCGGTCTGACCGGCTTCGCCCTGGTCTCGGTGGTGTGCGCGGCGGCGCGGAACGTGCCCTGGCTGGTCGTGGGGCGCGTCGTCCAGGGCGCGACGGCGGCCCTGGTCCTGCCCGTCGCCGTCGCCGTCGTCACGGCCCACTTCCGGGACGACCGGCAGGGCAGGGCCGTCGGCACCGTGCTGGCCTTCAGCGCCATCGGCACCGCGCTCGGACCCTTCGTCGGCGGGGTGTTCGCCGAACACCTCAGCTGGCGCGCCGTCTTCCTGCTGAACGTACCCGTCTGCGCCGCCGCGGTGGTCCTGCTGCTGCGCCGCGTCGCCGACACCCGCGACGAGCGGGCGGCCAAGGGACTGGACCTGCCCGGCGCGGTCACCCTCGCCGGCGGCCTCACCGCGATCATGCTCACCGTCGACCAGGGCGGCCGGTGGGGCTGGACGTCACCGGCCGGCCTGGTCTGCTCCGTGTCCGGCGCCGCCCTGCTCGTGGCGTTCCTCGTGATCGAGCGGCACACCCCCGAGCCCCTCCTGGACCTCTCGATGCTGCGCAACCGGCCCTTCGTGACCGTCACCGCCGTCGGCTCCGTCTCCAACATCGTCTACTGCCTGGTCGCGGTCCTGTGCGCGCTCTACCTCCAGCAGGCGCGCGGCCTGTCCCCCCTGGACGCCGGGCTGGTCTTCCTCGCCCTCTCGGTGGGAGCGGGGGCAGCCAGTTTCGGCTCCGGGCACCTGGCGCTGCACCGCCGGCCGGAGGTCCTGATGGCGGCCGGGCTCGTCCTGAGCGGGGCGAGCCTGCTGGTCCTCACCTGGACCACCCCCCTCGCCCTGTACACGGCCGTGTTCGCCGTGGTGGGCTTCGGCCTCGGTCTGGGATGGGCGCTGACCAGTGTCGCCACCCAGGCCTACGTCCCCGCCGGGCGCCTGGCCGCCGCCTCCGGACTCGTCTTCACCTCCCTGGTCCTGCTCGGCGCCGTAGCTGTCGCCGTGGCGTCCACGGTCCTGGAGGCCCTGAGCGGCTCGGCGGCCCGCGCCGCCGCCGACGGACCCGCGATCGAGGGCGTCCTGCGGGTGGCGGCCCTCATGGCCCTCGCCGCGGCGGCGTCCCTCATTCCCCTGATCCGCGCCCACCACCCGCCCCCTGCGGACCCCGCGGCCCGCAACGGGGCCCGTGAGCCCCGCTCCTAGGACGCCGACCCGCCCGCCTTAGGGCGCCCGGGGCGAGGACCGGCGGCGGCCTAAGGACCCCCGCCCCGCGCGGATGGGGCATGAGCCCGATGTGCCGGCCCCCTGCGGGACGCGACCCTTGGACCACACCGAACGAGGTGCACGAGAAACGCCACCAGGGGAGTACGAGATGTTCGAGTACGAGATGGCCATCGCCCGCCGCGCCGACCTGATCCGCGAGGCCGACGCCTACCGGCTGGCGCGCGAGGCCAGGAGGGCGCGCCGGTCCACTTCCCGCGGCCAGGAACCGGAGGGGCCGGTGAGAGAGCACCGCGGCTTCTTCGCCCGCGCCGCGTGACCCGCGCCGCGCCCACCGCGTGACCTGACGCGCGATGAGGAGCGCACCGATAACGAGTGCCGCCGAGCCGGACGCCTGTGCGATGCTCGGCGACGTGGAGACCAGATCTGTCAGCCCGGTGTTCGTCGGCCGCGCCGACGAACTGGCCGCACTCACCAGCGCACTGACACGCGCCTGCGGCCAGGAGCCGCAGGCCCTGCTCGTCGGCGGCGAGGCCGGGGTCGGCAAGACCCGCCTCACGGAGGAGTTCCTCTGCGAGGCCGCCCGCCGCGGCGCCGTGGTCGCGGTCGGGGGCTGCGTGGAGATCGGAGCGGTGGGCCTTCCCTTCGCCCCGTTCTCGACGGCCCTGCGCACCCTGCACCGGCTGCTCCCCGGCGAACTGGCCGCCGCGGCCGCGGGCCAGCAGGACGAACTCGCCCGGATCCTCCCCGAACTCGGGGACACCCCGCGCGGGCCGCACGACGAGGAGAGCACCGCCCGGCTGTTCGAGCTGACGGCCCGGATGCTGGAACGCCTCGCCGCCGACCGCACCGTCGTCCTCGTCCTGGAGGACCTGCACTGGGCGGACGCCTCCACCCGGCACCTGTTGTCCTACCTCTTCCGCACCCTTGCCACCGGCCGGCTGGTCATCGTCGCCACCTACCGCGCCGACGACGTCCACCGCCGCCACCCGCTGCGCCCGCTGCTCGCGGAACTCGACCGGCTCCGCACCGTCCAGCGCCTCGAACTGCCCCGCTTCAACCGGGCCGAGGTGCGCCGCCAGCTCGCGGGGATCCTCGCCTCGCAGCCCGAAGAGGGCTTCGTGGAATCCGTCTTCGACCGCTCCGACGGCAACGCCTTCTTCGTCGAGGAGCTCGTCGCCTCCCAGGAGAACGGCTGCCGGGCCGGGTTGACCGAATCCCTGCGCGACCTCCTCCTCGTCCGCGTCGAGGTCCTCCCGGACGAGGCCCAGCGCGTGGTGCGGGTCGTCGCCGAGGGCGGCTCCACCGTGGAGTACCCCCTCCTGCGCGCCGTGGCCGGACTCAGCGAGGACGAGCTCATCGAGGCCCTGCGCGCCGCCGTCGGCGCCAACATCCTGCTCGCGACCCCCGAGGGCGACGGCTACCGCTTCCGCCACTCGCTGGTCCGCGAGGCCGTCAGCGACGACCTCCTGCCCGGCGAACGCTCCCGGGTCAACCGCCGTTACGCCGAGGCCCTGGAGGCCGGCGACACGTTGATCCGCGCGGAGGAGCGGGTCATCCGCCTCGCCAGCTACTGGTACCACGCCAACGACCCGGCCAAGGCGCTGCCCGCCGTGCTCGCCGCCTCCGTGGCCGCGCGCCGCCGCCACGCCTACTCGGAGCAACTGCGCCTGCTCGAACGGGCCATGGACCTGTGGGACAGCACCCCGGAGGAGGTCCGCGAGGCGCTGCGCCCGGCGGACTACACGGACGCGTACCCGCCGTGCGGCTGCGACCCGGCGACCACTCCGCTGCAGCGCCTCGACCTGCTGGCCGAGGCGACCGTCGCGGCCCGCTTCGGTGGGGAGCGCGAACGCGCGTTGAAGATCACGAAGACGGCGCTGCGCATGCTGGAGGACGGGGGCGATCCACTGCGGGCCGCCTGGTTCTGGACCGAGCGCTCCCGGCTGGTCTCCAGCCTCGCGCGCGGCGACGGCTGGGAGGAGATCGCCAGGGCCCAGGAACTGGTCCGGGGGATGCCCCCGTCCCAGGTGCACGCCGAAGTCCTCGTCCGGGCCGCGGGCTGGGGCATGCTCCACAACCCGGGCCCCGGCAACCTCGCCGCCGCCGAACGCGCCGTCGAGTACGCACGGATGGTGGGCGCCGAGGACACCGAGCTCTACGCCCGGATCACGGTGGGCTCCCTGCTCACCGACTCCGGCGACGGCGAGGACGGCCTCGCCGAGATGCACGCGGTCAGGGAACGGGCCACGGCGCTCGGTCTCACCATGATCGCGGGTCGCGCACATATCAATCTCACCTCTCAGCTGGAAAGCATGGGCCGGTCCCGCGAAGCCGTGGAACTGGCAGAACAAGGGGCCGAACTGGTCAAGAAGGCCCGGCTGCTGGACACCGAGGCCTGGGTGCGCGGCAACATGGCCGAGAGCCTGTACAGCCTCGGCCGCTGGGACGAGGCCGCCGAGGCGGCCGGCCGCACCCTGAACGTCGGCCAGAGCGCCGCCCCGCGCGGCTGCGCCGCCACGCGGCTGGCCCACCTGGCCCTGGCCCGGGGCGAACTGACCGAGGCGGCCGCCCGGCTCGCCGCCGCCCACACCCACTACGGCACCCACTTCATCCAGCCCCAGCACCGGATTCCGCTGTACCGCCTCGCCGTCGGCGTGGCAGCGGGGGAGGGCCGGATCGGCGACGTGCGCACCGAGACCGCCGCGGCCGTGGCCGCAGGATTCCCGCTGGGTCAGCACCGCTACGCCTGGCCGCTGCTGCTCGCCGCCGCCTCCGCGGAGGCCGACAGCCGGGGACTCCCCACTGCCGACCCCGGCCGGGAGGCGGCCCTGCAGGTGCTGCGCACCGCCGCCCGCTCCCTGGCCACCCCCTTCCCGGTATGGGTGGCGCACTCCGAGTACGTCCGCGCCGAGCTGCTCCGGGCCGAGGCCCGGGACACCGCGGCCGACTGGACCGCGGTGGAAGCGGCCGTCCGCCCGCTGGAGCGCCCGTACCTGCTGGCCCGCGCCCGCCACCGGCTCGCCGAGGCCCTGCTCGCCGGGGGCGGCGACCGGGACGCCGCGGCCGAGCTCCTGCGCGACGCCCACGCCACGGCCGACCGCCTCGGCGCCCGCCGGCTGCGCGAGGACCTGGCACTGCTGGCCCAGCGCGCCCGGCTCCCGCTCACCGAGCCCGACGAGCCGCCCGGCGCGCCCGCTCCCACCGATCCCGTCGAGGCGCTCGGCCTGACCAGCCGCGAGCGGGACGTCCTGCGCCTGGTCGCGGCCGGCAGCACCAACCGCAAGATCGCCGAGGAGCTCTTCATCTCCCCGAAGACGGCGAGCGTGCACGTCTCGAACATCCTGGCCAAGCTGGGCGTCGCCGGGCGCGGCGAGGCGGCCGCCCTCGCGCACCGGCTCCGGCTCTTCGCCGCGCCCGTCCCCGTCCCCGTCAGTGCTGTTCCGGAGCCGGCTCCTCGACGCGTATGAGCACCTTGCCGGAGTCGAGGTCTATGGGACCCCGTCCCGGGTCGCCGTCATTGACATCGGTCCGGGACGACTCCAGCCGCTTCTTCTCCTCGTCCGTGTGCTTGCGTCCGGGACTGAACAGTTCCTCGATCTGGTTGAACACCGCGCCCACCGCTCTCTCCGCCCTCCGCAGGGGCTCCGCCGCTCATCGAACCGTCAGTGTCAGGATCCGGTCGTCGCCGGCTTCCGGCGACCCGCGGCCGTCCGTCTCACTCGTGACCAGCAGCAATCTGTCCCCGCCGAGCGCCACCACCGTCCGCAGCCGGCCGTACTTCCCCTCCAGGAAGGCCTCCGGCCGGGCCACCGGCTCCGTGCCGGCCAGCGGGATCCGCCAGAGCCGGTTGCCCTTCAATCCGGCCATCCACACCGAGCCCTCCGCCCAGGCGATGCCGCTCGGCGAGGCCTCGCCCGGGTCCCACACCGCCACCGGGTCCCTCATCCCGGGCTTCCCGGCCTTCCCCTCGGCCTCCGGCCAGCCGTAGTTCGCGCCGGGCTCGATCAGATTCAGTTCGTCCCAGGTGTTCTGGCCGAACTCGGCGGCCCACAGCCGTTTGTCCTTGTCCCAGGCGAGGCCCTGCACATTGCGGTGCCCGAAGGAGTACACGACCGAATCGGCCTCCGGATTGCCGTGCACGGGATCCCCGTCCGGCGTCATCCGCAGGATCTTGCCGCCCAGCGACTTCTTGTCCTGGGCCAGTCCCGTCTGTCCGGTCTCACCCGTCCCGGCGTAGAGCATCTTGTCCGGACCGAACGCGATGCGCCCCCCGTTGTGGACGAGACCCTTGGGGATGCCGCGCAACACCGTGTCCGGCGCGGCCAGTTGCTGACCCGGAGCCCTCCGTTCGTCGTACCGCAGCCGGGCGATGCGGTTGTCGGACGCGGTCGTGAAGTACACGTACACCATCCGGTCCGCGGCGAAGTCCGGCGACAGCGCGAGCCCGAGAAGTCCTCCCTCGCCACCGGGATCGACCCCGGGAACCTCCCCGATCCGGGTCACCGTGCCCGAGCCCGCCGCGACCCTGCTGATCGTGCCCTTGTCGCGGGAGGCGACGAGCAGGTCCCCGCCCGGCAGCGGAGCCACGCCCCAGGGGGACTCCAGCCCCTTGGCGGCTTCCCCGGTCACCGTCACCGAGCCCGCCGCCGGCGGAGGGGTGGCCTGCGGCGAGGCGGCCGCGCTCCCCGGGGGCCCCGACGAACCGGCCCCGGAAGCGGCCGTCCCCGGTGGCGATCCCCCCGGCCCCGCGCCGCTGCCGCCCGGTGGGGAACACCCCGCCGCCAGTAGCGCCCCGCAACCGGCCAGCGCCACCGCCGCCAGCACCGGCCCTCGCCCTGCGACCGGTGCCCCGGACCGTCCCGGGCCGAACGCCGCCCCGCTGTGCCCGGCCACCCCGCCCCGTCCGGCCGCCCCGTGCCCCGGCCCGGATCCGTACGCCCCGGGGGACCCGTACCCCTGCCCCGCCGCCCGTCCGTACCGCATCGCACGTCGCATCGCGTACCGCACCGCGTATCGCATCGCCCTGCTCCCTTCCGGTCCTCCGATCGTGCCCTTCACCCGTCTCAACACCCCGGGCACCCATCGAAGTTCCACCACTCGTACACCCGATCGAGTGGTTGGCGGTCAGTCCCAGGCTCCGACCGCCGCCGGCAGCGCGGCCACCGCGGCCAGGTCCCCGGCCGTGAGAAGGACCTCCGCCGCCCGCGCGTTCTCCGCCGCCCAGTGCGCGCGGTCCGCGCCCGGCACCGGCACCACCTGCGGGCCCTGCGCCAGCACCCACGCCAGCGCCACCTGCGCCGCCGTGACCTCGGGCCCGTGCCGCCGCGCCACCCGCCGCAGCTCCGCCACCAGCACCTGGTTCGAGGCCATCGCCTCCGCCGTGAACCGGGGATGGCGCGCCCGCGCGTCCTGCGACTCGAAGCCCCCGCCCGGCGTCAGCGTCCCGGTCAGGAACCCGCTGCCCAGCGGCATCGCCGCCAGTAACCCCACCCCCCGCGCCGCGCACCAGGGCAGCAGCTGCCACGCGGCCTCCGGCGACCACACCGACAGCTCCGCCTGCACCGCGCTCACCGGGAACACCTGCTGCACCCGCTCCAGGTGCCCCAGCGTCGCCCCGTACGCCGGGTCCCCGCCGCGGCCCGCCCCCGGTCCGGCGCCCGCACCCAGCGCGCAGAAGCCGAGCGCCCGCACCTTCCCCGCCCCCACCAGCTCCGCCATCGCCCCCCAGGTCTCCTCCACCGGCACGTCCGGATCCACCCGGTGCAGCTGGTAGAGGTCGATGACGTCGGTCCGCAGCCGCCGCAGCGAGGCGTCGCACGCCCGCCGCACGTAAGCGGGCCGGCCGTCGGCCACCACGTGCTGCTCACCCGCCCGCAGCCCCACCTTCGCGGACACGAAGGCGTCCGCGCGCCGCTCCCGCAGCACCCGCCCGAGCAGCAGCTCGTTGGTGTACGGCCCGTAGACGTCCGCCGTGTCCAGCAGGTTCGACCCCAGGTCGAGCGCCGTGTGGACGGCGGCCAGCGATTCCGCGCCCCGACGGCGCGAAGGCGCGTACCCCCAGCTCATCGGCATGCAGCCGAGGCCTATGGCGCCCACCGCCAGCGCCCCCGCCCCGATCGACCTGCGCTCCACTCCCGCGTCCCCCTCCCGGTCCGGCAATCAAAATAACGGCTTGATCAAGATGCCTTCGCATAGCCTCGTGATCATGACCGCACAGACCGGGGACATCTGGCTCCCCTTTCCCGCCCGGGAGATCGAAGGCCTTCCCGACGTCTTCCGCTACCGCCAGTGGGACGGCGAGGACGCCTTTCCGGCCGATCCCGCCGACTGCGTCTTCTACGTGACCCCCTACATGAAGTCCGCCGAGGTCACGGTCCGCCCGCTGGCGGGGATGCCCGCCGTCCGGGTCGTCCAGACCCTGACCGCGGGCATGGACCACATCCTGGGCGGCATCGGCGGCCTGCCCTCCGGCGTCCGGTTGTGCAACGCCGCCGGGGTCCACACGGCCAGCACCGCCGAACTGGCCCTGGCCCTGACCCTGGCCTCGCTGCGCGGCATCCCCGGCATGGTCCGCGACCAGGACCGAGGCCGGTGGCGCTTCGGCGTCCACGACGCCCTCGCCGACAAGTCGGTGCTGATCGTCGGCTACGGATCGATCGGCTCGGCCGTCGAGGACCGCCTCGCGCCCTTCGAGTGCGAGCGGATCACCCGCGTCGCTCGCACCGCGCGCACCACCGACCGCGGAGAAGTGCATGCCCTGGCCGACCTGCCCGGGCTGCTGCCGCACGCCGACGTGGTCGTGCTCACCACCCCGCTGACGGAGGAGACCCGGGGCCTGGCCGGCGCCGACTTCCTGCGCCGCATGAAGGACGGCGCGCTGCTCGTGAACGTCGCGCGCGGACCCGTCGTCGACACCGAGTCCCTGCTGGCGGAGGTCGAGTCGGGTCGGCTGCGCGCCGCGCTCGACGTCACCGACCCCGAACCGCTGCCGGCCGATCACCCGCTCTGGCACTCTCCCCGCGTCCTGATCACGCCCCATGTGGGCGGCGGCAGCACGGCGTTCGAGCCGCGGGCCAAGCGCCTGATCGCGCGCCAGCTGACCCGGTTCGCCGCGGGGGAGCCCGTGGAGCACACGGTACTGATCACCGAGTGACACCCGTGATGCGTACGCTCCGCAGTCACTCGAACGCGCAAGGTGGGCTCAACTCCCCACGTGGTAACGGAGAGTAGAGCAACTATGTCCCTGAGTGACGAAATTGGTGTATCGTCCGGAAGAAGGGGCTGCGCCGCGAACGTCTGGCGCTGGGGAGTGATCGGACACTTTGGGGGGCGACGGGCGATGCACGGCCAATGGGTGAAGGATCCGATGCGGCAGAGCCGCCGGAGGCGACGATGGGGTGCACCGGAACCGGCCGGCGAGGGGGACCGGTGAGTGCCCCGGGGGCGGCGCTCCTGAACCGGCCGGCGGTCCCGAGCGCCGGTAGGGGCCTGGGGATGCAGCTGCTCCTCGCGGTGATCAGCGGAGGGTACGCGGTGGGCGCCGCCCTCAATTGGGGTTCGGTGGAAGTCGCCGAGATCATGGGCGACTTCGGACTCAGCGCGGCCGGATTGCTCGCCGCCGTCTCCTGCTACTCCTACGCCCGGGCCATCGACCGGCGCGAACGCCCGGCCTGGCTGCTCTTCGCGTTCTCCTCCCTCATGGGTGCCTGCGGCAACGCGGTCTGGGGCTGGTACGAGGTGATCCTCGGGCAGGAGGTGCCCAAACCCTCGCTCGCCGACTTCGCGTTCCTGTGCTTCGCCCCGCCCGCCATCGTGGGTCTGCTCGTCCTCGCCAAACGCCCGGTCACCCGCGCCGGCTGGGTGTGCCTGGGGCTCGACTCCTGGCTCATCGGCGGCTCGCTGCTCACCCTGTCCTGGAGCCTCGCCCTCGCCCATGCGGCGCAGACCGCCCAGTCCGGCGCCCCCGGCAGCGTCCCGCGCGCCGCGCTCTCCCTCGCCTATCCGCTCCTGGACATCGCGCTCGTCTCGATGGTCCTGGTCCTGCACTTCCGGCGCTCCGAGACCAACCGCTCCGCCGTCAACACCGCCATCGCGGCGCTCGCCCTGACCGTGCTGAGCGACGCCCTCTTCACCTCCCCGCTGCTGAGCGCGGAATACCAGTCAGGACAGCTGCTCGACGCCGGCTGGTTCGCCGGCTCGCTGCTGCTCGCGTACGCGCCCTGGGGCGCCCGGCGCATGCACCCGCCCCCGGAGCCGCCCGGGCCCTCGCGCGCGGAGCGTCCGCACAGCCGCCCGATCACGGGATCGCTGCCCGCGCTCACCCCGTACCTCGCCGCCGCCGTGTGCACCCTCGGGATCCTCTACAACGTCGTGGACGGCCGGAAGGTCGACCGGATGGTCGTCTTCACCGGCTGCACGGTGGTGCTCGCCCTCGTCATCCGGCAGGGCATCATGCTCCTCGACAACATCGCCCTCACGCAGGAACTGGCCCAGAAGGAGAACCACTTCCGCTCCCTGGTGCAGGGCTCCAGCGACGTCATCATGATCGCCGCCCCCACCGGGATCCTGCGCTACGTCAGTCCCGCCGCCGCCGGGGTCTACGGCCGCGAGGCGGAGGAGCTGATCGGCACCGAGCTCGCCGCCCTGATCCACCCGGACGACCTCGGCCGCGTGATCCACGAGGTGCGCCGGTTCCTCGCGGCGCCGCCCTCGGACGAGCCCACCACGCGCATCGAATGCCGGTTCGCCTCGGGTGACGGCGAATGGCTCAATGTGGAGTCGACCATCAACCGCCACCAGGGCGGGCTCATCCTCAACAGCAGGGACGTCACCGAGCGGGTCCGGCTCCAGGCCCAGCTCCAGCACAGCGCGGAGCACGACGCGCTGACCGACCTCCCCAACCGCGCCCTGTTCACCCGCCGGGTCCGCCAGGCCCTGACCGGCCGGCGCTCGGGCGATCACAGCACCGCCGTGCTCTTCATCGACCTGGACGGCTTCAAGGCCGTCAACGACACCATCGGCCACCAGGCCGGCGACGAGCTGCTCGTCGAGGCCGCGCGCCGGCTCCAGGACTCGGTCCGGGCCGGGGACACCGCGGCCCGCCTCGGCGGGGACGAGTTCGCCGCGCTGATCTTGGGCGACGGCAGCCGCGACCGCAGCGCCCGCGAGTACCAGGTGCGCGAGATCGCCGACCGGCTGCGCACCACCCTCGCGCAGCCGTACCGGATCTCCGGCAGCGAGGTCCGGGTCGCCGCCAGCATCGGCGTGGCCTTCGCCGACCCCGGCATCACCCCTTCGGACCTGATGCGCAACGCGGACCTCGCGATGTACCGCGCCAAGGCGGGCGGCAAGGACCGCGTCGAGCTCTACGCCCCGCAGATGCAGGCCGAAGTGGTCCGCAAGGCCGAGCTGGCCGGGCGGCTGCGGACCGCGCTGCACGACGGGGAGTTCGCGCTGCTGCACCAGCCGGTGGTGTCCCTGGCCACGGGCGAGATCGCGGCCGTGGCCGCCAAGGCCCGCTGGCGCTCGGCCCAGGGGATCCTCTTCACCCCGGCGGAGTTCCTCCGCGTCGCCGAGTACAGCGAGGGTGCCGCCGCCACCGCCGGCCCGGACGCCTCACGCACCGCCGAGCTGGGGCGATGGCTGCTGGAGGAGGCCGTGGAACAGGCCGCCGACCGGCGCCGCGCCGGGCACGACGCCCCGGTGGCCGTCCGGATGACGGCCCAGCGGCTGCTCGACCGCGCCGTACCCCTGGCCTCCGTCGAGGCCCTGCTGACCCGGCACGGGCTGCCCTCGGGCGCCCTGGTCCTGGAGCTCGCCGTCTCCGACCCCAGAGTGCCCTTCGACGACCTGGAGCGGCGCCTGACGGCCCTGCACCGGCTCGGGGTGGGAATCGCCCTGGACGGCTTCGGCAGCGGCTACGCGGCCATCAGCGCCCTGCGCAGGCTGCCCGTGGACATGCTCAAGCTGGACCGGGGCCTGGTGGAGGGCGTCGTCGAGTCCGCCCGCCTGCACAAGATCACCGCCGGACTGTTGCGGATCGCAAACGACCTGGGCATGCGTTCGGTGGCCGAGGGGGTGGACCTGCCCGAGCAGGTCATGGCGCTGCGCGCGATGGGCTGCACGCACGGCCAGGGGATGGCCTTCTCCGGCCCTCTCGACGAGTACAGGCTGCGCCGTGCGCTCGTGCGCGGTACGTTCCCAGTACCGGGCGGAGCGGCCCAACCGGCGTTGGCCGGCGGTTCCCCCGGGGGTTCGATGGTCATCCGCAGAGGCTCACATAATGAGACGCCCGTCCCACCTACTTGACATCCACCTCCCGCCGGAGGGAGGGTCAGTGCCATGCGCACCCGAATTCTCGTACTTGGAAAGCGCGTCGGCTGAAGCCGGGACCAGCATGTCCCCGCTCAACGCACCCGACGCGCTCCCCTCGCCTGCCTCCCGGCACGAGGGGTTTTTTGTTGCACTGGCACAGAGTCGAATCCTCGTGAAACCCTCAGCTTCGAGAAGAGAATGCCGATGACCGAGCAGGCCACCGGGGCCCACCATCCGCAGCCGCGGCCCCGTTCCGGAGGACACCAGTCCGCCGCCGTTGAGCCCGTCACGGGTGCGCAGTCCCTCATCCGCTCTCTCGAAGAGGTGGGGTGCGACACCGTCTTCGGCATTCCGGGCGGCGCCATCCTCCCCGCGTACGACCCGATGATGGACTCGCAGAAGGTCCGTCACATCCTGGTCCGCCACGAGCAGGGGGCCGGCCACGCCGCCACCGGCTACGCGCAGGCCACCGGCAAGGTCGGCGTCTGCATGGCGACCTCGGGCCCGGGCGCCACCAACCTGGTCACCCCGATCGCCGACGCGCACATGGACTCCGTGCCGCTCGTCGCGATCACCGGTCAGGTCTCCTCCAAGGCGATCGGTACCGACGCCTTCCAGGAGGCGGACATCGTCGGCATCACCATGCCGATCACCAAGCACAACTTCCTCGTCACCAGGGCCGAGGACATCCCGCGGACGATCGCCGAGGCCTTCCACATCGCCTCCACCGGCCGTCCCGGCCCGGTCCTGGTCGACATCGCCAAGGACGCCCTCCAGGCGCGGACCGCCTTCAGCTGGCCGCCCACCCAGGACCTCCCGGGCTACCGGCCGGTCACCAAGCCGCACGCCAAGCAGATCCGCGAGGCCGCCAAGCTCATCTGCCAGGCCAAGCGCCCGGTCCTGTACGTCGGCGGCGGCGTGATGAAGTCCGGCGCCACCGCCGAGCTCAAGGTCCTCGCCGAGCTGACCGGCGTCCCTGTCACCACCACCCTGATGGCGCTGGGCTCCTTCCCCGACAGCCACCCCCTGCACGTGGGCATGCCCGGCATGCACGGCGCGGTCACGGCCGTCACCGCGCTGCAGAAGGCGGACCTGCTGATCGCGCTCGGCACCCGCTTCGACGACCGCGTCACCGGCAAGCTGGACAGCTTCGCCCCCTTCGCCAAGATCATCCACGCGGACATCGACCCGGCCGAGATCGGCAAGAACCGCGCGGTCGACGTCCCGATCGTCGGTGACGCCCGCGAGGTCATCGCCGACCTGATCCAGGCCGTCCAGGCCGAGCACACCGACGGCCACGCCGGTGACTACAGCGCCTGGTGGAAGGACCTCAGCCGCTGGCGCGACACCTACCCGCTGGGCTACGACCTGCCCGAGGACGGCATGCTCTCGCCGCAGCAGGTCATCGAGCGGATCGGCGCGCTCGCGCCGAAGGGCACCATCTACGCGGCCGGCGTCGGCCAGCACCAGATGTGGGCCTCGCACTTCGTCAAGTACGAGGAGCCGCGCACCTGGCTGAACTCCGGCGGCGCCGGAACCATGGGCTACGCGGTCCCGGCCGCGATGGGTGCCAAGGTCGGCATGCCCGAGCGCACGGTCTGGGCGATCGACGGCGACGGCTGCTTCCAGATGACCAATCAGGAACTGGTCACTTGTGCGCTGAACAACATCCCGATCAAGGTCGCGATCATCAACAACGGCGCCCTGGGCATGGTCCGCCAGTGGCAGACGCTGTTCTACAACCAGCGGTACTCCAACACGGTGCTGCACGCGGACGAGACCGGTCACGGCACCGTCGGCTCCCAGCTCGGCGAGTCCACCGCCCCCCGCAAGGGCACGCGCGTCCCGGACTTCGTCAAGCTGTCCGAAGCCATGGGCTGTGTCGCGCTGCGCTGCGAGGACCCGGCCGACCTGGACAAGGTCATCGCGGAGGCCAACGCGATCAACGACCGCCCGGTCGTGATCGACTTCATCGTCCACGAGGACGCCATGGTGTGGCCGATGGTCGCCGCAGGCACCTCCAATGACGAGGTCATGGCAGCCCGGGGCGTCCGTCCCGACTTCGGCGACAACGAAGACGACTGAGCCGAGAGAGCCGAGAGAGAGAACGACCCACATGTCCAAGCACACGCTCTCCGTCCTGGTCGAGAACACGCCCGGCATCCTCGCCCGGATCGCCGCGCTGTTCTCCCGCCGCGGGTTCAACATCGACTCCCTCGCGGTCGGCGTCACCGAGCACCCCGACATCTCGCGCATCACCATCGTCGTGAACGTCGAGGACCTCCCGCTGGAGCAGGTGACCAAGCAGCTCAACAAGCTGGTCAACGTGCTCAAGATCGTCGAGCTGGAGGCGCACAACGCCATCGAGCGCGAACTCGTCCTGGTGAAGGTCCGCGCCGACAACGAGACCCGCTCGCAGATCGTCGAGATCGTCCAGCTGTTCCGCGCCAAGACCGTCGACGTCTCCCCGGACGCCGTCACGATCGAGGCCACCGGCGGCACCGACAAGCTGGGCGCGATGCTCAAGATGCTGGAGCCCTTCGGCATCAAGGAGCTCGTGCAGTCCGGCACGATCGCCATAGGGCGCGGCGGCCGGTCCATCACGGACCGCAGCCTGCGCGCGCTCGACCGCAGCGCCTGACCCCGGACGCGTCCGGCAGGTCCGACCGCTCGCATCGCGAGACCGAGAAACTCAGATTCCGTTCCCCGCCGTACGGTGGGTGCAACACCAGCGCACCAAGGAGATATCCCAGTGGCCGAGCTGTTCTACGAGAACGACGCCGACCTGTCCATCATCCAGGGCCGCAAGGTCGCGGTCATCGGTTACGGCAGCCAGGGTCACGCCCACGCGCTGTCGCTCCGTGACTCCGGCGTCGACGTCGTCGTCGGCCTGAAGGAGGGCTCGAAGTCCAAGGCCAAGGCCGAGGAGCAGGGCCTGAAGGTCGTCCCCGTGGCCGAGGCCGCCGCGTGGGCGAACGTCATCATGATCCTGACCCCGGACCCGCTGCAGGCCGAGATCTACGAGGAGTCCATCAAGGACCACCTCCAGGACGGCGACGCGCTCTTCTTCGGCCACGGCTTCAACGTCCGCTACGGCTTCATCAAGCCCCCGGCCAACGTGGACGTCGCCCTGGTCGCCCCGAAGGGCCCGGGCCACCTGGTCCGCCGCCAGTACGAGGAGGGTCGCGGCGTCCCGTGCATCGCGGCCGTCGAGCAGGACCACTCGGGCAGCGCCTTCGCGCTCGCGCTCTCGTACGCGGCCGGTATCGGCGGCACCCGCGCCGGCGTCATCAAGACCACCTTCACGGAGGAGACCGAGACCGACCTGTTCGGTGAGCAGGCCGTCCTCTGCGGTGGCGCCTCCGCCCTGGTCAAGGCCGGTTTCGAGACCCTGACCGAGGCCGGCTACCAGCCGGAGATCGCGTACTTCGAGTGCCTGCACGAGCTCAAGCTCATCGTGGACCTCATGTACGAGGGCGGCCTGGAGAAGATGCGTTGGTCGGTCTCCGAGACCGCCGAGTGGGGCGACTACATCACCGGCCCCCGTGTCATCACCGACGCCACCAAGGCGGAGATGAAGAAGGTCCTGGCGGAGATCCAGAGCGGCGAGTTCGCCAACACCTGGATGGCCGAGTACAAGGCCGGTCTGCCGAAGTACAACGAGTACAAGAAGGCCGACGAGGCGCACCTGCTGGAGACCACCGGCAAGAAGCTGCGCAAGCTGATGAGCTGGGTCGACAGCGACGAGAGCTGATCGGCTCGCGGCGGGGCCGGAACGGTGTGTCCCGGCCCCGCCGCGCATCCGGACCGGCCCGAAAGCGCGGCTGGGCCCGCCCGGCTTGTCCACCTCGGCCAACCACGGACGGGTGATCCTTCCGTACAGGCGGAAATCCGGTCCGTCCGCGCCACTACACTGCTCAACACATACGCGTCAGGCCCACAGTGTCGTGCGTCTTCCACGCGGCTACCCCCTCCACGCCTGCGGCCGTCGGGACGGCCGTCCGCACTGGACTTGTGAGGACCCACGTGAGCTCGAAACCTGTCGTACTCATCGCCGAAGAGCTGTCGCCCGCCACCGTGGAGGCACTCGGCCCGGACTTCGAGATCCGGCACTGCAACGGCGCCGACCGCGCGGAGCTGCTGCCCGCGATCGTCGACGTCGACGCGATCCTCGTCCGCTCCGCGACGAAGGTCGACGCCGAGGCCATCGCCGCCGCCAAGAAGCTGCGGGTCGTCGCCCGTGCGGGTGTCGGCCTGGACAACGTCGACGTGTCCGCCGCCACCAAGGCCGGCGTGATGGTCGTCAACGCGCCGACCTCGAACATCGTGACCGCCGCCGAGCTCGCCTGCGGCCTGCTCGTCGCCACGGCCCGCAACATTCCGCAGGCCAACACCGCCCTGAAGAACGGCGAGTGGAAGCGGAACAAGTACACGGGTGTCGAGCTCAGCGAGAAGACCCTCGGTGTCGTCGGCCTCGGCCGCATCGGCGTCCTGGTCGCGCAGCGCATGTCGGCCTTCGGCATGAAGGTCGTCGCCTACGACCCCTACGTGCAGCCCGCGCGCGCCGCCCAGATGGGCGTCAAGATGCTGACGCTGGACGAGCTCCTGGAGGTCGCCGACTTCATCACCGTGCACCTGCCGAAGACCCCGGAGACCCTCGGTCTCATCGGCGACGAGGCGCTGCGCAAGGTGAAGCCGTCCGTGCGCATCGTCAATGCCGCGCGCGGCGGGATCGTGGACGAGGCCGCCCTGTACTCGGCCATCAAGGAGGGCCGCGTCGCCGGCGCCGGTCTCGACGTGTACGCGAAGGAGCCCTGCACGGACTCCCCGCTGTTCGAGCTCGACCAGGTCGTCTGCACCCCGCACCTCGGCGCGTCCACGGACGAGGCCCAGGAGAAGGCCGGCGTCTCGGTCGCCAAGTCGGTGCGCCTCGCCCTCGCCGGCGAGCTGGTGCCGGACGCGGTCAACGTCCAGGGCGGCGTCATCGCCGAGGACGTCCGTCCGGGCCTGCCGCTCGCCGAGAAGCTCGGCCGCATCTTCACCGCCCTCGCGGGCGAGGTCGCGGTCCGTCTCGACGTCGAGGTCTGCGGCGAGATCACCCAGCACGACGTCAAGGTGCTCGAACTCTCCGCGCTCAAGGGTGTCTTCGAGGACGTCGTCGACGAGACGGTCTCCTACGTGAACGCCCCGCTGTTCGCGCAGGAGCGCGGCGTCGAGGTACGCCTGACCACCAGCTCGGAGTCCCCGGACCACCGCAACGTGGTGACCGTCCGGGGCACCTTGTCGGACGGCCAGGAGGTCTCGGTCTCCGGCACGCTGGCGGGCCCGAAGCACCTGCAGAAGATCGTCGGCGTCGGTGAGTACGACGTCGACCTGGCGCTCGCCGACTACATGGTCGTGCTGCGCTACACCGACCGCCCGGGCGTGGTCGGCGCGGTCGGCCGGGTGCTCGGCGAGGCCGGCCTGAACATCGCGGGCATGCAGGTCGCCCGTGCGGAGGAGCACGGCGAGGCGCTCGCCGTGCTGACGGTCGACGCCGAGGTGCCGGCCGGTGTGCTGGCGGACATCTCCGCCGAGATCGGTGCCGTTTCGGCGCGTACGGTCAGCCTCGGCTGATCCGTGTGAGACAGGCGAAGGGCCCGGGGCAGACCCCGGGCCCTTTCGCGTTCGGCCGTTCGGCGGCGCCGCCGTTGCGCCGTTCGGCCGTACCGACGACTCCGCCGGACGCGCGCCCGCGAGGTCGGGTGCGGCAGCGGGATTTCGTCATGAGCAGCCATGCGCAATCGTATAGAACATTTGTATATGACGGTTGTATGGGACGGTTGTACAGTGCCGCTGTACGGTGTCGGCATGGGACATCGCGAAGACCTGCTCGAAGGCGCCAAGAAGTGCCTCGTGGAGAAGGGGCTCGTGCGCACCACCGCGCGCGACATCGTCAGCGCCTCCGGCACGAACCTGGCGTCCATCGGCTACCACTACGGCTCCAAGGACGCCCTGCTCACCAAGGCGTTCATCGCCCTGACCGAGGAGTGGGGCGCCGGCTTCCACACCGGCCCGGCCGGCGACGGTGGATCGCTGGAGCGCTTCCGCGCCGTCTGGGAGGGCGTGCTCGATCGGCACGAGGAATCCGGTCCGGTCTGGTCGGCCGGCCTGGAGGTCGCGCTCGGCCGCGACCAGCGCCCGGAGCTGCGGGCGCTGCTCGCCGCCTCGCAGGCCGAAGGCCGCAGGGGCCTGATCTCCATGCTCACCGGCACCCCGGAGGAGGAGCTCGACGACCGCGACGTGCGCACGCTGGGCGCCTTCTACGAGGCGCTGCTCAACGGCCTGATGATCCAGTGGCTCTTCGACCCGGAATCGGCGCCCACGGCCGCGGAGTTCACCGAGGGCATGCGACGGGCCGCCGAGGGACTGACGCGCTCCCGCGTCGTGCCCGAGTAGCCGCGGCGGCCCGGCCCCCGGTGGCGCGCCTCGTGGGCAGCCGCCGAGCGAGCGGTTGCCCACGAGGCGCGCCGAAGGCCATGGTGATCTGTCATGGTGCCCAGGCCTCCTGACGCCCCGTCGGTCAGGACCCGCTGCCCCGGGCCGACCCGCCCCAGGTCGCGCAAGCCCATGAGCACGTACGCGGCGAAAACCCTTCGGCCTCGTCGAACACCTCGTCGCCGGGGGCGCAGCCGGGTCCCGTCCTGAACTCCCGTACGTCGGGCGGGCCGTAGCGGTCCTGGGCGACGCCACCGGGCCTCCGTACCGCACGCGCGCGTGCGGAGGTGCGTCGCCCGGCGGACGGCCGGCGCTGCCCGTGAGTCGGGCCGGCGGTTGGACCGATGGGATGCCGGATCAGCCGTGCAGGCGGCTCGCCTTGAGCGCCATGTGGAGGAGCAGGCGGTCCTCGCCCTCGTCCAGATCGAGGCCGGTCAGCTGCTCCACCCGGTTGAGGCGGTAGTACAGGGTCTGGCGGTGCACGCCCAGGGCCGCCGCCGCGCGGCCCGCCTGGCCGGCGCAGTCCAGGAACACCTCGGCGGTACGGGCCAGTTCGCGGTGGGGTGCGGTGAGCAGGGTGCGGGCCGCCGGGTCGTCCACCGGGTCGGCGGACAGGGCCGCCAGCAGCCGGTACGGTCCGATCTCCGACCACCGGGCCACCGGACCGAGTCGGGGCTGCGCGCGGGCGGCCCGGGCCGCGGCGGTCGCGTGCTCCCAGGCCGTGGGCAGCTCCGCCAGGGTCCGGACGGGGTCCGCGACCCCGGCGGTCACCCGGTGGCCCGCGCCGCCCGGGCCCGCGGCGCGGCCGCCCGCCCCGGCCGGGCCCGCCGGTGTGCCCGTGCCCGGGCCGCCCGTGCCCGTGCCCGCGACCGCGCCCGCTCCGCCCGCCGTCCCTGCCGCCCCCGCCGCGCCTGCCGTGCCCGCTCCGCCCGCCGTCCCCGCCGCGCCGGTGTGCGGCAGCAGCCGGCCCACCGCCGACAGGGCCGGAGCCAGTGCGTCCGTAGAGCGCAGCCGCAGCAGGACGGCCAGGGCCGCGTCACCGCCCGCCCGCGGCCCCGGGCCGGCGGCGTCCGCCGGGCGGTCCTCGCCGCGGGCCGGTACGACGCACACCGCCGCCGCGCCCGGTACCGAGGCCGGAGCCTCCCCGGACCAGGGCGCCACGCACACCGCCGCGTGCGGTCCGTCCCCGCCCGGGCCCAAGGCGGCCCGCAGCGCGGCCACCGCCATGTCCTGCTGCCAGCCCCGCCCCGCGGTGAGCACCGCCAGGAACTCCCGGGACAGGTCCGCCCCCGCCTTGGCCTCCTCGGCGAGCAGCACCCCGATCCGCTCGGCCACCGCCATGGCCGCCGCCAGCGCGTCCGGCCCGGGACCGGGCTCCCGGTCGAGGAGCCACACGTAGCCCTGCACGATGCCCCGGTACCGCACGGGCAGGCAGATCCGCCCCCGGAACACCCCCGCGTCGGGCGCCGCCGGGATCCGTACCGGTCCCGTGGCGCGGGCGATGCCGAAGCCCTCGAACCAGGACCGGACGGCCGCCGTCGACTGCCGAGTCAGGATCGACCGGGTCCGGACGGGGTCCATGACGGCGTCGTCGTCGCTGTCGTGGGCGCCGAAGGCGATGAGGCGGAAGTCCCGGTTCTCCAGCGTCGCCGGGGCGCCGAGCAACGCCGAGATCTCGTCCACCAGGTCCTGGTAATCGCCCTTCACCCCGACATTCTCCCACCCCGGAGCAGCCTCCTCATACATATGTATGAGATCCGGACCACGGATGCGTGACAGCTGTCGATGGCAGAGGATCGGAGCGATCCTTAGGTTTCACGGTGGTTTCTCTTGCGTTTTCCTTACGGCCCCGCCGCACCGGCGACGGATCGTATGTCCGCTTCTGCCACCCGTTGGAGGTGCCCCGTGCTGGGTCCCGTGATCCTCGCCGCCTCGCGCAGCGACAAGATGCGCCGAATCGTCTCCGCCGCGCCGGTGACCAAGCCCGTGGTGACCCGGTTCATCCCCGGCGAGACGGTCGAACAGGTCATCCCGATCGTCGAGGAGCTCACGCGCAAGGGCCTGGAGGTCACGCTCGACGTCGTCGGCGAGGACATCACCGCGGCGGAGCAGTCGTACGCCGCCCGTGACGCCTACCTCCGGCTCGTCGAGCACCTGGCGGTCCTGGGCCTCGGCGAGACCGTCGAGATGTCGGTCAAGCTGTCGATGTTCGGGCAGTCCCTGGAGGGCGGCCACGAGCTGGCCCTCGCCAACGTCCGCCCGGTCGTCGAGGCCGCCGCGGCCATCGGCACCACCGTGACGCTGGACGCCGAGGACCACACCACCCTCGACTCGATGTTCGCCATCCACGAGGAGCTGCGGCGGGACTTCCCGCAGACCGGCTGCGTGATCCAGGCCTACCTCTTCCGCACGGAGGCCGACGCCCGCCGGCTGGCCGCCGCCGGCAGCCGGGTGCGCATCGTCAAGGGTGCCTACAAGGAGCCGGCCGAGGTCGCGTACCTCGACAAGGCCGAGATCGACAAGGCCTACGTCCGGATCATGAAGATCCTGATGGAGGGCGAGGGCTACCCGATGATCGGGTCCCACGACCCGCGGCTGATCGCCATCGCCCAGGAGCTCGCCCGGCAGGCCGGGCGCAAGCTGGACGAGTACGAGTTCCAGATGCTGTACGGCATCCGCGGCGAGGAGCACCTGCGGCTCGCCGCCGAGGGCCACCGGATGCGCGTCTACACCGCGTACGGGACGGACTGGTACGGCTACTTCATGCGGCGCCTCGCGGAGAAGCCGGCCAACCTCCTGTTCTTCCTCCGCTCGATGATCACCAAGAACTAGCCAGAACCAGGTCAAGGAGTTACCAGCCCCATGGATGCTGTGACCCAGGTCCCCGCGCCGGTCAACGAGCCGGTCCACTCGTACGCCCCCGGCACCCCGGAGCGCGCGCGCCTCGAAGCGCAGCTCAAGCAGCTGTCCGAGAACCCGATCGACCTCCCGATGACGATCAACGGCGTCAAGCGGATGGGCGGCGGCGAGCGTTTCGACGTGGTCCAGCCGCACGACCACCAGTCCGTGCTCGGCACCTACGCGAACGCCACGCGCGAGGACGCGCAGGAGGCCGTCGACGCCGCCCTCGCCGCCGCCCCGGCCTGGCGCTCGATGTCCTTCGACGACCGCGCCGCGATCATCCTGCGCGCCGCCGAGCTGCTCTCCGGCCCGTGGCGCGAGAAGCTCGCCGCCTCCACCATGCTGGGCCAGTCGAAGACCGCGCAGCAGGCGGAGATCGACACCCCGTGCGAGCTCGTCGACTTCTGGCGCTTCAACGTCCACTTCGCCCGCCAGATCCTGGCCGAGCAGCCGGTCGCGAACAGCGCCGGCGTGTGGAACCGCAGCGACCACCGTCCGCTCGAAGGCTTCGTCTACGCGATCACGCCGTTCAACTTCACGGCCATCGCCGGCAACCTGCCGACCGCCCCCGCCCTCATGGGCAACGTGGTCCTGTGGAAGCCGTCCCCCACGCAGACCCACTCCGCGGTCCTCCTCATGGAGCTCCTGGAAGAGGCCGGCCTGCCCAAGGGCGTCATCAACCTGGTGACGGGCGACGGCATCGCCGTCTCCGAGGTCGCCCTGAACCACCCCGAACTGGCCGGCATCCACTTCACCGGCTCGACCAAGACCTTCCAGTACCTCTGGAAGACGGTCGGCAACAACATCGAGACGTACAAGTCCTACCCGCGCCTGGTCGGCGAGACCGGCGGCAAGGACTTCGTCGTCGCGCACCCGTCCGCGGACCGCGCCGTCCTGAAGACCGCCCTGACCCGCGGCTCCTTCGAGTTCCAGGGCCAGAAGTGCTCGGCCTCCTCGCGCGCCTACGTCCCGGCGTCGATCTGGAACGACGGCTTCAAGGAGGCCTTCGCGGCCGAGGTCGACGGCATCGCCATGGGCGACGTCCGGGACCTGGACAACTTCATCGGCGCCGTCATCGACGAGCGATCCTTCGCCAAGAACAAGGCCGCGATCGACCGCGCGATCGCCGACCCGACCTGCGAGATCGTCGCCGGCGGCACGTACGACGACGCCAAGGGCTACTTCGTCCGCCCGACCGTCATCGTGTGCACCGACCCGGAGAACGAGGTCTTCACGACCGAGTACTTCGGCCCGATCCTCGCCGTGCACGTCTACGACGACGCCTCCACCGACGGCTACGAGGCGATGCTGGCCCAGATGGAGTCCGTCTCGGCGTACGCCCTGACCGGCTCGATCATCGCCGCGGACCGGTACGCGGTGGCGGACGCGATGGAGAAGCTCCGCTTCGCGGCGGGCAACTTCTACATCAACGACAAGTCCACCGGCGCCGTCGTCGGCCAGCAGCCCTTCGGCGGCGGCCGCGCCTCGGGTACGAACGACAAGGCGGGCGCCGCCTCCAACCTGCAGCGCTGGACCTCGACCCGCTCCATCAAGGAGACCCTGGTCGCGCCGACCGAGTACGGCTACCCCCACATGGGCTGACCGCCCCCCGCTGAACCCCGCCCCCGCTCCGGTACCCCCAAGCCCGGAGCGGGGGCGGTCCCAGTTCACGGCCCGCGTGCGGGTCAGACCTCCACCATGACCTGGGCCAGGGACTTGCGGACCAGGTCCGGGACCTCGCAGTCCGCCGCCGGGTATCCGATCGGGACGACGGCGAAGGCCTTCTCGTTCTCCGGGCGGTTCAGGACGTGGCCGAGGAAGCGCATCGGGCTCGGGGTGTGGACCAGGGCGGCCAGCCCCGACAGGTGCAGGGCGGACAGGAGCATGCCGACGGCGATGCCCACCGACTCGTCGACGTAGTAGTGCTTGCGCTTGGTGCCGTCCGGGCCGAGCCAGTAGCGCTGCTGGAAGACCACCAGCAGGGCCGGGGAGTCCGTGAGGTGGGTCTTCACCGCGTCCGTGCCCAGGGGGCGCAGGGCCGCGAGCCATTCGTCGCCGAGGCGGCCGTCGTAGGAGAGCGCCTCCTCCTGCTCCGCGGCGGCGCGGATCTGCTGCCGTACGGCCGGGTCCTTCACCAGGACGAAGGTCCACGGCTGCTGGTGGGCTCCGGAGGGGGCGGTCGCGGCGCACGCGACGGCGTCCCGGACGACCTGCTCGGGCACCGGGTCGGGGGAGAAGTGGCGTACGGTCCGCCGCTCGTCCATCCGCGCCCGCAATGCGGCGGCGCGCGCGAGGGATTGGGCCCCGGGCATCCGCTCGGGCCGGTAGGCCGCGCCGCGGTAGGGCAGCCCGTGGGTGGGGCTCCACTGCTGGGTATCAGGAGACATGGACCGAGTGTCCTGGCGGGTCCCGCGCAGGACCAGGAAGGTGCAGGCCGAATCCTGGCGCAGGGACACTGGTGCCATGACCGATACGCGGACACGCCTCGTGCACACCTCCCGACTGGGCCCCGGAGCGCTGGAGGATGTCCGGGCCCTGCTGGACGCGGCGTTCGAGGGGGACTTCTCCGACGAGGACTTCGAGCACGGGCTCGGCGGGATGCACGCCCTGGTGCGGGAGGGCGGCGAGCTCGTCGCCCACGGGAGCGTGGTGCAGCGGCGGGTCGTGCACGGCGGCCGGGCCCTGCGCCTGGGGTACGTCGAGGCGGTCGCTGTCCGCCGCGACCTGCGGCGGCGGGGGCTCGGGGGCCTCGTCATGGCCGCCCTGGAGGAGGTCATCGCGGGCGCGTACGTGCTCGGCGGGCTGTCGGCCTCCGAGGAGGGAGCCGCCCTGTACGCCGGGCGGGGATGGACGGTGTGGGGCGGCCGGATCGGCGCCCTGGCGCCCGTGGGCCCGGTCCTCCTGCCCGAGGAGGAGGGCTCCACCTACCTGTGGGCGCCGCCCGGCGGGGTCCTGCCCGATCCCGCCGGTCGGCTCGACTTCGACTGGCGCGACGGGGACGTGCTCTAGGTGCGTGACCGGCACACCGTGCCGGTCGGAAGGCGTCGCCGACGAAGCGCCGCAGGAACCGGTTCGGGCCGTGCGTGGCTGTACGAGGTGATGGGCGCGGAGGCGCGCGGCGCGGGCCGGGACACCGTGGACGGGGTGCTGCGGATCGCCGCGTTCCGCAGCGCGGCCCCGCACCTCACGATGGTCGGCCGCGGGCTCGGCAGGGCGATCCGGCCTCAGCTCTCGCTGCGGGAGGCCGGCGAGGCGGTCGAGATCACTGATCTGGGGCCTTACCGGCCGGTGGGAAAGGTGGGCTACGTCACTGTGCCGGAATCAGCTTCAACATTCGCTGTATGCGCTCTGATCAGGGAACTCCGCTCCGAGAAGAGGTGAAAGCGGAGGCTTTGGAGGGTTGTTCCGGGCCGTTCGGCGTCTCAGATAGTAGGAAGTCCGAGTAATTGCGGAGACATACAGCGGGACCTGCCCTAGCTTTGTAGGAGCCGAACGTCTCGCCGATCCGGCGAATGGCGGTCGAGAGCGCGCGCCCCTGGCAGGCAACCCCTGCGGCGCACTGCTCCCCGCCTCTTCCGGCGCCTTGAAGGAACCCCTCGTCCGTGGCCCCGCCACGCCGTGATCTCAAGGAGTCGATCACCATGACCGCAATCACCGCAGGCCGCCGCGTCCGCCACTCCTCCACCGCCGACGCCGACCGCAAGAACGCCGCCGCCGCCCTCCAGCGCGCCCTCGACCGCCGCGACAACGGCGGGTCGACCGGCCACTGAGCGGCCCCTCACCCGCCCGGCGCCTCACTCGCCGGGCCCCCGGCCCCCTCACCCGCCCGGCCCCAGGCGTGTCGCGTCCTGATTGGTCCACATGATGGACGCGATATGTCTGAGGACTGGGACACGGAGTACGGTTTCGCCATGTCGACCAGCATCAATCTCGCAGTGATCCCCGGTGATGGCATCGGCCAGGAAGTCGTGGCTCAGGGACTCAAGGTCCTTACCGCGGTCCTGCCCCAGGATGTGAAGCTGGAGACCAAGGAGTACGACCTCGGCGCCCAGCGCTGGCACCGCACCGGTGAGACGCTCCCGGAGGCCGAGCTCGAAGCCCTCAAGCACCACGACGCGATCCTGCTGGGCGCCATCGGCGACCCGTCGGTCCCGTCCGGCGTGCTGGAGCGAGGCCTCCTGCTGAAGCTCCGCTTCGCCTTCGACCACTACATCAACCTGCGCCCCTCGAAGCTCTTCCCGAACACGGCCACCCCGCTCGCCGGCCGTCCGGAGATCGACTTCGTCGTGGTGCGCGAGGGCACCGAGGGTCCGTACACGGGCAACGGCGGCAGCCTGCGCACGGGGACCCCCGCCGAGGTGGCCACCGAGGTCAGCATCAACACCGCCTACGGCGTCGAGCGCGTCGTCCGCGACGCGTACGAGCGGGCGAACGCCCGTCCGCGCAAGAAGCTGACGCTGGTCCACAAGAACAACGTCCTCGTGTACGCGGGCCACATGTGGAAGAACATCTTCGACAAGGTCGGCCAGGAGTACCCCGAGGTCACCACCGACTACCTGCACGTCGACGCCGCGACGATCTTCTTCGTCACCCAGCCCGAGCGCTTCGACGTCATCGTCACGGACAACCTCTTCGGTGACATCCTCACCGACCTGGCCGCCGCCGTGACCGGCGGGATCGGTCTCGCCGCCTCCGGCAACATCAACCCGACCGGTGCCTTCCCGTCCATGTTCGAGCCCGTGCACGGCTCGGCCCCGGACATCGCGGGCACCGGCAAGGCGGACCCGACCGCGACGATCCTCTCCGTCGCCCTCCTGCTGCGCCACCTCGGTCGCGAAGACCGGGCCGCCCGCATCGAGGACGCGGTCTCCGCCGACCTGGCCGAGCGCGACGGCACCTTCCGTTCCACCGACGAGATCGGCGACGCACTCGCCGCTCGCGTAGCCGGCTGACCCGGCAGCTCCACATCGGACAGAGCCGCCGGGTCACACAACCACCCGGCGGCTTTTCCTGCGCGGCCCCGGGTGCCACCATCTCCCCTGGGCCGCAATCCCCCGTTTCTCCGAAGCAGTCGCGCGCGCGATAATCGAACGCGAGGCCGCGGAATGCGGGGAAGCTCGGACGTCCTAGTACGCCGTGAGCGCGGTCCGCCATACACAACCGGTGAAGGACACGCACTCATGACGACGCCCACGATCGAGCTCAAGCCCTCCTCGCACCCGCTGTCCGACGCGGAGCGCGAGGCGATCCTGGTCAGCCCCGGCTTCGGCCGCCACTTCACCGATCACATGGTGACGATCAAGTGGACCGAGGGACGCGGCTGGCACGACGCCGAGCTGGTTCCGTACGCGCCGCTGTCGATCGACCCGGCGAACATGACCCTCCACTACGCGCAGACGATCTTCGAAGGGGCCAAGGCCTTCCGTCAGCCCGACGGCACCGTCGCCACCTTCCGTCCGCTGGCCAACGCCGAGCGCTTCCAGGCCTCCGCCCGCCGCATGGCGATGCCCGAGCTGCCGACCGACCTGTTCATCGCGGCCTGCGACGCCCTCATCACGCAGGACCGCGCCTGGGTGCCGGACTCCGGCGAGGCCTCCCTGTACCTGCGGCCGTTCATGTTCGCCTCCGAGGTCGGCCTCGGCGTCCGTCCGGCCAACGAGTTCCTCTTCATCGTCATCGCCTCGCCCGCCGGCGCGTACTTCCCCGGCGGCGTCAAGCCCGTCTCCGTCTGGCTCTCCGAGGACTACGTCCGCGCCGCCAAGGGCGGCACCGGCGAGGCCAAGACCGGCGGCAACTACGCGGCCTCGCTCGTGGCCCAGGCCCAGGCCGCCTCGCACGGCTGCGACCAGGTGGTCTGGCTCGACGCCGTGGAGCACCGCTGGGTCGAGGAGATGGGCGGGATGAACCTGTACTTCGTGTACGGCGACCGCATCGTCACCCCGGAGCTCACCGGCTCGCTGCTCCCGGGCATCACCCGCAACTCCCTCCTCACCCTCGCCCGCGACCTCGGCTACACCGCCGAGGAGGGCCGCATCAGCACCGAGGACTGGCAGCGCGACGCCGCGAACGGCAGCCTCACCGAGGTGTTCGCCTGCGGTACCGCGGCCGCGATCACCCCGGTCGGCCGGGTCAAGTCCGAGCGCGCCGACTGGACGCAGGGCGACGGCGAGCCCGGTGAGGTCACCATGCGCCTGCGCAGGGCCCTGATGGACATCCAGACCGGCCGGACCGCCGACACCCACGGCTGGATGCACCGCGTGGGCGGACCCGGTCCTCAGGTCCGGGCCGGCTCCTCGGCTCGGTGCGCGGGGTGCGCGGGGACGGGAGCGGCGGCGCGGGCGGTGAGGGCGGCGTAGGCCAGGCCGCCCGCGAGGGCGGACAGGACGAAGGAGCAGTCCGCGCCGCCGGTCAGGGCGAGCAGCGGGCCCTCGTAGAAGGGCGTGGACACGCCCAGCAGGCCGACGCCTGCGCCCAGGACCCAGGACGCGGTGGCGGCCGGGTTCCAACCGTTCCGGTACCAGTAGACCCCGCCCACCGACCGGCGGTTGAAGACCTGGAGGGCGTCGGCGTCGTACCGGCCCCGGCAGCGGGCGTACCCGATGAGGGTGATCACGGCCCAGGGGGTGCCGAGGGCGGTCAGCAGCAGGACGAAGGAGGTCATCGCGGCCTGCGCGCTCCAGGCGAAGGAGCCGAGGAAGACGAAGCCGGTGGCGACGGCGGCGGCGATCAGCGTGGCCGCGGTGCGGGTGGTCCTGGGCACGATCGCGTCCAGGTCCAGGCCCATGGAGTAGAGCATCAGCCCGGCGTTGCCGACCGAGCCGCCCGCGGCCGCCGCGAGCAGCGGGACGAGGTACCAGTACGGCGCGGCCTCGACGAGCGGTCCCGCGTAGTCCGCGCCGGCCCGGGCGGCGAGCGCGGTGTACGTGCCGAACAGCTGCGGGACCAGCAGGCCGAGGAACAGGCCGATACAGGTGGCCCCGAGCACCGTGCGGGAGCCGTACCGGCGCGGGGAGACGTACCGGGTGTAGTCGCCGAGCAGGGTGATGAAGGCGACGGGCCCGCTGAGCCCGGCGGCGACGGTCGCGAGCAGCCAGGTCGGCCAGAAGGAGCCGAGGAGGTACGGGGTCCCGGGCGGGGCGGCGGTCGTGAACTCGCCCGCGTACGCGAAGACGCCGACGGCGAGCAGCACCACCATGGCGACGGCCAGCACCTTGCTCAGGCGCAGCAGCAGCCGGTAGCCGAACACGGCCCCGACGACGGTGAAGGCGGCCAGGACCCCGTACATCGCGGCCCGGGAGGCGCCGGTGTCCGGGAGTCCGGTCAGGCGGGAGAGGACGCCGACCATCACGTCGCCGCCGATCCAGAGGGTCAGCGCGGTGTAGCCGAGGGACAGCAGCAGGCCGACCACGGAGCCGACGAGCCGCCCTCGGACGCCGAACTGGGCGCCGCTGGAGGTGGAGAGGTTGGTCCCGGTCCGCAGGGACACCAGGGCCAGCGGCGCGGTGAAGGCGATACCGACGAGGGTGCCGGTCACGATGGCGGTGACCGAGGGCCACAGGCCCAGTCCGAAGGACGGGGGCAGCCAGCCGAACACGATCACGCCGAGGCAGAGGTTGGAGCCGAGCAGGATCGATACCAGGTCCCGGGGACCGCTCGTCCGCTCCTCTTCCGGGATGGTGTCGACTCCGCGCTGTTCTACGGGCATGGGGGACTCCCTCGGCAGGGCGGCGTGGGCCACGCGCTGGTGCGGTGAAAGATTTGAGCGACACTCAATGTGACGCACGCCGAGCTGTCCGGTCAATGGTTCCCTCGCAGGATATGAAGAGTTAGAGTGATGCTCTAACCCATCGACTCAAGAGGTGGTGGATCGGCGTGCGGCTGACCCCAACGGAGCGCGACCGGTTGCTGCTGCGCAGCGCCGCCGAACTGGCCCGGGCCCGGCGGGCCCGGGGCCTGAGGCTCAACGTCCCGGAGGCCACCGCGCTCGTCGCGGACACGGTCTGCGAGGCGGCGCGCGACGGCAAGCGGCTGGCCGAGGCCATCGAGGAGGCCCGGAGCGTCCTCGGCCCCGACGACGTCCTGCCGGGCGTCGCGGACGTGGTCACCGAGGTGCACGTCGAGGCCGTCTTCGACGACGGCTCCCGGCTCGCCGTGGTCTCCTCCCCGATCCGGGGCGCCGTCCCGCTCGGCGACGACGCCCCCGGCGCGGTCGTGCCCGGCCCCGGCGTCCCCCAGCCGGAGCCGGTCCTGCACCTCCGGGTGCGCAACACGGCCCCCGTCCCGGTCAGCGTCACCTCCCACTTCCACTTCTTCGAGGCCAACCCGCGCCTCGACTTCGACCGGGCCGCGGCCTACGGGATGAGGCTGTGCGTACCGGCCGGCTCGTCCGTACGGTTCGACCCGCACGGCGAGGGCGAGGTCGGCCTGGTCCCGATCGGCGGCGGCCGCGTCGCCATCGGCTTCGCCGGCCTCGTCGACGGCCCGCTGGACGCCCCCGGCGCCAAGGCGCAGGCCCTGGCGCGAGCGGCGGCCTGCGGGTACCTGGGAGCGGACGCGCACCGGGGGCCCGACGCCGGCCGACCGGGCACCGGCGGCAAGGGCGCCACCGGGCCCGGCGCGGCACCGGGCCGCGGGACCTCGGCCCCCGGCACGACCGAGCCCGCGGACGGAGACCAGACGTGAGCAAGAAGACCCCGCACAGCGACCACTGCGCGCCGGGCAGCCGGCACATCGACCCGCACGAGTACGCCTCCGTCTTCGGCCCCCGCGCCGGCGACCGGGTGCGGCTCGGCGACTGCGGGCTCACCGTCCGGGTGGAGTCCGACGCGCAGAAGCCCGGGGACGAGTTCCTCGCCGGCTTCGGCAAGACCGCCCGCGACGGCCTGCACCTGAAGGCCGCCGCCGTCCGCGACACCTGCGACGTCGTCATCAGCAACGTGCTCGTCATCGACGCCGTTCTCGGCATCCGGAAGGTCTCGATCGGCATCCGCGAGGGCCGTGTCCACGCGATCGGCCGGGCCGGGAACCCCGACACCCTCGACGGTGTCGACGTCGTCGTCGGCACGGGGACCTCGATCGTCTCCGGCGAGGGGATGATCGCCACCGCGGGCGCCGTGGACACCCACGTCCACCTGCTGTCCCCGCGCATCATGGAGGCCTCGCTCGCCGCCGGCGTCACCACGATCATCGGGCAGGAGTTCGGCCCCGTCTGGGGCGTCGGCGTCAACTCCCCGTGGGCTCTGAAGCACGCCTTCAACGCCTTCGACGCCTGGCCCGTCAACATCGGCTTCCTCGCCCGCGGGTCCTCCTCGGACGCGGCCCCCCTCGTCGAGGCGCTGGCCGAGGGCGGCGCCAGCGGATTCAAGGTCCACGAGGACATGGGCGCGCACACCCGCGCCCTGGACACCGCCCTGCGGGTGGCCGAGGAGCACGACGTACAGGTCGCCCTGCACAGCGACGGCCTCAACGAGTGCCTCTCCGTCGAGGACACCCTCCGCGTCCTGGACGGCCGCACCATCCACGCCTTCCACATCGAGGGCTGCGGCGGCGGGCACGTCCCCAACGTGCTCAAGATGGCGGGCGTGCCGAACGTGATCGGCTCCTCCACCAACCCCACCCTGCCCTTCGGCCGGGACGCGGTCGCCGAGCACTACGGCATGATCGTCTCCGTCCACGACCTCAAGCCGGACCTCCCGGGCGACGCCGCCATGGCACGCGACCGGATCCGCGCGGGCACCATGGGCGCCGAGGACGTACTGCACGACCTGGGCGCGATCGGCATCACCTCCTCCGACGCCCAGGGCATGGGCCGGGCGGGCGAGACCATCCGCCGGACCTTCGCCATGGCCGCCAAGATGAAGGGCGAGCTCGGACCGCTGGCCGGCGACGGCGAGGGCGACGACAACGCCCGTGTGCTGCGCTACATGGCGAAGCTGACCATCAACCCGGCCATCGCCCACGGCCTGGCCCACGAGATCGGCTCCATCGAGGTCGGCAAGCTCGCCGACATCGTGCTGTGGCGCCCGCAGTTCTTCGGCGCCAAGCCGCAGCTGGTCCTCAAGTCCGGCTTTCCGGCCTACGGGGTCACCGGTGACCCGAACGCGGCCACCGACACCTGCGAACCGCTGGTCCTCGGTCCGCAGTTCGGCGCGTACGGCGCCACCGCCGCGGACATCTCCGTCGCCTTCGTCTCGGCCGCCGCGGCCGCCCTCGGCAGTGACGGGATGCCGACCCGCCGCCGGCGCGTCGCCGTCCGCGGCACCCGCGGCATCGGGCCCGGGGACCTGCTCCTCAACTCCCGGGTCGGCGCGGTCGATGTGGACGCGCGCAGCGGCCTCGTCTCGCTCGACGGGGAGCCGCTGCGCTCCGAAGCCGCCGACTCGGTCCCCCTGAACCGCCTTTACTTCTTGTAAGTCAGCACCGCCCGTAAGGACCCCTGCCATGACCGAACAGCCCGAGAACCCCGCCAAGCCGGCCGACGCCGGATTCCGGATGCCCGCGGAGTGGACCCCCCACGAGCGCACCTGGATGGCGTGGCCCGGTCCCAATCCGACCTTCACCAACGCACAGGAGCTCGCCGAGGCCCGCGAGGCCTGGGGCGCGGTGGCCCGCGCGGTGCGCGCGTACGAGCCCGTCACGCTCGTGGTCTCGCCCGGGGACGCGGAGAGCGCCCGCGCGATCGTCGGCGACGAGGTGCAGCTGGTCGAGCGCGAGCTCGACGACGCCTGGATGCGCGACATCGGCCCGACCTTCGTCAGCAACGACGCCGGCGAGCTGGCCGCCGTGGACTGGACCTTCAACGGCTGGGGTGCCCAGGAGTGGGCCCGCTGGGACCACGACGCGAAGATCGCCCGGCACGTCGCCGACGTGGCCGGCACCCGTACCTTCAGCACCCCTCTCGTGAACGAGGGCGGCGCCGTGCACGTCGACGGCGAGGGCACCGTGCTCCTGACCGACACCGTGCAGCTGGGCGAGGGCCGCAACCCCGGCTGGACCCGGTCGCAGGTGGAGGCCGAGATCCACGCCCACCTCGGCACGACGAAGGCGATCTGGCTCCCGTACGGCCTGGCGGGCGACTACGGCACCTACGGCACCCAGGGCCACGTCGACATCGTCGCCGCCTTCGCCCGCCCCGGCGTCGTCGTGGTCCACACCCAGCCCGACCCGGCCCACCCGGACCACGAGCGCTGCAAGACCATCGCCGCCATCCTGCGCGCGTCCACCGACGCCCGCGGGCGGCAGCTGGAGGTCGTGGAGGTCCCCGCGCCGACCGTGCTGGTGGAGGACGGGGAGTGGGTGGACTACTCGTACATCAACCACTACCTGTGCAACGGCGGCGTGGTGCTGTGCGCCTTCGACGACCCGCGCGACGAGGAAGCGGCCGAGATCTTCAGGGGCCTGTTCCCCGAGCGGACCGTGACCCTCGTCGACGCACGTACGATTTTCGCCGGGGGTGGCGGTATCCACTGCATCACCCAGCAGCAGCCGAAGGTCTGACCCGCACGGGGGACCGGCGACCGGACGACGAGGAGTGGCCCATGGCGGCGGGTGGAGTACCGGTACGTGCGGCGCGCAAGAACGCGCCCCCGCGCGAGGACGTACTCGTCGCCGCCATGGCCACGATCGCCGAACGCGGCCTTGAGGGCCTGACCATGGCCGGGCTGGGCCGCGAGGTCGGCATGAGCAGCGGCCACCTCCTCTACTACTTCCGCAGCAAGGACGAGCTCCTGCTGCAGACCCTGGAGTGGAGCGAGGCGGAACTTGGCGCCGAACGGCGGGCGCTGCTGTCCCGGCGCGGCCCGGTGGCCGAGCGCCTGCGGGAGTACGTCGACCTGTACGTGCCCACGCGCCCCCGCGATCCGCACTGGACGCTGTGGCTGGAGGTCTGGAACCGCTCGCAGAACGCCGGACCGGAGGAACGCGACCGGCAGGCGGCCATCGAGGGCGCCTGGCACCGCGACCTGGTGGCGCTGCTCGCCGAGGGCGTCTCGCGGGGCGAGTTCCGCGCGGTGGACCCCGACCGCGTCGCGACGCGCATCCGGGCCCTGCTGGACGGATTCAGCATCCAGCTCGCGGTGGGCCTGCCGACCCTGGACCGGTCCTCCATCCTGGCCCACGTCACGGAGTTCCTCACGGACACCCTGACCCCCCACTGACGCCCGCCCCGGGCGGACGGCGACGGCGACAAAACGGCGGCAACGGCGGCAACGGCGGCAACGACAACGACGACGGGCCCGGGCCGGATGCCCGCTGCCCGCATCGTGAGATCCGTGTCCGCGCGCCGCGGGGTGTATGGCAGACTGCCGGCGTGCTTGCTCAGCCCATGATTATCGGCAGCAGCGCGCCGGTCCGCACTGACCGCTGAACCGTGGAAGAACTTCGCGGCGGCGGCCATCGTGCCCCAGACCCGCGCGCCGACCTCTCGCACCCGCGAGGGGTTTTTTCGTTTCCCGGCCCAACCGGCCGGGGCCGGGCAGCGCGCGATGATGGGGGCAGTGGATCCCGGGTACCCGGAGCCACTCATCCGACAGGAGTCAGATCAGCATGACGACGACATCGGTCCTCGACGACAGCTTCCATGTCTTCGACACCACGCTGCGCGACGGGGCGCAGCGCGAAGGCATCAACCTGACCGTCGCCGACAAGCTGACGATCGCGCGGCACCTGGACGACTTCGGAGTGGGTTTCATCGAGGGCGGCTGGCCCGGCGCCAACCCCCGTGACACCGAGTTCTTCGCCCGCGCCCGTGCCGAGATCGACTTCAAGCACGCCCAGCTGGTCGCCTTCGGCGCGACCCGGCGGGCCGGCGGCTCGGCCGCCACGGACCCCCAGGTCCGGGCCCTGCTGGAGTCCGGCGCACCGGTCATCACGCTCGTCGCCAAGTCCCACGACCGCCATGTCGAACTCGCGCTGCGCACCACCCTCGACGAGAACCTGGAGATGGTCCGCGACACCGTTTCCCACCTGGTCGCCCAGGGCCGCCGGGTCTTCGTCGACTGCGAGCACTTCTTCGACGGCTATCGCGCCGACCCCGCGTACGCGAAGTCCGTCGTGCGCACCGCGCACGAGGCCGGCGCCGACGTCGTCATCCTCTGCGACACGAACGGCGGGATGCTGCCCGCCCAAGTGACGGCTACCGTCGCGACCGTCCTCGCCGACACCGGCGCCCGCCTGGGCATCCACGCCCAGGACGACACCGGCTGCGCCGTCGCCAACACCCTGGCCGCCGTCGACGCGGGGGCCACCCACGTCCAGTGCACCGCCAACGGCTACGGCGAGCGCGTCGGCAACGCCAACCTCTTCCCCGTCGTGGCCGCCCTGGAGATCAAGTACGGCCGCCAGGTGCTCCCCGAGGGCGCGCTCGCCGAGATGACCCGCATCTCGCACGCCATCGCCGAGGTCGTCAACCTGACCCCCTCCACGCACCAGCCGTACGTGGGAGTCTCCGCGTTCGCGCACAAGGCCGGTCTGCACGCCTCGGCCATCAAGGTCGATCCCGACCTGTACCAGCACATCGACCCCGCGCGGGTCGGCAACACCATGCGGATGCTCGTGTCCGACATGGCGGGCCGCGCCTCGATCGAGCTCAAGGGCAAGGAGCTCGGCGTCGACCTCGGCGGGGACCGCGCGCTGATCTCCCGGGTCGTGGAGCGGGTCAAGGAGCGGGAGCTCCAGGGCTACACGTACGAGGCGGCCGACGCCTCCTTCGAGCTGCTGCTGCGCGCCGAGGCGGAGGGCCGGGCCCGCAAGTACTTCCGCATCGAGTCCTGGCGGGCCATCGTCGAGGACCGCCCGGACGGCACCCACGCCAACGAGGCCACGGTCAAGCTGTGGGCCAAGGGGGAGCGGATCGTGGCGACGGCGGAGGGCAACGGGCCGGTCAACGCCCTGGACCGGGCCCTGCGGGTGGCGCTGGAGCGCTTCTACCCGCAGCTGGCCAAGTTCGAGCTGGTCGACTACAAGGTCCGCATCCTGGAGGGGAAGCACGGCACGGAGTCCACGACCCGGGTGCTGATCGCCACGACGGACGGCGTCCGCGAGTGGTCCACGGTCGGCGTCGCCGAGAACGTGATCGCCGCGTCCTGGCAGGCCCTGGAGGACGCGTTCACGTACGGCCTCCTCCACGCGGGCGTGGAACCGGCCGAGTAGCCGAGAGCAGCACCGGCCGGCCGCGCACGTGCAGCCGGCCGAGAAATGACCCTTATGTCCTACTCACACGAGAAAGTGCCGGTTCGGGTAGCGTCGGTGACATGAGGACCAGGCTGATATCCGTACGCGTGGGATCACTGCTGTCCGGTCTGCTGCTGGCCCTTGCGGCGACCGCCCTCGGGGCCGCGCCGCAGGCGTCGGCCGCCACCGGGACCGCCGCTGTCGCCGAGGCCCTCAAGAACGGGCCGGTCCACGTCGACCCCCGGGCCCGGGCGCAGCTGCCACCGGCCGAAGCGGACGCGCTCGCGCAAAAGATCGAGGACGCCGGGAAGCCGGTGTTCGTCGCCGTACTGCCGGCCACCGCCGAGTTCCCGCCGGACAAGGTGCTCGAAGCGGTCCGGGCCGGCACCGGCGTCACCGGGCTCTACGCGATCCGGCTCGGCAGCGGCTTCGACGCGGCCGCCGACCGCGCGGTCATGCCGGGCAACGCCGTGCGCAACCTCAGCGAGTCCGTGAAGACCGGCGGGCCGGTGGACGCGGGCACCCAGCTGAACAACTTCGTGGACCAGGCCCTGAGGCAGGTCCGGGGCTCCGCTCCGGCCTCCTGGGACAGCGCCCGCGCCGCCGACGGCGCCCCGGTCGGCGGGCTGGTCGTGCTCGGCGCGGTGGCCGTGGTCGGCGGTGGCGGCGCGTACGCCCTGGTCCGCCGGAACCGCAAGAAGAAGGAAGAGGCCCGCCGCGAGGCCGTCGCCCGGCTCGGCGTGGTCGTCGACGAGGACATCACGGCCTTCGGCGAGGAACTCGAACGCCTCGACTTCCACCCCGGTGAGCCCGGCGCGGACGACGCCATGCGCAAGGACTACGCCCAGGGCCTCGACTCGTACGACAAGGCCAAGCACACCATGGCCTCCGTGCAGCGCCCCGAGGAGGTCCAAGGGGTCACACAGGCCCTGGAGGACGGCCGGTACGCCTTGGCGTGCCTGGACGCGAGGCGGCGGGGCGCGCCCGTTCCCGAGCGCCGCTCGCCCTGCTTCTTCGATCCGCGGCACGGTCCGAGCACCGAGGACGCGAGCTGGGCGCCGGCCGGCGGGACTCCCCGTACCGTTCCGGTCTGCGCGGCGGACGCCGCACGGCTGCGCGACGGCCTGGACCCGGCGGTCCGCACGGTCGACACCGAGCACGGGCCTCGCCCCTACTACGACGCCGGCCCCGTGTACGGGCCGTGGGCCGGCGGCTACTTCGGCGGCGGCGTCCTGCCCGGGCTGCTCATGGGCACGATGCTCGGTTCGATGATGTCCGGCCCGGCCTACGCCTCCGACTTCGGCGGCGGTTTCGAGGGGGGCGACACCTCCGGCGCCGACTTCAACCCGTCCGACTTCGGCGGCGGGGACTTCGGTGGCGGCGGTGGCGGCTTCGACGGCGGGGGCGGCTTCTAGCCGCCCGCCCCCGGGGCCGGTGCCGTGCCCCACGTGTCCAGCGGTCCGGTGCCCGGTCAGGCCTGCTTGACGGCCGAGATGTCGAAGGTCAGCTTCACCTTGTCGCTGACCATCACGCCGCCGGCCTCCAGTGCCGCGTTCCACGTCAGGCCCCAGTCGGAGCGCAAGATCTCGGCCGAGCCCTCGAAGCCGACGCGCTCGGCGCCGTAGACGTCGGTGGCGGACCCGTTGAACTCCAGGTCGATGGAGAGCGGACGCGTGACGTCCTTGATCGTCAGGTCGCCGGTCATGCGATAGGTGTCGGCGCCGACGCGGCGGGCCCCGGTGGACCGGAAGGTCATCAGGGGGAAGGTCTCGGCGTCGAAGAAGTCGCCGCCGCGCAGGTGGCCGTCGCGGTCGGCGATGCCCGTGTCGACGGAGGCGGTCCGCACGTCGATGGAGGCGGTGGACCGGGACGGGTCGGCGCCGTCCAGGTGGAGGATGCCCTCGTGCCCGGCGAAGGCGCCGCGCACGTTGGTCACCATGGCGTGGCGGACGGTGAAGCCGATGCTGCTGTGGGCGGCGTCGATGGCGTAGTCACCGGTGAGCGCGGCCAGGGCCGGGTCCAGGTCGAGCGTGGCGACGGCGGTGGTGCCGTTCTGGGCGGGCGCGGCCTGGTGGTTGCGGCGGGTGAAGAGACCCATGACTTCCTCCTCGGTAGGTCCCGCGTTCCGCGGGACAGGTTCGTTGAAGCTTCAATTACTTCGACGAGTTCGAGACTAGGCTCATCTTGTTCAAATTTCAACTTCCAGATCCTATGTCGCGCGAATTTGTGGGAGTCCCACAAAGGGTGAAGGTCCCGGCTGGCGGAGTCCGTACTTCCGGGGGCGGTTCTGTCCGGGCCGCACAGCGGATCAGTGCTGAGACTGTGCGGTATCAACGGAGGTTTTTGACCGCGCGCTTCGTAAGGTCGGTACATGACCGTTGTGGACCAGATCCCGAGCGAGCCGACGGACGCCCGTGGGCGCGTGGCCGAGCTGCACTCCCTGCGCGAGCAGGCGCGGCGCGGCCCCAGCGACCGCGCGACCGAGACCCAGCACGCCAAGGGCAAGCTCACCGCCCGTGAGCGCATCGCGCTGCTGCTCGACGAAGGTTCCTTCCGGGAGGTCGAGCAGCTGCGCCGCCACCGGGCGACCGGCTTCGGCCTGGAGAACAAGAAGCCCTACACCGACGGTGTCATCACCGGCTGGGGCACGGTCGAGGGCCGCACGGTCTTCGTCTACGCGCACGACTTCCGCATCTTCGGCGGCGCCCTGGGCGAGGCCCACGCCACGAAGATCCACAAGATCATGGACATGGCCATCGCGGCCGGGGCTCCGCTGGTCTCCCTGAACGACGGCGCCGGTGCCCGTATCCAGGAGGGCGTCTCGGCCCTCGCCGGCTACGGCGGCATCTTCCAGCGCAACACCAAGGCCTCCGGCGTCATCCCGCAGATCTCGGTCATGCTGGGCCCCTGCGCCGGCGGCGCCGCGTACTCCCCGGCCCTGACGGACTTCGTGTTCATGGTCCGCGAGACCTCGCAGATGTTCATCACCGGCCCGGACGTGGTCCGCGCGGTCACCGGCGAGGAGATCACCCAGAACGGCCTCGGCGGCGCGGACGTGCACGCCGAGACCTCGGGCGTCGCGCACTTCGCGTACGACGACGAGGAGACCTGCATCGCCGAGGTCCGCTACCTCATCACGATGCTGCCCTCCAACAACCGCGAGAACCCGCCCGTCCACGAGACCAACGACCCGGCGGACCGCCGCTCCGAGGTCCTGCTGGACCTGGTGCCCGCGGACGGCAACCGCCCGTACGACATGCTCAAGGTCATCGAGGAGCTCGTCGACGAGGGCGACGTCCTGGAGATCCACGAGCGCTGGGCGCGCAACATCATCTGCGCCCTGGCCCGGCTCGACGGCCAGGTCGTCGGCATCGTCGCCAACCAGCCCGGCCACCTCGCCGGTGTCCTGGACATCCACGCCTCCGAGAAGGCGGCGCGCTTCGTCCAGCTCTGCGACGCCTTCAACATCCCGATCATCACCCTCCTCGACGTCCCCGGCTTCCTGCCGGGCGTCGACCAGGAGCACGGCGGCATCATCCGCCACGGCGCCAAGCTGCTGTACGCGTACTGCAACGCCACCGTCCCGCGGATCTCGCTGATCCTGCGCAAGGCCTACGGCGGGGCGTACATCGTCATGGACTCCCAGTCCATCGGCGCCGACCTCACCTACGCCTGGCCCACCAACGAGATCGCCGTCATGGGCGCCGAGGGTGCCGCCAACGTCATCTTCCGCAAGCAGATCGCGGACGCCGAGGACCCCGAGGCCATGCGCACCCGCATGGTCAAGGAGTACAAGGCCGAGCTGATGCACCCCTACTACGCGGCCGAGCGAGGCCTCGTCGACGACGTCATCGACCCCGCCGAAACCCGCGGGGTCCTCGTCAGCGCCCTCGCGATGCTCCGCAACAAGCACGCCGACCTGCCGTCGCGCAAGCACGGCAACCCGCCGCAGTAAGACGAAGGAGACTTGCCAACGATGAGCATTGCCACGGACACCCTGCTGCGCGTCGAGAAGGGCCACGCCGAGCCGGAGGAGCTGGCCGCGATCACCGCGATCCTGCTCGCCCGCGCCGTCGCCACCCCCGAGGGCGCCTCGGCCCGCACGGGCCGTTCCCAGGCCGGCTGGCGCCGCCTGGAGCGCACGCCCGGCTTCCGGGCGCCGCACAGCTGGCAGGGCTGAGTACCCGAGCACGACCGAAGGCCCCGCACCCGTCGCCCGGGTGCGGGGCCTTCGGCCTGTCCGGCCCGGCCGCTCCCCGCATACGGCGAAGGCCCCCCGGTCGGTGACACGGGGGGCCTTTCGGGAGCCTTCGGCGGCGCGGGGCAGCCGGCTGTCCGACTACCGCAGGCGGGCCATGAGGGCGTGCTCGACCAGGGTGATGAGCGCGCTCTTGGCGTCCGCGCGGTGGCGGGCGTCGGTGGTGATGATGGGGGCGTCCGGGCCGATCTGCAGGGCCTCGCGAACCTCCTCCGGGGTGTACGGCTGGTGTCCCTCGAAGCCGTTGAGGGCCACGACGAACGGCAGGCCGCTGTTCTCGAAGTAGTCGACGGCGGGGAAGCAGTCGGCGAGGCGGCGCGTGTCCACGAGCACGACGGCGCCGATGGCGCCGCGGACGAGGTCGTCCCACATGAACCAGAAGCGGTCCTGGCCCGGAGTACCGAAGAGGTACAGGATCAGGTCCTGGTCCAAGGTGATGCGCCCGAAGTCCATCGCGACGGTCGTCGTCGTCTTGTCACCGGTGTGGGTGAGGTCGTCGATCCCCGCGGAGGCGGAGGTCATGACGGCTTCGGTGCGCAGCGGGTTGATCTCGGAGACGGCGCCGACGAACGTGGTCTTGCCCACGCCGAAGCCGCCCGCCACCACGATCTTCGCGGAGGTGGTGGAGCGGGGAGCCGCTCCGCCGTTAGAGCTTGCGAAGTCCACTGAGCACCCTTTCGAGCAGTGTCACATCTGGCTGGCCGCCGGCAGACTCGTCGCCGCCGGGCTGATGAATGGCGACAAGGCCCGCCTCCGCCAGGTCGGCGACGAGGATCCGGGCGACACCAAGAGGAATGGAAAGAAGTGCCGAGATCTCCGCGACGGATTTGATCTCCTGGCACAGGCGGCAGATGCGCTGGTGCTCGGGCAACTGCCCTTGCAGCCGCGCGGGGTCCGCCGTGGTACTGACCAGCGCCTCGATGGCGAGCTGGTAGCGCGGCCGGGTCCGGCCGCCGGTCATCGCGTACGGACGCACCAGCGGGTTGTGCGCCTTCGGAGCCGGCTGCCGCGGGGCACGCGGCGGCTGCTGCCGCGGAGGTACAGGGGGCTGCTGCGGCTGCCCGTACGGCTGCTGCTGGTAGGGGTTGTGCTCCGGCGAAGGCCGGCTGGGAGCAGAGGGGAAGTTGAAGCGGTTCTGGTCGTGCCCACCCTGCGGCTGCTGTGCGCCGCCATAGGGATGTCCTCCGGGTGTTGTCACGTCTCCTCCTCCGACTCCAAATGCGCAGTACTCCCTGTGGAACCGCGCCACCGCACCCTATGGTGCGATGGCGCGAAACGCACTGCCTGTCTGTTAGTTGAGAAGGCTGCCCTGCAGTTCCGCGCGAAGGTCCGGGGTGAGGACACTGCCCGCGCGATCCACCAGAAGAGCCATCTCGTAGCCCACGAGACCGATGTCGCACTCGGGGTGCGCCAGTACCGCGAGGGACGATCCGTCGGAGACGGACATGAGGAAGAGGAACCCCCGGTCCATCTCGACCACGGTCTGGTTGACGGCGCCGCCCTCGAAGATACGGGAGGCCCCGGCCGTCAGCGAGGTCAGTCCGGACGCCACGGCCGACAGCTGATCGGCGCGGTCGCGCGGAAACCCGTCGGACATCGCCAGAAGCAGTCCGTCGGCGGAGACCACCACGGTGTGGGACACCCCAGGGGTGTTGTCCACGAAATTGGTGATCAACCAGTTCAGGTTCTGTGCCGCCTGGCTCATCGGGCTCACACTAACGCTCCTGGTCATAGCTGTTACTTGACTGCTCAGAACCCGCATTGCGTCCCTGCTGGACACCCCGCCGCAGGTTGCTCAACCTGCCGCGGACGTCCTCCGGAGCGCGGGAGACCTGGGGGCCGCCCTGCGGGGTCGTCTCCGCCGCGCCCTCGACCAGGTTGGCCTTGGGCACCCGCCGAGGGAGACCGGAGGGGGTGACCCCGCCGGCCTTCGGCTCACGGAGTTTTCCGGCCTGCTGCCAGCGCTCGTCGTTGCGTGAACGCCAAGCCGCCGTGCCTTCCGTCTCCTCCGGGGACCGCTCCGGTTCAGCGGGCTGCTGCTGACGCTGCGGCCGCTGTTCGAAGAGGGATCCGGTGGACTCCGCTTCCTTCTGTGCCGGCTGCCACTGCTGCTGGCTGCCGCGGCGCGGCAGGCCCGCTCCGGTCACCTGGTGACCGGTGTCGGCAGCGGCATCCGGACGGTCGAAGCCTACGCGCTCCGGGGCTGCTTCGGGACCGGCGGGTGATTCCGATTCGGTCCCGTAATCCTGCTGGTAGCCCGCCGGATACGTGTTCTGCTCGGGCCACTGGGCCTGCTCGGGCCGGGCCTCGTAGCCGCCGTCGTAGGACGGGGCGGCCTGCGGCTGGTCCTGGTAGCCGGCCTCCGGATACGCGTACTCCTGCTGCGCGTATTCGTCGTAGCCCTGCTGGGCCCCCTGCGGCGCGTACGAGCCGTCGTAGCCCGGCTCGGGCTGCTGATCGTACCCCTGGTACTGCTGGTACCCGTGTTCGGGCTGGGGTTCCGGATAGTCCTGGGCGGCGGGCTCGGCGTACTGCTGCCCCTGCGGGTAGGCGACCTGCGCCTCCAGCGCGGCTCGGCGCTCCTCGCGTTTCAGGGACCGCACGACCGGGTCGACCGACTGGCCGTCGGCGCCCGGGGCGTCGTAGCGCGAGTCGTCGAAACCGAGCTCCGCGGCGGTGCGCAGCGGCGCGGCCTGCTGGCTCTGCTGCTCCGGGATGATCGAGGAGACCGTGAAGTCGTCGTCCGGAATGCCCTCGCCACCGCCACCGTGGGTGATGGCGTCGGGGAGCATGACCAGTGAGGTGGTGCCGGCCGCCTCGCCCGAGGGGCGCAGTTGGACGCGGATGCTGTGCCGGTCCGCCAGCCGGCCGACCACGAACAGACCCATGCGCTGCGAGATCGCGGCGTCCACGGTCGGCGGGTTGGCCAGCTTGTGGTTGATGTCCGCGAAGTCCTCGGCGGTGAGGCCGATGCCCTTGTCGTGGATCTCGACCATCACGCGGCCGTCGGGCAGACGCGTGGCGTTCACGCGGACCTTGGTCTGCGGGGAGGAGAACGTGGTGGCGTTCTCCAGGAGCTCGGCCAGCAGGTGCACGAGGTCGGTCACGGCCTGGCCGTGGATCTCGGCGTCGGAGACGCCGGAGAGCTCGATGCGCTCGTACTGCTCCACCTCGGAGGAGGCGGCGCGCAGGACGTCGACGAGGGGCACCGGCTGGTCCCAGCGGCGGCCCGGCTCCTCACCCGCGAGGATGAGGAGGTTCTCGCCGTTGCGGCGCATACGGGTGGCCAGGTGGTCCAGGCGGAAGAGGTTCTCCAGCTGGTCCGGGTCCGCCTCGTTGTTCTCCAACTCGGTGATGAGGGTCAGCTGGCCCTCGATCAGAGACTGGTTGCGCATGGAGAGGTTCGTGAAGATCGCGTTGACGTTCCCTCGCAGCAGGGCCTGCTCGGCCGCGAGTCGCACCGCTTCCCGGTGGACCTGGTCGAAGGCACGGGCGACCTCGCCGATCTCGTCCCGGGAGTCGATCGGGATCGGCATGACGCGGGTGTCGACCTTGCCCGGATCGGTGCGCGAGAGCTGGTCGACGAGCATCGGCAGACGCTGCTCGGCGATGTCGAAGGCGGCGCCGCGCAGGCGGCGCATCGCGCGGCCCATCTGGCGCGCCATGAGACCCGCCAGGATGAAGGCGGCGAGCAGGGCCACGACGACGATGGCGCCGTTGACGATCGCGTCGTTGCGGGCCTCGTCGGAGATCGCGACGGCGTCCTTGACGGCCTTGTCGAGGAGTTCCCTCTCGATCTGGTCGTAGCCGTCGAACTTCGCGGTGGCCGCGTACTGCCAGAACTGGGGCGTGGTGCCGTTCTTGGCGAGCGTGGTGTTCTTGTCGCCGCTGGCGATGGCGTCGGTCATGCCGAGCAGCGCCGAGTCGTTGATGACCGGCGGAGCCTTGAACTCCTTGCCGGCGAGTTCGGCCTTGCCCTTGGCGTCGGCGAGCGCTGCGGCTCCGTCCTTCGCCTTCTGGGCCATGACCTCCTTGAGGCGGGCGGTGTCCTCCTCGGTGCCCGCCGCGACGTACTCGCCGATGGCGATCTCTTCGAGGTAGGCGTACGAGGAGAAGGCCACGAGCTGCGACTTGCGGATGTTCTCGTCGGGGTTGGGCCGCACCAGGAGGTGGGTGCCGACGGACCGCTGCAGCGAGTTGGCCGCCTTGGCCAGCTGGATCGCGTAGACCATGCGGCCGTACGAGGTCACGTTGCCGGTGCCGAGGCCGAGCTCGTTGGCGAACTGCATGAGGTAGTGCTGGACCAGCACATAGCCCTCTTCGGTCGGGATGGGACCGGGCAGGGTCGGCAGGTTCTTCTTGGCGCTCTCGCGGGCCTGGACGTAGGCGTTCTCGCGGACGAGCTTCAGCTTCGGCTCGTCCGTGCGGAAGAGGGCGAGGCGGCGCTCCAGGCCCTGGTCCTTGGGCATGTCCTGGACGGCCTGGTCGAACTTCACCTTGGCGGCGTCGGTGGCCCCGTAGGCCGTGGTGACGACCTCGCTCTTGGTGTCGCCGCTCAGCAGGGGCTCGGCCGTGAGGTCGCGCTCGTTGAGCAGCGCCTGGCTGTACTCGGAGGCGGCCTGGACGACCCTGGCTATCTTCTCGGCGTCCTTGGCCTCGTTCCAGGTGTCGACGGAACCCTTCACCTGGAAGCCGCCCATGACCAGACCGACCAGGGCGGGGACGAGCAGGATCGCGTTCAGACGGGTCGGCACGCGCCAGTTGCGGGGCGAGAACCTGCTGGTGCTTCCGCTGCTCGCGGGCGGCTCCACGGGCACGTCGACGGGCGACGCGGCCGCTCGCGGCGGCGGGGTGAAGTTGCCGCGCGCGGGTTCATCCGCGGGGCTTGAGTTGCTTCGCCTCACTCGACCAACAACCTCTCGGCGGTACTACTAGCTAGTTCGTTGAATTCCAGCACGGTTGACGGCCGTGTTCCAAACAGTTGAATTCGGCGCGGCACGGAGCCTTATGCCCCACATAAATCGGACATAAAGAGCGTCCTGCGGCAAATGTGAGGGGCGCTGTGCGCGTAGCGGTACCAACCGAACGCACCGGGTGGCCGATCGGCGGCAATTGTCTGTCGAAACGTTATGAACGACAGGGGCGGGCCGTGTCGTAAGACACAGCCCGCCCCTCCCGCGCGGCAGTCGCGACCCCGTTACTTGAGCCGGGCCATGAGCGCGTGCTCGACCAGGGTGATGAGCGCGCTCTTGGCGTCCGCGCGGTGGCGGGCGTCGGTGGTGATGATGGGGGCGTCCGGGCCGATCTGCAGGGCCTCGCGAACCTCCTCCGGGGTGTACGGCTGGTGTCCCTCGAAGCCGTTGAGGGCCACGACGAACGGCAGGCCGCTGTTCTCGAAGTAGTCGACGGCGGGGAAGCAGTCGGCGAGGCGGCGCGTGTCGACGAGGACGATCGCCCCGATGGCGCCGCGGACGAGGTCGTCCCACATGAACCAGAAGCGGTCCTGGCCCGGAGTACCGAAGAGGTACAGGATCAGGTCCTGGTCCAAGGTGATGCGCCCGAAGTCCATCGCGACGGTCGTCGTCGTCTTGTCACCGGTGTGCGTGAGGTCGTCGATCCCCGCGGAGGCGGAGGTCATGACGGCTTCGGTGCGCAGCGGGTTGATCTCGGAGACGGCGCCGACGAACGTGGTCTTGCCCACGCCGAAGCCGCCCGCCACCACGATCTTCGCGGAGGTGGTGGAGCGGGGAGCCGCTCCGCCGTTAGAGCTTGCGAAGTCCACTGAGCACCCTTTCGAGCAGCGTGACGTCCGGCGTACCGCCGGCCTCTCCATTGCCCGGCTGGTGGATGGCCACCATTCCGGCCTCCGCCAGGTCGGCGACGAGGATCCGGGCGACACCGAGCGGCATCGACAGCAGTGCGGAGACCTCCGCGACCGACTTCACCTCGCGGCACAGGGTGCAGATGCGCTGGTGCTCCGGGAGGAGGCCGGACAGGTGCATCGGATCGGCCGTGGTGCTGACCAGGGCCTCGATGGCGAGCTGGTAGCGCGGCCGGGTCCGGCCGCCGGTCATCGCGTACGGACGCACCAGCGGCTGGTCGCCTTCCGAGTACGAATCTCCGTACGTGTCGGGATAGGCGGGGGGCGGGGTCATTGATCCTCCGGGCTGGACAGCAGTGGTCAGCGTGCCGTCTGACGGGGCGGCCGGTGGGGGGACGGTATGACGGCCTGGCGGGGGTACTGGGTTCCTGGGCGTGGGCCCGGGTCCCCCGGCCGGAAGTACCGTCCGGCCGGGAGGGGGGTTGTCAGCTGAGCAGGCTTCCCTGCAGTTCCGCGCGCAGGTCCGGGGTGAGGACGCTGCCGGCCCGGTCCACGAGGAGGGCCATCTCGTAGCCCACGAGGCCGATGTCGCACTCGGGGTGCGCCAGTACGGCGAGCGAGGACCCGTCGGAGACGGACATGAGGAAGAGGAACCCCCGGTCCATCTCGACCACGGTCTGGTTGACGGCGCCGCCCTCGAAGATACGGGAGGCCCCGGCGGTCAGCGAGGTCAGTCCGGACGCCACGGCCGCCAACTGGTCGGCGCGGTCGCGGGGGAATCCTTCGGACATCGCCAGAAGGAGTCCGTCGGCGGAGACCACCACGGTGTGGGACACCCCAGGGGTGTTGTCCACGAAGTTGGTGATCAACCAGTTCAGGTTCTGTGCCGCCTGGCTCATCGAACTCAACTATCGCTCCTGCTGGTATGTGGGGTCGATGTGGTAACTGCCGGTCGCCGGACCACTGTTGCCGGCCTGACGGCCCTGCTGGATACCGCGTCGGAGGTTGGTCAGACGGCCGCGGACTTCATCCGGCGCCCGCGAGACCTGCGGACCGGCCTGTGCCTCGGACTGCTGCTGCGCGGTGCCGGCCACGAGGTTCGCCCGCGGGACCCGGCGGGGCAGCCCCGAGGTCGTGATACCGCCGGCGGCGGGCTGGCGCACGCGCTCGGCCTGCCGCATCAGCTCGTCGTTCGGCGAGGACCGCCAGCTGACGGTCGGCATGCTGCCGGTCGCCGTCGCGGCGGGCTCGGCCGCGGGCTCCTGGCCGCGCTGCGGCAGCGACTGCTGCTGCGGGGCCGGGGACACCGGGGCGGACTGCTGCGGCTGCTGGGGTACGGACGGTCCCTGCGCGGAGGGCTGCTGCCCCTCCTCGCGGAACCAGTTCGACTCCAGCGTGTCGAAGATCGGGCTGCGGCCGTCGCCGGCGTTGCGGGCCGGCGGCAGGGCCTCCGGCCGGTGCGCCTGCGGCAGCCGGGGCGCCTCGGGCCGGGCGGCGGGAGGTACGGGTGCGTACGCGCCGCCGGGCTGGGGTGCCTGGGGCTGCTGCGGTGCCTGGGGCTGGTGGGGGAAGCCGCCGACTCCCGGGCCGCCGGGCCGCTGGGCCTGGGTACCGGGCCGGGCGAACTGTCCCGTCGAGGACGGGTCCGCCGGACCGCGCAGCTCGGGACGCTCGAACTGGCCCGTGGTGGACGGGTTCAGGGGCCCCCGTATGTCGGGACGCTCGAACTGCCCGGTGGTGCTGTTGCCGCCGTCCGCCCGGGGCGGAGGGGCGTTGAAGTCCGGGCGGGGGAACTCGGCGGTCGAGCCGGGACCCGCGAGCTCGTCGTGCCCGCGGGCCTGGTCGGCGCCCCAGCTGGCGGTCTGCGCGCCGGGAAGCTCCGCACGCGCGGCGCCGCCGCGGGGCGGCAGCTGCGGCCGGGCGCCGCGCGGCGCCTGACCCGGCCCCTGGCCCTGACCCGGCGCGGGAGCGGCCGGCTGCTGGTTCTGCGACTGCTGCGGCTGCTGGTTCTGGTGCTGCTGCTTCTGCGGCTGCTGGTTCTGCTGGGGACGCTCGAAGCCGTTGCCCTGCGGGAACGCGGCCGGGCCGGCTGCCGACGGAGCGCCGACCGGCCGGGCCTGCGGGCCGCGGCCCGGCTGCGGCGCACCGCCGCCGAAGGCGCCCTGGCCCTGGCCGGCGGTGGTCGGACCCTGCTGCGGGCGGCCGCCGGGAGCACCCGGACCACCCTGCTGGCCGGGCCGTCCGCCCTGCGGACCGGAACCGTCGCGTCCCGGCAGGGCGGCACGCTGGTTGCCCGACGGGACCTGGCCGCGCTGCGGGGCACCGCCGACGGGCGGGCGGGCGCCCGCACCGGCCACGGAGCCCTGGGCACCGGGGGCGCCCTGGGCACCGCCGGCCTGGCCACCCTGGCCCGGCATCGGAGCCGGCTTCTTGCCGCCCTGGGCGACGTCGACCGGGAGCATGACGAGCGCCGTCGTACCGCCCGAGTCGGAGGGGCGCAGCTGGATGCGGATGCCGTGTCGCAGGGACAGGCGGCCGACCACGAACAGGCCCATGCGGCGGGAGACGGAGACGTCCACGGTCGGCGGCGCGGCGAGCCGCTCGTTGATCGCGGCGAGGTCCTCGGGGGAGAGGCCGATGCCGGTGTCGTGGATCTCGACGAGCACCCGGCCGTCGGGCAGCGCGTGACCGGTGACCTTGACCTTGGTCTGCGGGGAGGAGAACGAGGTGGCGTTCTCCAGCAGCTCGGCGAGCAGGTGCACGAGGTCGTTGACGACGCGGCCGGCGACCTCGGTGCCGGGCACCGACGACAGCTCGATGCGCTCGTACTGCTCCACCTCGGACGCGGCGGCACGGAGCACGTCGACGAGCGGGACGGGGCGGGTCCACCGGCGGCCCGGCTCCTCGCCCGCGAGGACGAGGAGGTTCTCGCCGTTACGGCGCATGCGGGTCGCGAGGTGGTCGAGCTTGAAGAGCGAGGACAGCTGGTCCGGGTCGGCCTCGCGCGACTCCAGCTCCGAGATGAGCGAGAGCTGGCGCTGGATGAGGCCCTGCGAACGGCGCGAGAGGTTGGTGAACATCGCGTTGACGTTGCCTCGCAGGAGGGCCTGCTCGGCGGCGAGGCGGACGGCCTCGCGGTGCACGTCGTCGAAGGCCGCGGCCACCTGGCCGATCTCGTCGCGGGTGTGCAGGCCGACCGACTCCACGGACGTGTCGACGTCCTGCGGGTCGGACTCCGACAGCTGCTTGACGAGCTCCGGCAGACGGTCCTGGGCGACGCGGGTCGCGGTGTCCTGCAGGCGGCGCAGCGAGCGGATCATCGAGCGCGCCATGACGAAGGCGCCGACGAGCGAGACACCGAGGACGAGGAGGATCAGGGCACCGTTGATGATGGCGTCCTGCTGCGACTCGTTCTTGAGCTCGCGGGCCTTCTGCTCCATGTCTTCGAGCAGGGTCAGCTCGATGACCTTCATGGCCTGGAGCTTGGTGTCGTCGGCGTCGTACCAGTCCATCCAGGACCGGTTCTTCTCCTTGGCGAACTGGTCCTTGGTGCTCAGCACACGGCGCGCGTAGTGGTCGGCGCTGGCGATCTCCGTGTTGCCGTCGCCCAGCGCGCCGAGGAGCTCCTCGGGCCGGCCCTGGTAGACGAGCGTGAAGGTGGTCTTCGCCTGACTCTCGCCCTTGAGGGCGGAGAGGGCGTAGAGCCGGTCGTTCTCCTTCAGCTCGCCCTGCTCCGCGTTGGTGCTCGGGAGCGAGGCGGCGATGATCGCGCGCTGGATCGACGCGTACTCCTTGGCGGAGGAGAACGCCGCCAGGGCGCGGGTGCGCTTGATCATCTCGGGGCTGGAGGTGGCCTGGGCCATGTCCTGCGACAGCGAGAGCAGCGAGACGATCAGCGCGTTGTACTCGGTGACGGTCTGCTGGGCGCCGTTGGCGTACGCCTTGCGCCGGATTTCCTCGATGTTGGTGAGCTGGCGGCCGATCTGCAGGATGTTGTTGCGGATCGACTTGAGGGTCTCGTCCTTGTCGGAGACGCTGTCGACCCGGTCGGTCGCGGCGGCGAAGGACTCGGCGGCGGCGTTGGTCGTCGCGCGCACGCCGTCGACGGTGCTGTTGGGCTTGCCCGACTTGTCGACCGACAGCGGACCTGCGGACTTGTCGCGCTCCTCCTGGAGCGCGGCGGCCAGGTTGGTGGCCTGCCGGGTCATCGTCGTCAGCAGCTGCATGTGCTCCAGCTGCGCGATGTCGTTGAGCGAGTCGTTGATGCGGACGCCACCGAGCGTGGTGGCAGCGACGACCGGCAGGGTCAGCAGTGACACCAGTCGCGTGCTGATGCGCCAGTTCTGCATGGCCAGACGAGAACCGGGCCCGCTGGGGGCCTTCGGTATCGCCACGTCCTGCTGCTCGACCGGTCCGGCGTTGTCCCTGGCCTTGCCCTTGGCGGACTTGCCGCGGCCCCTCGCCTTCACCGAGGCGGAGGAGTCCGGGCCCGCGCCCTCTACAGCCGGCCCGCGGTTCTGGGCGTGCTGGGGCGAGGAGCCACGGTCGGTCCCGCCGCGCGGCTCCTGCTCCGCCGCAGCGCTGCCATCCCTCTTGAATCGTCCCTGCACTAGCGTCGCAACCTCTGGACCAGGCGTCCCGCCGGGCGACCGGTGGGACGGTGTCGAGTCGTGGGGCAGAACGCCCCATGGTGGTCGTCGGTGACCGGCGCGTCTCCCTCTCCTTGCCGCCGCGCTCGGCGCTGTGTCGCGCCACCTGCGCGCCGGCTGTTCCCGCGGCGGTCCCGCGAATTCCAGCACAGAGGCGGATCTCCAACAAGGTGCGCGTGTCGGCCCGGAGAGTCGGTCACGTCATGTGACGGGTGCACTACGCCATGTGGGGCGCCTATGGGGAGAATTCGGACTTACATCAACCAAATGCTGTGCCTGGCAAGGTGTCCCAGTCGAGATGATCAGGAGCGGAATGGCTCATTCAGTGGCACAATGTCCGTTTCTTCGGGTCAAAGTGACTGACCGTTATGCCGGTATTGTCAGGTCACGGGTGAGCAAACTCACACAGCCGTGGCCATTACTTCCCGGTTGAGTCGGGGATTCAGATGTTTAGCCTTTCCCTTTACAGGGTTGGCGCGCGCGACAACCGAGACCCCGAGACCGAACCGAGGACCGCAGACTCCGATGAAGACGACGACGATGTTCCGCAACATAGCCAACCCCCGCCGCACCACCCTCGTGCACCTGAAGGACGCCGAGGAGCTGCAGGCCCCCCTGGCCCCGGAACACTCCGTCGAGCTGCCGACGCAGACCGCCAACCCGCGGCGCACGATCCTGATGGACGCGCCGGTGGCCGCCGCCGCGTCGTAGCCGCCCCGCGAAGGAGCGCGAAGCGCCCCTGCCCGCCGCGTTAGCCTGGAGCCCGCAGACTCCAGCCAGCGGAAAACAGAGGGGCAGACGCAACACGTGCGCATCGCCAGGTTCTCGATCGACGGCAACGTCGCGTTCGGCGCGGTCGAGGGCAGCACCGCCCCCGGCGACGAATCGACGCTCGTCCTCGACATCATCAAGGGCATCCCGTTCGCGGACTTCGAGCTCAGCGGGACCAAGGTCCCGCTGAGCAAGGTCCGGCTGCTGCCGCCCGTTCTCCCGAACAAGGTCGTGGCCGTCGGCCGCAACTACGCGGAGCACGCGGCGGAGCTCGGCCAGGAGGTCCCCGGGACCCCGCTCACCTTCTTCAAGCCCTCCACCTCGGTGGTCGGCCCGGGCGACCCGATCACGTACCCCTCCTTCTCCCAGGACCTCCACCACGAGGCGGAGCTCGCCGTGGTCATCGGCCGCATGTGCCGGGAAGTGCCCAGGGAGCGCGTCAAGGACGTCGTCCTCGGCTACACCTGCGCCAACGACGTCACCGCGCGCGACGTCCAGCAGCGCGAGCAGCAGTGGGCCCGGGCCAAGGGCTTCGACAGCTCCTGCCCGCTCGGCCCCTGGATCGAGACCGACCTGGACCCGAGCGACCTCGCCGTCCAGTGCACGGTCAACGGCGAACAGCGCCAGCTCGGCCGCACCAGCGACATGGTCCGCTCGATCGAGGACCTGATCGTCCACATCACCGAGGCCATGACGCTGCTCCCCGGCGACGTCATCCTCACGGGGACCCCGGCCGGAGTCGGCCCCCTCAACGTCGGCGACGAGGTCGCCGTCACCATCGAAGGCATCGGCACTCTCACCAACAAGGTGATCAAGCGTGGCTAACGCACCCGTCCGCGTCCGTTTCTGTCCCTCCCCGACCGGCAACCCCCACGTCGGCCTGGTCCGGACGGCCCTCTTCAACTGGGCGTTCGCCCGCCACCACGGCGGCACGTTCGTCTTCCGCATCGAGGACACCGACGCGGCCCGCGACTCCGAGGAGTCGTACGGCCAGCTGCTCGACTCGCTGCGCTGGCTCGGCTTCACCTGGGACGAGGGTCCCGAGGTGGGCGGTCCGCACGCCCCCTACCGCCAGTCCCAGCGCATGGACATCTACGCGGACATCGCGCGCCGGCTCCAGGACGGCGGCTACGCGTACAGCTGCTACTGCACCACCGAGGAGCTCGACGCCCGCCGCGACGCCGCCCGCGCCGCCGGTAGGCCCTCCGGCTACGACGGCCACTGCCGCGACCTCACCGCCGAGCGGAAGAGCGCGTACGAGGCCGAGGGCCGCACCTCGATCGTCCGCTTCCGGATGCCCGACGAGACGATCACCTTCACCGACCTGGTGCGCGGCGAGCTGTCCTTCACTCCCGAGAACGTTCCGGACTTCGGCATCGTCCGGGCCAACGGCGCTCCGCTGTACACCCTGGTCAACCCGGTCGACGACGCGCTGATGGAGATCACCCACGTCCTGCGCGGCGAGGACCTGCTGTCCTCCACCCCGCGCCAGATCGCGCTGTACAAGGCGCTGATCGAGCTCGGCGTCGCCAAGGCGGTCCCCGAGTTCGGCCACCTGCCGTACGTGATGGGCGAGGGCAACAAGAAGCTCTCCAAGCGCGACCCCGAGTCCTCGCTCAACCTGTACCGCGAGCGCGGCTTCCTCCCCGAGGGCCTGCTGAACTACCTCTCGCTCCTGGGCTGGTCCTTCTCCAAGGACCAGGACATCTTCACCATCGAGGAGATGGTGGCGAAGTTCGACATCCCGGACGTGAACGCCAACCCGGCGCGCTTCGACCTCAAGAAGGCGGAGGCGATCAACGCCGACCACATCCGCCTCCTGGACCCCAAGGCCTTCGCGGACGCCTGCACCCCCTGGCTGCGGGCCCCGCACGCCAACTGGGCACCGCAGGACTTCGACGCCGAGGCCTGGGCGGCCATCGCCCCGTACGCCCAGACGCGCGTGACGGTCCTCTCGGACATCACCGCCAACGTCGACTTCCTCTTCCTCAAGGAGCCCGTCGAGGACGAGGCCTCCTGGACGAAGGCGATGAAGGGCGAGCCGGCCGCGCTGCTCACCACGGCCCGCGAGAACCTCGCGTCCGCCGACTGGTCGGACCCGGAGTCCCTCAAGCAGGCCGTCCTGACCGCCGGCGAGGCCCACGGCCTCAAGCTCGGCAAGGCCCAGGCCCCGGTCCGTGTCGCCGTCACCGGCCGCACGGTCGGCCTGCCGCTCTTCGAGTCCCTGCAGATCCTGGGCAAGGACAGGTCGCTGTCCCGCATCGACGCGGCCCTGGCCAAGCTCGCCGCCTAGCGCTGTGGCCGGCAAACCGTGCCGGCCACAGCACTGGCCGCCCGCCCCACCCGTACCTCCCCCCGGGGGCGGCAGCCGCACCGGGCTGCCGCCCCCGGGGTGTTCTCCCCGGCGGGTCCCGTGCACGGACGGGGCGGAGTAGGGTCGGGCGCATGCCGATCCGAGCCGTGCTGTGGGACGTCGACGACACCCTGTTCGACTACACCGGCGCGGACGCCGCCGGGCTCGCCCGGCAGTTGGACGCCACGGAGCCGGGGGACCGGTACGGGAGCCCCGAGCGTGCGCTGGCGGTCTGGCGGGAGCTCACCGACCGGCACTGGGCGCGCTTCGCCGAGGGCGCGGTCACCTTCCAGGGGCAGCGCCGGGACCGGGTACGCGACTTCCTCGGCGCGCCGGAGATGACCGCCCGGGCCGCCGATGCCTGGTTCGACCAGTACATCGAGCACTACAAGACCGCCTGGACCGTCTTCCCCGACGTCGTGCCCGTGCTGGACGCCCTCGCCGTCGACTACCGGCACGGCGTGCTCTCCAACGCCTCCCTCGCCAACCAGGACCCCAAGCTGCGCCACCTCGGCCTGCGGGACCGCTTCGAGGTGCTGGTCTGCGCCGTGGAGCTCGGATTCAGCAAGCCCGACGCGGCGGCCTTCCTCGCTGCCTGCGAAGCGCTGGGCCTGTCCCCGGGCGAAGTGGCCTACGTGGGCGACCAGCCGGAGATCGACGCGCGCGGGGCCCGGGACGCGGGCCTGCTGGCGGTCTGGCTGGACCGGGACGGTGTCCGGGGGCCGGGACCAGACGGCGTGCACCGGATCGAGGGACTCGCCGGGCTCCCCGACCTGCTGGCCGGGGATACCCGTTTTGGAGCACGGTCAGGCATCCGGTAATGTTCTTTCTGCGCCGCCGGTGCGGGCCGAAAGGCCGGACGGAGGCGCCACCAGAAAAGAAAAACCCCTCAGGGGTTGACTTTCGGTGGGGTATAGTGTAATTGGCAACACGAGGGTTTCTGGTTCCCTTATTCTAGGTTCGAGTCCTGGTACCCCAGCGCAGTGCAGTAGTGACGCAGTGCTTTGCCCCCGTTGTGTAGCGGCCTAGCACGCCGCCCTCTCAAGGCGGTAGCGCCGGTTCGAATCCGGTCGGGGGTACAGATCCTTCCCGCGAGATCTCCAGGGTCGCACCCGGACGTCTTGATGCAGGATCGCTAGGGCCCCCGTTGTGTAGCGGCCTAGCACGCCGCCCTCTCAAGGCGGTAGCGCCGGTTCGAATCCGGTCGGGGGTACTGTTGGTCTGGTCTAGACCACTTTGGGCTATAGTGTAATTGGCAACACGAGGGTTTCTGGTTCCCTTATTCTAGGTTCGAGTCCTGGTAGCCCAGCGCAGTGCAGAAGTAGCGCAGTGCTTTGCCCCCGTTGTGTAGCGGCCTAGCACGCCGCCCTCTCAAGGCGGTAGCGCCGGTTCGAATCCGGTCGGGGGTACACATCGAAAAGAGGCCCTCCGCGATCATCGCGGAGGGCCTCTTCGGCGTTTCCTGCCGGGCACCGGTGGTTGCGCGGACGAGGCGGGACAAGTACGGGCCCGGCGGCGCGTGTTCGGACGTGTGCGGCGTCGTACGCGCCCCCGGGCCCGGGGGTGGACAGAGGTGGAGGTGCGGGTCAGCCGGAGCGGCGCAGTGCCTCCGAGAGGCGCGCGGCCGCGTCGATGACGGCCTGTGCGTGCATCCGGCCCGGGTGGCGGGTCAGCCGCTCGATCGGCCCGGAGACCGATACCGAGGCCACCACGCGGTTCGACGGTCCGCGGACCGGAGCCGATACGGAGGCCACGCCGGGCTCCCGCTCGCCGATCGACTGGGCCCAGCCCCGGCGTCGTACGCCCGAGAGCGCGGTCGCCGTGAAGCGCGCGCCCTGCAGGCCGCGGTGCAGCCGCTCGGGCTCCTCCCAGGCCATCAGGATCTGCGCGGCCGAGCCGGCCTTCATCGGGAGCGTGGAGCCGACCGGGACGGTGTCCCGCAGTCCCGACAGCCGCTCCGCGGCCGCCACGCAGATGCGCATGTCTCCCTGCCGCCGGTAGAGCTGCGCGCTCTCGCCCGTCACGTCGCGCAGGTGGGTGAGTACCGGTCCCGCCGTGGCCAGCAGACGGTCCTCGCCGGCCGCGGCGGCGAGCTCCGCCAGCCGCGGTCCGAGGATGAACCGGCCCTGCATGTCCCTCGCCACCATCCGGTGGTGTTCCAGTGCCACGGCGAGGCGATGTGCCGTGGGTCGTGCGAGCCCTGTCGCCGCGACCAGCCCGGCGAGGGTGGCCGGACCGGACTCCAGTGCGCTCAATACCAGAGCTGCCTTGTCGAGAACGCCGACGCCGCTAGAGTTGTCCATGAAACGATATTCGCGTCTCACACTGTGAAACGCAAGTTCAATTTTTCCAAGAACCAGCGAGTCTGTATGTGCGGGTCCACGAACCACTGGGTCCGAGCCGGTCGTCCCGCGCGTGGGGTACGGGCGACCAGGCGCAAAAGATCTCTATGAAGCGCCGGCACAACCGGCCGGCCGGAGGGAAAGCGATGGGTAGGACACTCGCGGAGAAGGTCTGGGACGACCATGTCGTCCGGCGCGCCGAAGGCGAGCCCGACCTCCTCTTCATCGATCTGCACCTGCTGCACGAGGTGACCAGCCCGCAGGCCTTCGAGGGCCTGCGCCAGGCCGGCCGCAAAGTCCGACGCCTCGACCTCACCATCGCGACCGAGGACCACAACACCCCCACCCTCGACATCGACAAGCCGATCGCGGACCCGGTCTCCCGGACCCAGCTGGAGACGCTGCGCAAGAACTGCGCCGAGTTCGGTGTCCGCCTGCACTCGCTGGGCGACGTCGAGCAGGGTGTCGTCCACGTCGTGGGACCGCAGCTGGGTCTGACGCAGCCCGGCACCACCGTGGTCTGCGGAGACTCGCACACCTCCACGCACGGCGCCTTCGGCGCGCTGGCCTTCGGCATCGGCACCAGCCAGGTCGAGCACGTGCTGGCCACCCAGACGCTGCCGCTGGCCCGCCCCAAGACGATGGCGATCACCGTCACCGGCGCGCTGGCCGAGGGTGTCACCGCGAAGGACCTGATCCTGGCGATCATCGCCAAGATCGGTACCGGCGGCGGCCAGGGCTACATCCTGGAGTACCGCGGCGAGGCCGTCGAGAAGCTCTCGATGGAAGCCCGCATGACCATCTGCAACATGTCGATCGAGGCCGGCGCCCGGGCGGGCATGATCGCCCCCGACCAGACCACCTTCGACTACCTCAAGGGCCGCGACCACGCCCCCGAGGGCGCGGACTGGGACGCGGCGGTCGAGTACTGGAAGACGCTGCGCACCGACCAGGACGCGGTCTTCGACGCCGAGGTCGTCATCGACGGCACCACCCTGTCCCCGTTCGTCACCTGGGGCACCAACCCGGGCCAGGGCGCTCCGCTGTCCGCCCACGTCCCCGACCCCGCATCGTACGAGGACCCTTCGGAGCGCAACGCCGCCGAAAAGGCCCTGGAGTACATGGGGTTGACCGCCGGGCAGCCGCTGCGCGACATCAAGGTCGACACCGTCTTCGTAGGTTCCTGCACGAACGGGCGCATCGAGGACCTGCGCGCCGTCGCCGGGATCATCGAGGGCCGCAAAGTCGCCGACGGCGTACGGATGCTGGTCGTCCCGGGCTCGGTCCGGGTCGCCCTGCAGGCCGTGGAAGAGGGCCTGGACCAGGTCTTCAAGGAGGCCGGCGCCGAATGGCGGCACGCGGGCTGCTCGATGTGCCTGGGCATGAACCCCGACCAACTGGCTCCCGGTGAGCGCTCCGCGTCCACCTCCAACCGCAACTTCGAGGGCCGGCAGGGCAAGGGCGGACGTACCCACCTGGTCTCCCCGCAGGTGGCCGCGGCCACCGCGGTACTGGGCCATCTGGCCTCGCCCGCCGACCTGTCCGACGCCCACGCGACCGCCGGAGTCTGAACCATGGAAGCCTTCACCACCCACACCGGCCGGGCCGTCCCGCTGCGCCGCAGCAACGTCGACACCGACCAGATCATCCCGGCCCACTGGCTGAAGAAGATCACCCGTGACGGGTTCGAGGACGGGCTCTTCGAGGCCTGGCGCAAGGACCCGGAGTTCGTCACGAACCGCCCGGAGCGCGCGGGCGCGACCGTGCTGGTCGCCGGCCCCGACTTCGGTACCGGCTCGTCCCGCGAGCACGCCGTCTGGGCCCTGCAGAACTTCGGCTTCAAGACGGTCATCTCCTCCCGCTTCGCCGACATCTTCCGCGGGAACTCGCTGAAGAACGGCCTGCTGACGGTCGTGCTCCCGCAGGAGACCGTCGAGCGGCTGTGGCAGCTGACCGAGGCGGACCCCACCGCCGAGATCACCGTCGACCTGGTCGACCGCCAGGTGCGAGCCGAGGGCGTCGAGGCGGAGTTCGAGCTCGACGACAATGCCCGCTGGCGGCTTCTGGAGGGTCTGGACGACATCTCCCTCACCCTTCAGAACGAAGCGGACATCGCTACGTACGAAAGCGGCCGGCCGGCCCACAAGCCGCGTACGATTCAGGCCTGATTCCCGCCTGATCAGCCCTTATTCGGCCGCTGGTGATCACACCGGCAACACGGTGCCCCCCACCCTCCGGTGGGGGGCACAGCCGTTTGTTGAGGCCCCGTGAGGCGACAACTCGCCCCAGATGGCACAATCTGTGCATGGAACGCGACAGTCAACTCAAGCTCTACGAGCTCGTCGCGGACCGGCTGAAAGAAGCTCACGCAAGGGTGCGCTCACTGCAAGTCCCGGAGGGCGTAAGGATGGCGCTGTCCCGGAAGCTGTTGGTCGTCACGGCCGCGGCGAAGCACGATCTCGCCGATGCGGCAAGGCGCCTGGACAGGTTGATGAAGGACCTCGACGAGGGTCGATTCCCTGAAGGCGACTGATGCGAAGGAACTCCGTAACGGCCTACAGCGTTGCGGCACTAGGGTGATTAGCCCGTTTCGTGTTTGATTTGCGGTATATATCCGCCTAACGTGCGAAATAAGCTTGAACACATTCGTTCTGGCGAAGTCTCCGAAGGGGAAGACGTTGAACAAGGCGCAGCTCGTAGAAGCGATTGCCGACAAGCTGGGCGGCCGCCAGCAGGCCGCGGACGCTGTCGACGCGGTACTGGACGCGATCGTCCGCGCTACCGTCGCGGGCGACCGGGTCTCGGTCACGGGCTTCGGCTCGTTCGAGAAGGTCGACCGCCCGGCCCGCTACGCCCGCAACCCGCAGACGGGTGAGCGCGTCCGGGTCAAGAAGACCTCCGTGCCCCGTTTCCGCGCCGGCCAGGGCTTCAAGGACCTGGTCAGCGGCACCAAGAAGCTCCCCAAGGGCGGCGAGGTGTCGGTGAAGAAGGCGCCCAAGGGCAGCCTCACCGGTGGTGCTTCCGCGACGGTCAAGAAGGCCGCCGCGAAGAAGGCGACCACCGCCAAGAAGTCCGCGGCGAAGACCACGGTCGCACAGAAGACCGCGGCCAAGAGGACCACCGCGACCGCCAAGAAGACCGCGGTGAAGAGCACGGCCACCGCGAAGAAGGCGACCGGTACGGCGAAGAAGGCCACGGCCACCACCAAGAAGGCCGCCCCGGCGGCCAAGAAGACCACCGCCACCGCCAAGAAGACCGCGCCGGCGGCCAAGAAGACCACCGCCGCGACGAAGGCGCCCGCCAAGAAGACGACGACGCGCAAGGCCACCGCGAAGAAGACCACCGCCCGCAAGAAGTAGGGGTACGGGTCACACGCGCCGGGCCGGTTTCCCCTGTCGGCGGGGGGACCGGCCCGCGGTGCTGCCCTCGCGGGTCAGAAGGTCTGGAGCGTCACCAGGGTGATCCGCAGGCCCGGGCCCTCCCCGTCCGTCTCGATCCGGACCCGCTGCCCGGGACGCAGCAGCCGCAGACCCCCCGCGTCGAAGGCCGGCGCCCCGAAGGGGACCGGAGTGCCGTCGTCCAGCAGCACACTGCCGCTGCGGGTCCGGGAGTCGTACGTGTACGCGGTCGCCTGCATACCGGCACTGTATCGGGCGGTGTGACGGCCCACACCGAGGGCGAGCGCCGTCCGGAGGTCGGCACCGGTGTCCACGTCCCGGCGCACGCTGTCGACACCCGTCAGGCCGATTTCCACCGCCCCCGATGCCGAATGCCGGGCCCGGGACGAGCCGCCGAACGAAGGCGCCAATTCCGCTCCCGGCGCCGCGGAAAGCAGGGTCGTTCCGATTCCGGCCGCATCCGCCAGAAATGCCCTGGGGAATACCGAGGCGTTTTCGAGCACGCGTAGCAATTCGAGCGGCCGCAGCGCGGGCAGGTCGGCGTTCAGTGCGGCCACCGCCGCCCCGGGCCGGTCCGTACGGATCTCCCGCGCCCCGTGGGCCAGGGCGGCGTTGAGCCCCGCGCCCGGGGCGTCCGCGACGATCCGCGCGCCCAGCCGGGCCAGTTCCGCTCCCGCCAGGGCGTCGTCCGTGACGACCACCACATCCGCTACCGCCGGGCAGGCCAGCGCCCCCGTCACGGTGTCCTGGGCGAAGGCCAGCGCGAGCCCCGGACGGGACGCGCCCACGGCCGCCGCGAGACGGCTCTTGGCCGACGCCAAGGGCTTCAGCGGGACCACCAGACTCCAGACGGCGTTCGTGGCCGACCCCTTCCCTCCGGTGCGCTCCGGCACGGTCGTAGGCCATGGCCGGGTCAGGGCCGGGTCCTGTGTCGGCCCATTGTCGCCTCCGCCGGGCGGCCCGGGAGTCCGGTGCCGCGAGCGGGGCGTACCGTGTCCTCGACAGAGACCGGGCCCTGAGGCGACACTTGTCCGGCGGACGAGGCGTGCAGGCCGCGCCCCGGTCCTAGAGGAAGGTGTCCGAGTGTCCCGCCGCAGAATCGGCTTCTGGTACCGCCTGGCGGCGGTCATCGCAAAACCGCCGCTGGTAGTGCTCTTCAAGCGGGACTGGCGGGGAATGGAGCACATTCCGGCCGAGGGCGGATTTATCACCGCCGTGAATCACAACTCGTATCTGGACCCGCTCTCCTACGCGCACTTCCAGTACAACACCGGCCGGGTGCCGCGATTGCTCGCCAAGGCCGCCCTCTTCAAAGTGCCTTTCGTCGGGACGATCCTGCACGGATCGGGGCAGATCCCCGTCTACCGCGAGAGCACCAACGCCCTGGACGCATTCCGGGCCGCGGTGCAAGCGATCGAGCGCGGCGAATGCGTGGCCTTTTACCCCGAGGGCACCCTGACCCGTGATCCGGACATGTGGCCCATGGCCGGCAAGACCGGCGCCGCCCGTGTCGCCCTGATCACCCGGGCGCCCGTCATTCCGGTGGCCCAGTGGGGCGCGAACCTCGCCGTGCCGCCGTACGCGCGGGAGAAGAAGGTACGGCTCTTCCCGCGCAAGACCCTCCGCGTGCTCGCCGGACCGCCCGTGGACCTCTCCGCCTTCTACGATCGGGAACCCACCCCGGACGTGCTCAAGGAGGCGACGGAGGCCATCATGGCGGCCATCACCGGGCTCCTGGAGGAGGTGCGGGGCGAAACCGCGCCCGCGCAGCCGTACGACCATCGCAAGGCCAGGGCGGAACAGCGGCGCAAAGCCGCGGGGGAGGGCAAGAAGTGACACGTCCCGTGAAGGCAGCCGTCTACGGAACCGGCTCCTGGGGCACGGCCTTCGGCATCGTGCTCGCCGACGCCGGCTGCGACGTGACCCTGTGGGGCCGCCGCCAGGAACTGGCCGACGCCGTCAACGACGGCCGGACCAATCCCGACTACCTCCCCGGTGTCGTGCTCCCGGAGAACCTCCGCGCCACCACCGACCCGGCCCTGGCCGCGCGCGGCGCCGATTTCACCGTCCTCGCCGTCCCCTCCCAGACGCTGCGCGGCAACCTCGCCGAGTGGGCCCCGCTGCTGGCCCCCGACACCGTCCTCGTGTCCCTGATGAAGGGCATCGAACTCGGCACGGCCAAGCGGATGAGCGAGGTCATCGAGGAGGTGGCCAAGGTCCCCGGGGAGCGCGTCGCCGTCGTCACCGGTCCCAACCTGGCCCGCGAGATCGCCGCCCGCCAGCCGGCCGCCTCCGTGGTCGCCTGTGTGGACGAGGACGTGGCCCGGCGCCTCCAGGCCGCCTGCCACACCCCGTACTTCCGCCCCTACACCAACACCGACGTGGTCGGCTGCGAGCTGGGCGGAGCCGTCAAGAACGTCATCGGCCTGGCCGTCGGCATCGCGGACGGCATGGGACTCGGCGACAACACCAAGGGCTCGCTCATCACCCGCGGCCTCGCCGAAACGACCCGTCTGGGCCTGGCGATGGGCGCCGACGCGCTCACCTTCTCCGGCCTCGCGGGCCTCGGCGACCTGGTCGCCACCTGCTCCTCGCCGCTCTCCCGGAACCACACCTTCGGCACCAACCTGGGCCGCGGGATGACCCTGGAGGAGACCATCGCGGTCACCAAGCAGACCGCCGAGGGCGTCAAGTCCTGCCAGTCGGTGGCCGATCTGGCGCGCCGCTACGGGGTCGACATGCCGATCACCGACACGGTCGTCGACATCGTCCACCACGGCAAGCCGACCCTGGTGGCGCTCAAGGAACTGATGGGACGCAGCGCCAAACCGGAACGGCACTGACTCCGTTCCGGACGCATGAGCGGGTACTCTCGTGGCGATATGAGCAGCGAGAACCTCCCCCAGACCCCTGAGCAGCAGGGCCGCAAGCCCCGCGTAGCCGTCGTGTTCGGCGGCCGCAGCTCGGAACACGCCATCTCGGTCGTCACCGCGGGCGCCGTGCTGCGCTCCATCGACCGGTCCAAGTACGAGGTGCTGCCCATCGGCATCACCACGGACGGCCGGTGGGCGCTGACCGCCGACGAGCCCGCGCGGATGGCCATCGCGGACCGCAGGCTCCCGAACGTCGAGGAGCTCGCGGAGTCCGAGGACGGCGCCGTCGTGCTCTCCGTCGACCCCGCCCACCGCGAGGTCGTCTACACCGAGCCGGGCGCCGTGCCCAAGGCGCTGGGCGAGATCGACGTCGTCTTCCCCGTGCTGCACGGCCCCTACGGCGAGGACGGCACCCTGCAGGGCCTGCTGGAGCTCTCCGGCATCCCGTACGTCGGCTCGGGCGTCCTCGCCTCGGCCGTCGGGCAGGACAAGGACTACATGAAGCGGGTGTTCACCTCCTTCGGGCTGCGCGTCGGCCCGTACGTGACCATCCGCCCCCGGGAGTGGGAGGCGGACCCGTCCGCCGCCGAGGCGAAGATCCTGGACTTCGCCGCCGAGCACGGCTGGCCGCTGTTCATCAAGCCCGCCCGGGCCGGCTCCTCGATCGGCATCACCAAGGTCGACGACGCCTCCGGCCTGGACGCCGCGATCCGCGAGGCCCGCCGGCACGACCCGAAGATCATCGTGGAGGCGCTGCTGCGCGGCCGCGAGATCGAGTGCGGGGTGCTGGAGTTCGAGGACGGCCCGCGCGCGAGCGCGCCCGCCGAGATCCCGCCGGTCTCCAGCCACGACTTCTACGACTTCGAGGCCAAGTACATCGACTCGGCTTCCGGGATCGTGCCCGCCCCGCTCACCCCGGAGCAGACCGCCGAGGTGCAGCGGCTCGCGATCGAGGCCTTCGAGGCCGCGTCCTGCGAGGGCCTGGTGCGCGCCGACTTCTTCCTCACCGAGGACGGCACCTTCGTCATCAACGAGATCAACACGATGCCGGGCTTCACGCCGATCTCCATGTACCCGCGCATGTGGCAGGAGTCGGGCATCGAGTACCGGGAACTGGTGGACCTCCTGATCCAGGCGGCCCTGCGCCGCTCCACCGGGTTGCGGTAGCGACCGCGCGCGGCCCCCGCGAGCACGGCCGACCGCCCGCCGGGATTCCCGGCGGGCGGTCGGTGTGCGGGGGGCCTGCCGCGCGGGAGCCGCTGCGGTGCGCGGCCCGTCCGCGCGGCCGGCACCCGTCAGTACGGGGAGATGCCCTCGGGCACGGTTTCGGCGATCGCGGCGGACAGCCCGACCAGCATCCCCGCGTCCGTGGCATGCTCCTTGTCGACCCGGACCTCCGTGTACGCCTTCCGCAGCCCGGTGGTGAACCGGAACCCCCCGCCGGCGCTTTCGGGCAGCTTCTCCAGCAGCCAGGCCACGTCGTTCACGTGGACCCCCTCCTGCTCCGGATCAGCCATCTCGGGGGGCTTGGGGATACCGCACCGCAGTACGATCGCCGAGCCGCCCCACGCGGCGGTCAGAGCGGACTCCGGTTCGGTGGTGGTCCGCGCCAGGCCGGCCACCGTCTCCGGGAGCTTGTGGTGCAGTGCTGCACAGAGCTCCGCGACGGCGGCGGGCGGCGTGGGCGGCGGGTCCACACGGACCCGGGAGCCGTCCGGGGCGCAGGCCGGGAGGGCCAGCAGGACCGGTACGGCGGGCAGGGCCAGGAGACGGAGGGGCCGGCGGTGGAGGGACATCACCGGCCAAGACTAGACGGGGGCTACAGATGGACCACCGGGCAGGTCAAGGTGCGGGTGATCCCCTCCACCTGCTGGACCTTGGCCACGACCATGCGGCCGAGCTCGTCGACGGTGTCGGCCTGGGCGCGCACGATCACGTCGTACGGCCCGGTCACGTCCTCGGCCTGAATCACTCCCGGAATCTGCCCGATGGACTCGGCGACGAACGACGCCTTGCCCACCTCGGTCTGGATGAGGATGTACGCCTGTACCACGGAACCTCCAGGGCGGCCACGAGGATCATTTCCCCTAACCTTCGGATGGGCCCTGGGAGATCGGGTGGGCCCGGGGAAGAAGGGACGCCACGGTACCGCGTCGCCGAGCGCCGCGGGGAGACCTGCGGGCCCGGCGCCGCGCACGGCGGGGCGTACGCAGAGCAGAAGTTGACGTATCTGTTGACGGTACCCAGAGCTGTGACGGCTCGCGACCGCAAGCGGACTGGGCAAGAAGGGGCACAGCGATGAAGGGCACTGTGGGCGAGCTGGGGGAGTTCGGGCTGATCAGGGAGCTCACCTCACGGCTCACCACCACCCCGGCGGTCCGGCTCGGGCCGGGCGACGACGCCGCGGTGGTGTCGGCCCCCGACCGGCGGGTCGTGGCGAGCACCGACATCCTGCTGGAGGGCAGGCATTTCAGGCGCGACTGGTCCACGGCCTACGACGTCGGCCGCAAGGCCGCCGCGCAGAACCTCGCCGACATCGCCGCCATGGGCGCGGTGCCGACCGCGCTGCTGCTCGGGCTCGTCGTCCCGGCCGAACTGCCGGTCACCTGGCCCACCGAGCTGATGGACGGCATCCGCGACGAGTGCCAGGTCGCGGGGGCGGCCGTGGTCGGCGGCGACGTCGTGCGCGGGGACACCATCACGGTCGCCATCACCGCCCTGGGCGACCTGCGCAACCACGAGCCCGTCCTGCGCTCCGGTGCCCAGCCCGGCGACGTCGTGGCCGTCACCGGCTGGCTGGGCTGGTCCGCGGCCGGGTTCGCCGTGCTCTCGCGCGGCTTCCGCTCCCCGCGGGCCTTCGTCGAGGCGCACCGGCGCCCCGAACCGCCGTACCACGCGGGCCCCGCCGCCGCCGGCCTAGGCGCCACGGCCATGACGGACGTCAGCGACGGCCTGATCGCCGACCTCGGGCACATCGCCGAGGCCAGCAAGGTGCGGATCGACCTGCGCTCGTCCGCGGTCGACATCCCGACCCAGATGCACGACATCGGGCAGGCCGTCGGCGTGGACCCGCTGCAGTGGGTGCTCACCGGGGGAGAGGACCACGCGATGGTGGCGACCTTCCCGCCAGACGTGAAGCTGCCGGCCCGCTGGAAGGTCATCGGCGAGGTGCTGAACCGCTCCGCGCTGCCCCAGGTCACCGTGGACGGCGCGCCCTGGACCAGCACCGGCGGCTGGGACCACTTCGGCTCCGATCCGGCCGCGGAGGAGAGCCCCCGGTGAGCGGCGCCCCGCCGCTGTGCCTGACCGTCGCCGGATCCGATTCCGGCGGCGGGGCCGGCATCCAGGCCGACCTCAAGACCATGCTGGCCCTCGGCGTCCACGGCATGAGCGTGGTGACCGCCGTGACCGCTCAGAACTCGCTGGGGGTGCGGGGAGCCTGGGAACTGCCCGCCGAGGCCGTCACGGCCCAGTACCGGGCCGTGGTGGACGACATCGGCGTGCGGGCGGTGAAGACCGGGATGCTGTCCTCCGCCGTGCTGGTGGAGACGGTGGCGGCCCTGCTGGCCGGGACCGGGGCCCCGGTGGTCGTGGACCCCGTCGGCGTCTCCAAGCACGGCGACGCGCTCCTCGCCGCGTCCGCCCTGGACGCCGTACGACAGGAACTGCTGCCGCGGGCCACGGTCGCCACCCCGAACCTGGACGAGGTGGAGCAGCTCACGGGCCTGGTGGTGGAGACCGAGGACGACATGCGGCGGGCCGCCGCCGCCGTCCTCGGGTACGGGCCCCGGTGGGCGCTGATCAAGGGCGGGCATCTGTCCGCGCACGGCGGGCAAGCCGTGGACCTGCTGACCGACGGGTCCGAGGAGCACTGGCTGAGGGCCCCGCGCCACGACAACCGCCACACGCACGGCACGGGCTGCACCCTGGCCAGTGCCGTCGCGGCGGGTCTGGCCAAGGGCCTGGAGGTCCCCGAGGCGGTCGCGGCCGCCAAGGAGTACGTCACCGGGGCCGTCGCCGCCGGCTTCTCGCTCGGCGCGGGCATCGGCCCGGTGGATCACGCCTGGCGGTGGCGCTGAGCGCCGTCCCCCGCCCCGGAACCGACCCCGGAACGCGTTCCGGAACCGGGCAAGACAAAAGGCCGGTTCACCAGAGGTGAACCGGCCTTCTTGGCAACCGGAAAGGGCTGCGCTACGACGGGAGGCGTCAGCGCGAGACCTTGCCGGCCTTGATGCACGAGGTGCAGGCGTTGAGGCGCTTCGGCGTCCCATTGACCACGGCACGGACGCGCTGGATGTTCGGGTTCCAGCGACGCGAAGTGCGGCGGTGCGAGTGGGAGATGTTGTTGCCGAAGCTCGGCCCCTTGGCGCAAACGTCGCAGTTGGCAGCCACAGGTCACTCCAAAGACTTCAGATGCACTTACAGTGAAACCCGGCGCACCGGATCAAGGATCTGAAGTGGTTCGCCAGGGGGAATGGCCCGACTCTCATCGGGCAACCGGAGCAGCATACAACGCCTGCACCGGCCCAAGAAAACTACCACGGCCGCCACCGCCCCCGCCCCGCGGTCCCGGCGCCCCCGCAGCCCTTCGTTACCCTGCGGTGAACCCTGGCCCGCACAAGGAGGAACGCCCGGTGCCGCACGAGCCGCAGCCGCAGCCCCCTGATGAGCTCGACGCCGACGCGGTGCGCACCTGGAGCTCGCTGGCCGTGGCCGCACTGGGCCGGGCCCGCGAGGACATCGACGCGATCAACGTCTACCCCGTCGCCGACGCGGACACCGGGACCAACCTCTACCTGACCGCCGAGTCGGCGGACCGCGCCCTGGACGAGGCCTTCGAGGACACCGGCCCCGGCGGGACGGGTATGACGGACGCCACAGCCGCCACCTCCCTGGCCACGGCCGTACGGGCCTACGCGCACGGAGCGCTGGTAGGGGCCCGGGGCAACTCCGGGACGATCCTGGCGCAGCTGCTGCGCGGGGTCGCCGACGTCCTCGCCGACGAGCCCGGGGCGCGCGGTCCGGGCCGGCTGCTGTCCCAGGCGCTGACCCGGGCCGCCGAATCCGCGTACGAGGCCGTCGCGCACCCGGTGGAGGGCACCATGCTCACCGTCGCCACCGCCGCGGCCCGGGCCGGCGCGGCCGCGGAGGCCGCCGCGGGCACCGCCGCGGACGTGGCCCGGGCCGCCTACGACGGCGCCCGCACCGCGCTGGCCGAGACCCCCGGGCAGCTGGCCGAGCTGGGCCGGGCCGGAGTCGTCGACGCCGGCGGCTGCGGGGTGGTCGCCGTACTCGGCGCCCTGTGGCAGGCGCTGTCCGGCCAGGCGCCGGCCGACGAACCGGTCCGCGGCAGGGCGGTACCCGTACCCGTGCCGCCGGAGCCCTGCGCGCGGGAGCAGGCCGGACCGGCGTACGAGGTGGTGTACCTGCTGGAGGCCACCGAGACGGCGGTTGGCGAACTGCGCGCCCGGCTCGACGGGCTCGGCGACTCCCTGGTCGTCGTCGGTGGCGAGGGCCTGTGGAACGTCCACGTCCACGTCGACGACCCCGGCGCGGCCGTGGAGGCCGGCGTCGTCGCCGGGCGGCCCTACCGGATACGGATCACCCACTTCGGCGACGAACGGCGCCGGGCCCGGGGGGAGCGCGCCCAGCGGGCCGTGGTCGCCGTGGTCCCCGGCGAGGGACTGGCCGAACTCTGCGCCGAGGCCGGCGCGACCACCGTCCTCGCGCGCCCCGGCGAGCCCCCGGCCGCCGCCGAACTGCTCGAAGCCGTCCGGCGCGCACACGCCCGCGAGGTCGTGCTCCTGCAGGGCGGCTCCGAACTGCGCGCCGCGGCGGCCGCCGCGGCCGAACAGGCCCGCGCCGAGGGGGTACGGGTGGCCGTCGTCCCCACCCGGTCCGCCGTCCAGGGCCTGGCCGCCCTCGCCGTGCACGACCCGGACGGCAGCTTCGACGAGGACGTGGTCGCCATGACCGCGGCCGCCGGCGCCACCCGGTACGGCGAACTCGCCGTCGCCGAACGGCAGTCCTTCACCTCCGCCGGCATCTGCCAGGCCGGCGACGTGCTCGGGCTCATCGACGGGGACGTCGCCGTGATCGGCCCGGGCCTGCCCGAGACCGCCGAGGCCGTCCTGGACCGGATGCTCGGCTCCGGCGGCGAACTGGTCACCCTGGTCCTGGGTCCCGATGTGCCGGACGCCCTGGCCGAGCGCCTGGAGGCGTACGTCCAGCACGGGCACCTGGCCGTGGACACGGTCACCTACCGGGGCGGGCGCTACTCGGCGCCCCTCCTCATCGGGGTCGAGTAGCAGCGCCGGGCGGGCCGCGAGCGGGGTCGCGGAGCGGGCTTGTCGGCGCCATGGTGTGCAATGGAACACGTGCCCGCGCTCGACGAAGACCTCAAGAAGACCCTCGGCCCCGCCACCGCGAAGGTGCTGGCCGAGCAGCTCGGCCTGCACACGGCCCTGGACCTGCTGCACCACTACCCCCGCCGGTACGCGGAGCGCGGCGAGCTGACGCCGCTCGCCGAGCTCGCCGACCAGCTCGACGAGCACGTGACGGTGGTCGCGCAGGTCGCCGACGCCCGGATCCTGACCTTCAACGGCGGCCGCGGCAAACGCCTGGAAGTCACCATCACCGACGGCAGCGGCAGGCTCCAGCTCGTCTTCTTCGGCGCGGGCGTCCACAAACCGCACAAGGACCTGCTGCCCGGCACCCGCGCGATGTTCGCGGGCAAGGTCGGCATGTTCAACCGCAAGCTCCAGCTCTCCCACCCGGCCTACGAGCCGCTCGGCGCCGACGCCTCGGACCGGGACGCGGCCAGCGCCTTCGCGAACCAGCTCATCCCGATCTACCCGGCCTGCGCCAAGCTGGAGTCCTGGAAGATCGCCAAGTGCGTCGACGCGGTGCTGCCCGCCGTCCACGAGACCGTGGACCCGCTCCCGCCCGTGCTGCGCGAGGGACGGGGCCTGGTCCCCCTGACCGAGGCCCTGCTGAAGGTCCACCGGCCGGGCACCAAGGCCGACATCGAGGACGCCCGCCGGCGCCTGAAGTGGGACGAGGCCTTCGTCCTGCAGGTCGCGCTGGCCCGCCGCCGCCACGCGGACGCCCAGCTCCCGGCCGTGCCCCGGCGCCCCGCCCCCGGCGGGCTGCTCGACTCCTTCGACGCCGAGCTCCCCTTCACCCTCACCGACGGCCAGCGGACCGTCTCGAAGGAGATCTTCGACGACCTGGCCACCAGCCACCCCATGCACCGCCTCCTCCAGGGCGAGGTCGGCTCCGGCAAGACGATGGTGGCCCTGCGGGCGATGCTCGCCGTCGTCGACTCCGGCGGGCAGGCGGCGATGCTCGCGCCCACCGAGGTCCTCGCGCAGCAGCACCACCGCTCCATCACCGAGATGATGGGAGAGCTGGCCGAGGGCGGCGTGCTGGGCGGCTGCGAGCGGGGCACCAAGGTGGTGCTCCTCACCGGTTCGATGGGCGTGCCGGCCCGCCGCCGGGCCCTGCTCGACCTGGTCACCGGCGAGGCCGGGATCGTGATCGGCACGCACGCCCTGATCGAGGACAAGGTCAAGTTCCACGACCTGGGCCTGGTCGTCGTCGACGAGCAGCACCGCTTCGGCGTGGAGCAGCGCGACGCCCTCCGGTCCAAGGGCAAGCAGCCCCCGCACCTGCTGGTGATGACCGCGACCCCGATCCCGCGCACGGTCGCGATGACGGTCTTCGGCGACCTGGAGACCTCCGTCCTGGACCAGCTGCCCGCCGGGCGCTCGCCCATCGCCACCCACGTGGTGCCCGCGCAGGACAAGCCGCACTTCCTCACCCGCGCCTGGGAGCGGGTCCGGGAGGAGGTGGAGAAGGGGCACCAGGCCTATGTGGTCTGCCCCCGGATCGGCGACGGCGACGACGAGGGCGCCGGGGCCAAGAAGAAGAAGGCCGCGGCGGAGGACGGGGACCGGCGGCCCCCGCTCGCCGTCCTGGAGATCGCCGAGCAGCTCGGCCGCGGACCCCTCGCCGGGCTGTCCGTCGAGGTGCTGCACGGGCGGATGGACCCGGCCGACAAGGACGACGTCATGCGCCGCTTCGCCGCGGGCGAGGTCCAGGTGCTCGTCGCCACCACCGTCATCGAGGTCGGGGTGAACGTCCCCAACTCGACGGTGATGGTGATCATGGACGCGGACCGGTTCGGCGTCTCCCAACTGCACCAGTTGCGCGGCCGCGTCGGCCGCGGCTCCGCGCCCGGCCTGTGCCTGCTGGTCAGCGAGATGCACGAGGCCAGCCCGGCCCGGGCCCGGCTGGCGGCCGTGGCCGCCACCCTCGACGGCTTCGAGCTCTCCCGGATCGACCTGGAGCAGCGCCGCGAGGGCGACGTACTGGGCCAGGCCCAGTCCGGAGTGCGCTCCTCGCTGCGGATGCTCGCCGTCATCGAGGACGAGGAAGTCATCGCCCAGGCCCGGGAGGAGGCCACCCGCGTCGTCGCCGAGGACCCGGCCCTGGAGCGGCTGCCCGGACTGCGGACCGCGCTGGACGCCCTGCTGGACACCGACCGGGAGCAGTACCTGGAGAAGGGCTGAGCGGTACGACCTATCGTTGGAGGTCCGCGGCGCCGCCGCGGACCTCCCCGACGTCGTACCGAAGGACCCCAGATGACCCGCGTGATCGCCGGCAGCGCCGGCGGGCGACGGCTGGCCGTGCCCCCGGGCACCGGAACCCGGCCGACCTCGGACCGGATGCGCGAAGGCCTCTTCTCCACCTGGGAGTCGCTGCACGGCATCGAGGGCTCCCGCGTCCTCGACCTGTACGCCGGCTCGGGCGCCGTGGGCCTGGAGGCACTCTCCCGGGGCGCGGAGCGGGCCCTGCTGGTCGAGACCGACCCCAAGGCCGCCACGTCCATCCGGGACAACATCACGGCGGTCGGCCTGCCCGGCGCGGAGTTCCGGCCCGGCAAGGCCGAGCAGATCGTCGCGGCGAAGGCCGCCGGGGACCCGTACGACCTCGTCTTCCTGGACCCGCCCTACGCCGTCACCCATGACGACCTCCGGGAGATCCTCCTCACACTACGGTCCAATGGCTGGCTCACGGACGACGCGCTCGTCACCGTGGAGCGCAGCACCAGGAGCGGCGCCTTCCCGTGGCCCGAGGGGTTCGAGCCGCTCCGGTCGAGGAAGTACGGCGAGGGCACCCTTTGGTACGGCCGCGCCGCCTCCACCAGCGAAGAGTCATGATGTCCGTACCGGAGAGCGAGGGACTTCAGTTGCGCCGCGCCGTCTGTCCGGGGTCGTTCGACCCCATCACCAACGGACACCTCGACATCATCGGCAGAGCCTCCCGGCTCTACGACGTGGTCCACGTCGCCGTGATGATCAACCAGTCCAAGCAGGGCCTGTTCACCGTGGAGGAGCGGATCGAGCTGATCCGCGAGGCCACGGCCGACTACGGCAACATCGAGGTCGAGTCCTTCCACGGACTGCTCGTCGACTTCTGCAAGCAGCGGGACATCCCGGCCATCGTCAAGGGCCTGCGTGCCGTCAGCGACTTCGACTACGAGCTCCAGATGGCTCAGATGAACATAGGCCTCTCCGGCGTCGAGACGCTCTTCGTCCCGACCAACCCGACCTACAGCTTCCTGTCCTCCTCACTGGTCAAGGAGGTCGCGGCCTGGGGCGGCGACGTCGCCCACCTGCTGCCGGCCCACGTGCACGCCGCGCTGCTGGAACGACTGCGCGACCGCTGACCGGCTGACGGGCCATCAGTCGGTGCCGGTGGCCCGCCCGGTGGCCTTACAGTCGTCCCGTCCGTCTCAGGAACCGCCCGAGGCCGAGAGAGTGCGAGCCCCCATGGACGTGCAGAAGAAGCTCGACGAGATCGTCGCGGCCGTCGGCGGCGCCCGCTCCATGCCCATGTCCGCCTCCTGCGTGATCAACCGCGCCGAGCTGCTCGAAGCGCTCGAAGAGGTGCGCAAGGCGCTCCCGGGCTCGCTCGCGCAGGCCCAGGAGCTCATCGGCGGCCGCGAGCAGATGGTCGAGGACGCCCGCCGGGAGGCGGAGCGGATCATCGAGTCCGCGCACAACCAGCGCGGTTCGCTGATCTCCGACACCGAGATCGCGCGGCGATCCCGGGCGGAGGCGGACCGGATCCTGGACGAGGCCCGCCGGGAGGCCGAGGAGATCCGGGCCGAGGCGGACGACTACGTCGACAGCAAGCTCGCGAACTTCGAGGTCGTGCTCACCAAGACCATCGGGTCGGTGGACCGGGGCCGGGAGAAGCTGCTGGGCCGGGGGCCGGGCCCGGACGGCCAGGGCTACGGGGACCCCGACTACCTGGACGCCCCCGAGCGCAGCCACGACCCCGAGACGCAGCGGCAGCAGGCGGACGCGTACGTGGACACCAAGCTGGCCACCTTCGAGGCGGTGCTCGCCAAGACCCTGGAGGCCGTCGGCCGGGGCCGCCAGAAGCTGCTGGGCCGGGTCCCGTCCGACGACCTCGGCGCGCACATGGCGGCCCAGGACGCGGCGGACGCGCAGCCCTCCCGCTCGGCCAGCGACGCGGACTTCCTGGCGGGCCTGGCCGAGCCCGAGCCGGTCGGCCGGGCCCAGGCCCCGGTCCCGGCGCAGCCGCTGTACGAGTCGTACCCGGGCGCGGGCGCCGGCTCCGACCTGGAGGCCTACGCCGCTCAGTACTCGGACCACTCCGGCGGCGGGCAGGACACGTACTCCGGCGCCGGGGCGGCCTACACCGCGCCCTCCTACGCGGACCCGTACGCCGGCTACCAGCAGCAGCCCGACCCCTACGCCGGGGCGGGAACGGACGGCGCCGGGACGGGGTACGCGGCCCACTACGGCGACGGCGGCACCGACCCGTACGCGGCCTACCAGCAGCCCCAGGCCCAGCAGCCGCCGCAGCCGGGGCTCGACGAGACCAGCTTCTTCGACACGAGCATGATCAACCTGGATCAGCTGCGCCAGTACGAACAGGGTCGCTAGCCCGGATTGGGCTCAGGGCGCCGTGCCGGGTATCCTGGCTCTTCGGTCGCGCGTATGCACCGCGATCCATGCTGCCCTTGTGTGGCGGAACTTTTGATCTTGAGCGATCAGTGAAAGCAGGAACGGCCCTGAATACCCGCCTCGACCACCACAACCCCCTCGTGTTCGACACGCACGAGCTGGGTCGGCGTCCTGGTGCCATGCAGCGGTTGTCCCGCGAGATCCCGGCACCGGCGGACCTCGGTATCGCCGGCGTCATCGGAGTGCCGGAAGGCACCCCGCTCAAGCTCAGGCTCCGCCTCGAATCGGTCATGGAAGGGGTGCTTGTCACAGGCACCGCCCGTGCATCGGCCGAGGGGGAGTGCGTAAGGTGTCTGGAGTCCGTGGAGCGCGAGCTCAAGGCGGACTTCCAGGAGATGTTCTCGTACCCTGACGCCGACGACCGGAGCCGCTCCAAGGCGGAACCGGCCGACGACGCCGAGGACGACGAGGACACGCTCTTCCTCGAGGACGGCTTGTTCGACCTCGAACCCGTGCTGCGCGACGTGGTGGTGCTCGCACTGCCGCTGCAGCCGGTGTGCCGGGAGGACTGTCTCGGACTGTGTCCCGAATGCGGGCTCGGCCTGAACGACGACCCGGACCACCACCATGACGCCGTCGACATCCGTTGGGCGGCTTTGCAGGAACTCGTCGTGACCGATCAGGACGACGAGAAGGACAACATGAGCGGCACTGCATCTGACGACGTTCAGAGCGCCGCCGAGAAGCAGGAGAAGTAGCCGTGGCTGTTCCGAAGCGGAAGATGTCGCGCAGCAACACGCGCCACCGCCGGTCGCAGTGGAAGGCTGCGGTCCCCACCCTGGTTTCGTGCGAGCGTTGCCAGGAGCCGAAGCTCCAGCACATTGCGTGCCCGAGCTGCGGCACCTACAACAAGCGCCAGGTCCTCGAGGTCTGAGCGGCTGGTGAGAGGCGCAATGTCTGAGCTGTCCAACGCTGAGAAGCAGGCAGACAGTAAGAACGCGGCCTCGTCCCACACGCTTCTGGAAGGGCGGCTCGGGTATCGACTCGAGACCGCCCTTCTGGTGCGTGCGCTGACCCACCGCTCGTACGCGTACGAGAACGGCGGTCTGCCCACCAACGAACGGCTGGAGTTCCTCGGGGACTCCGTGCTGGGCCTGGTGGTCACGGACACGCTGTACACGACCCACCCGGATCTCCCCGAAGGCCAGCTGGCCAAACTTCGGGCCGCGGTGGTCAACTCGCGCGCACTGGCGGAGGTCGGGCGCGGCCTCGAACTCGGCTCCTTCATCCGGCTCGGCCGGGGCGAAGAGGGCACGGGCGGCCGGGACAAGGCCTCCATCCTCGCCGACACCCTTGAAGCGGTGATCGGCGCGGTGTACCTCGACCAGGGCCTCGACGCGGCCTCGGAGCTGGTTCACCGGCTCTTCGACCCGCTCATCGAGAAGTCCTCGAACCTCGGGGCCGGCCTGGACTGGAAGACCAGTCTCCAGGAGCTCACGGCGGCCGAAGGTCTTGGCGTACCGGAATACCTGGTCACCGAGACCGGTCCGGACCACGAGAAGACCTTCACAGCTGCCGCTCGCGTCGGTGGTGTCTCGTACGGCACCGGCACCGGCCGCAGCAAGAAGGAAGCGGAACAGCAGGCTGCCGAGTCCGCGTGGCGCGGGATCCGCGCCGCGGCGGACGAGCGGACCGGGGCGCAAGCCCCGGCCGTCGCCGCAGGTGCGTCAACGGCTCCGGCCGGCGACGGCGCCGACGGCGGGGCTCCGGCCGAGGACGACGGGGCGCCGACGCCCGCCGGTCCGACGCCGGGTGCCTGACCTCTTCCTTCTGGGTGTCCCCGCCCCGCCACCTGCACCGCAGGCGGCGGGGCGGTCCCGTTTCCGGGGCCCTGCGCCAAGGCCGGTAGGCTCGGCGCGGGCGCCGCTCCGCGCGCGCCGCCGCGCAACCGTCGCCCCCCCCCGCTGCCACTCCGGAGGACCACCGTGCCCGAGCTGCCCGAGGTCGAAGTCGTGCGGCGGGGTCTGGAACGCTGGGTGGCCGGTCGCACCGTGGAGTCCGTCGAGGTCCTGCACCCGCGCGCGGTACGCCGCCACCCCGGAGGCGGGGCCGATTTCGCGGCGCGGCTCACCGGGCGGACCATCGAGGTGCCGCGGCGCCGCGGCAAGTACCTGTGGCTGCCGCTGGAGGGCCACGACCTGTCCGTGCTCGGACACCTCGGGATGAGCGGGCAGCTGCTGGTGCAGCCGCAGGACGCCCCCGACGAGAAGCACCTGCGGATCCGGGTCCGGTTCGAGGACGGGCAGGGCACCGAGCTGCGCTTCGTGGACCAGCGGACCTTCGGCGGGCTCTCGTTGCACGAGACCGCCGCCGACAGCGCCGACGGGCTGCCCGACGTCATCGCGCACATCGCCCGGGACCCCCTGGACCCGCGGTTCGACGAGGGCGCCTACCACCTGGCGCTGCGCGCCCGGCGGACCACCGTCAAGCGGGCCCTGCTGGACCAGTCCCTGATCAGCGGGGTCGGCAACATCTACGCCGACGAGGCGCTGTGGCGGGCCAAGCTGCACTACGAGCGCCCCGCCGGCACCCTCACGCGCCCCCGGAGCGCCGAACTCCTCGGCCATGTCCGGGACGTCATGAACGCCGCCCTCGACGTCGGGGGTACCAGCTTCGACAGCCTCTACGTCAACGTGAACGGCGAGTCGGGGTACTTCGACCGCTCGCTCGACGCCTACGGCCGCGAGGACGAGCCCTGTCGCCGCTGCGGGACGCCGATGCGCCGCCGGCCGTGGATGAACAGGTCGAGCTACTTCTGCCCGCGCTGTCAGCGCCCGCCGCGTATCTCGTCGTAGGACTGCCGGGCCGTCAGCACCTCGGGCATGCTCCCCTCCAGGAAGTGGATGAGGGAAAGCAGCCGGTCCGCGACCTCGACGCCGAGCGGGGTCAGTTCGTAGTCGACGCGCGGCGGGTTCGTCGGCTGCGCCTCGCGGTGGACGATCCCGTCGCGCTCCAGCGCGTGCAGCGTCTGGGACAGCATCTTCTCGCTCACGCCCTCGACGCGCCGGCGCAGCTCGTTGAACCGGGTGGGGCCTTCGCGGAGCGCGCCCACGGTCAGGCTGCCCCAACGGCCGGTGACGTGTTCCAGAGTCTCCCGGGAGGGGCACACACGCGCGAACACGTCGAACGGAAGTGTCTCCATGGAATGAGCGTACCCGACGCAGCGCTAACCGACAGGTTGCGCTTTCAAAAAGTTAGTGCTTCTCTTTTCCTCGTCGCCCCGCACTTCGAGGGGTGCCGCAACGTCCCGAGGGAGAAGCCGCCATGTCCGCATCCACGTACGCCCCCGTCGTCTCGATCGCCTACCACTCCGGGTACGGGCACACCGCCGTCGTGGCCGAGGCCGTCCGCAGCGGCGCCGCCGAAGCCGGGGCGACCGTCCACCTGATCAAGGTCGACGAGATCGACGACGCCCAGTGGGAACTCCTCGACGCGTCCGACGCGATCGTCTTCGGATCCCCGACCTACATGGGCACCGCCTCGGGTGCCTTCCACGTCTTCGCGGAGGCCACGTCCAAGCGCTGGTTCGGCGACATCTGGCAGGACAAGCTGGCCGCCGGCTTCACGAACTCCGGTTCCAAGAGCGGCGACAAGCTGCACACCCTGCAGTTCTTCCAGACCCTGGCCGCGCAGCACGGCATGAGCTGGGTCAACCTGGGGCTGAAGCCGGGCTGGAACTCCAGCACCGGCAGCGAGAACGACCTCAACCGCCTCGGGTTCTTCTCCGGCGCCGCCGCCCAGACCAACTCCGACGAGGGTCCGGAGGCAGTGCACCCGGCCGACGTCGCGACCGCCGAGCACCTCGGCCGCCGCGTCACCGAGCAGGCCCGCACCGTCCTCGCGGGGCGCGCGGCCCTGGCCACCGAGGCCCTCATCCCGGTCTGAGCCGAGCCGCCCCGCGGGAGCCGCCGCTAGAAGCCGAAGTTCTGCGTCCACCAGGGGCCGCCGGCGGCGAAGTGCGCGCCGACGCCCAGGGTGCGGAACTCGCAGTTGAGGATGTTCGCCTTGTGGCCCGGGCTGTTCATCCAGGCCTTCATCACGGCGTCCGCGTCGCCCTGGCCGCGGGCTATGTTCTCGCCGCCGAGACCGGAAAGGCCCGCCTTCTCGGCACGGTCCCACGGGGTGTTGCCGTCGGGGTCCGTGTGACCGAAGAAGCCGCGGGCGGCCATGTCCTTGCTGAACGCTCCGGCCAGTGCGGCGAGCGGCGGGTTGGCCCGGACCGGACCGCAGCCGGCCTGGGCGCGCTCCTGGTTCACCAGGGCGACCACGGCGGCCTCCTCGGCGGAGTGCCCGTCACCGGCCGGCGGGGCCGGGGGAGTGGACGGCGCCGGCTTGACCGGAGCCGGGGCGGGCTTCGACGGAGCCTTGGTGGGCTTCGACGGAGCCTTGGTGGAGGGGGCCGGCGCCGCGGACGGGGTCGCGCTCGGCGAGGCCGGTGCCGACGGGGACGGGGGCGCGGAAGCGGACGGGGACGGACTCGCGGAGGTCGACGGCGAGGCGGACGCCGAGGCGGCGGCGGACGGCGATCCGGTCTCGGCGCCGGTCGCGCCGCGGCCGGACAGGCTGGCGAGGCCGCCCTGCTGTTCGGAGGCACCCGCGGGGGCACGCGAGGGCTCGGCCCCGGCCCGCGTGCGCTCCTCGTCCGAGCCGCTGACGCCCACATAGGGGAAGGACCCGCCGACCGGGACCATGCCCGTGGTGACGGCCGCCGCACCGAGGGCCACGGCCACGGAAGCGCCGAGCAGACCGGTGCGCACGACGGTGCCGCGCGTGCCGCCGCGGCGCGGAGCGGCGTGGAGTCGGTGGCGTCCCATCGGCGTCGGGCCTTCCTTGCGAGATCGAGATCGTGGTGACTCGCCCGAACGGGTGAGCTCATTGGTGCGCGACTGTACGCCATGGGGCCAGGGGGGCGATGTGCCCCGAAAGTGTTTGCCCGGTTAGCGTTCACGCATGAATGAAGATGTCCGCCTGACCGCCTGGGTGCGCGGCCGTGTACAGGGAGTGGGCTTCCGATGGTTCACCAGGGCGAATGCTTTGGAGATCGGCGGGGTCGTCGGCTTCGCACTCAACCTGGACGACGGGCGGGTGCAGGTGGTGGCCGAAGGTCAACGTGAGAATTGCCACCGGCTGCTGGACTGGCTGCGGTCCGCCGACACGCCCGGGCGGGTGGACGGGGTGACAGAGATCTGGGGCACACCGCGCGGTGGCTACGACGGGTTCGCGATCCGCTGACCGAACGACTGATCATGTACTGATCACACCTCGGGGGTGTCCGTACCGGCCCGGAACTGCGCGTTCTTCCGTGACGCGTTGCCGAGGGAGGTGATCCGTGGAAAGCTCGGAAGTGAGGATGATCTCCAGGTCCCTTGCGGGGACCGGGCCGCCCGTCGATACGGGGCGTGATCGTGTTGACCGTCAAACTTTTTGGTGAGACGCTGGAAGCCCCGCGCACCTGAGCTGTTTGGCAGTGTTGGCAGTAGTAAGCGCAGTGACTGTCAGTCGCTGCCGGACATCCGCGGGTGCCATTCCCTCACGACCCCACCGCTTCGGTCGGTCACTCAGTGTGGAGGACCATCCATCATGGCAAAGGCGCTTCTCGGTTACGTCGGCGGTTCCGACCCGCGACTCCTCGCCGAGATGCGACGGCTTCAGCAGCGCGTCCAGGACCTTGAGTCCGAGCTCGTACGGATTCAGTCCGAAAATGACGCGCTGAACGCGGCCGCCGCTCAGCACGACGGAGACTCGCTGCTGGACAGCATCGACATCGACGTACCCCAGGCGGAGCCTGCGCTCACCTGATTCGCACCACTCGTCGCTCGATTCCAGCCTCGCATGATCTGCAAGGGACGCTCCGGCGTCCCTTCTTTCTTTGCCGGGGTCTTTGCCCGAGGTGAGCCGTGCCCTCCATCTTCATGGGTGAAACCGCCCGTAAAAGGTAGAGTCCGGCGGCGTGCACCTCAAGTCCCTGACCCTGCGTGGCTTCAAGTCCTTTGCTTCCGCCACCACCCTGCGCTTCGAACCCGGCATCACCTGCGTGGTCGGCCCGAACGGGTCGGGCAAGTCCAATGTGGTGGACGCGCTGTCCTGGGTCATGGGTGAGCAGGGCGCCAAATCACTGCGCGGCGGGAAGATGGAGGACGTCATCTTCGCCGGGACCACCGGGCGCCCGCCGCTCGGCCGCGCCGAGGTGTCGCTGACGATCGACAACTCCGACGGCGCGCTGCCCATCGACTACGCCGAAGTCACCATCACCCGGATCATGTTCCGCGGCGGCAGCAGCGAGTACCAGATCAACGGGGACACCTGCCGCCTCCTCGACATCCAGGAACTGCTCTCCGACTCCGGCATCGGCCGCGAGATGCACGTCATCGTCGGCCAGGGCCAGCTGGACTCCGTACTGCACGCCGATCCCATGGGGCGCCGCGCCTTCATCGAGGAGGCCGCCGGCGTACTGAAGCACCGCAAGCGCAAGGAGAAGGCGCTGCGGAAGCTGGACGCGATGCAGGCCAACCTCGCGCGCGTGCAGGACCTGGGCGACGAGCTGCGGCGGCAGCTCAAGCCGCTCGGCCGGCAGGCGGCGGTGGCCCGGCGCGCGGCCGTGATCCAGGCGGACCTGCGCGACGCGCGGTTGCGGCTGCTCGCCGACGACCTGGTCGCGCTGCGGCGCGCGCTCGACGCGGAAGTCGCCGACGAGGCCGCGCTCAAGGACCGCAAGGAGGCCGCCGAGGCCCAGCTCGCGGACGCCCTGCGGCGCGAGGCGGAGCTGGAAGAGGCGGTACGGGAACTCGCGCCGAGGCTCCGCGGCGCGCAGCAGACCTGGTACGAGCTGTCGCAGCTCGCGGAACGGGTGCGCGGTACGGAGTCCCTGGCGCGGGCGCGCGTGAGGAGCGCGACCGCTCCGGTGGAGGAGGAGCGGCGCGGCCGGGACCCCGAGGACATGGAGAAGGAGGCCGCCCGGATCCGCGAGCAGGAGGCGGAGCTGGCCGCCGCCCTGGAGGCGGCCTCGCACGCCCTGGAGGACACGGCCGGGCACCGGGCCGAGCTGGAGCGCGGGTTGGCCGAGGAGGAGCGCCGGCTGCGGGACGCGGCGCGGGCCGTCGCCGACCGGCGCGAGGCGCTGGCGCGGCTGACGGGACGGCTCGGCGCGGCCCGCTCCCGCGCGGGGGCGGCGCAGGCGGAGATCGACCGGCTGGTCGCGGCGCGGGACGAGGCCGAGTCCCGGGCGGTGGCGGCGCGGGAGGAGTACGAGGAACTGGCGGCGGAGGTCGGACCGCTGGACGCCGACGCGGCGGTCGCGGCGCGGTACGAGGCGGCGCGGGTCGCCCTCGCGGAGGCCGAGGCCGGGCTGGGCACCGCCCGGGACGCGGTCACGGCCGCGGAGCGGTCGCGGGCGGCGGTGTCGGCACGCCGGGACGCGCTGGCGCTCGGGCTGCGCCGCAAGGACGGTACGGGGGCGCTGCTCGCGGCGCGGGAGCGGCTGGCCGGGCTGCTGGGACCGGCGGCCGAGCGGCTCTCGGTGACCCCGGGGTACGAGGTCGCGATCGCCGCCGCGCTGGGCACGGCGGCGGACGCGGTGGCCGTGGCCTCGCCCGGATCGGCGGCCGGGGCGATCCGCCATCTGCGCGCGTCGGACGCCGGCCGCGCCACGCTCCTGATCACCCCGCCCGCCCCGGTGGTCCCGGAGCAGTCCGTGGCCCCGGGCTCCGCCCCGGGATCGGCCCCGGGCTCCGCGCCGGGCGTTGCCCCGGGCTCCGCGCCGGGCGTTGTCCCGGGCTCCGCGCCGGGCGTTGCCCCGGACTCCGCGCCGGGCTTCGGCCTGGGCTCCGCTCCGGACTCCGCGCCGGGCGTTGCGGCGGGCGTTGCCCCGGGCGGTGCGGCGGGCTCCGCGCCGGGCTTCGGCCTGGGCTCCGTGCCGGGATCGGCCCCAGGCGTCGCCGCGGAGGCCGTGCCGGGCGGGGCGGGGAGCGCCGCGGGCTCCGTGCCGGGATCGGCCCCGGGCTCCGCGCCGACCAGCGCCCCGGGCTTCGGCCCTGACTCCGCCCCCGCGGCCCCGGGCGGTGCCGGGGGGGCCGTGCCGGGCGGGGCGGGGAGCGCCGCGCCCGAGGCCGCGCCCGGCGCCGTGGCCGTCGGGGCGGGCGGCGCCGCGGTCGGTGGACTTCTGGGGGTGGGGCCGGAGCCCGCCGGGGCGGCGCAGGCGGGCGTCCCCCGTCCGGCCGTACCTCGGTACCCGGATTCCCGGGGCCCGAGCGCCGGCACCGAGGGCGGAGCCGTCCTCGCCGGGGCGGGTTCCGGGAGCGGGCCGACCGACCGCCCGGCCGGCGCCGCCGCCCTGGTGCACGGGGACCCCGCGCTGCTGCGGGCCGTAGGCCGGGTCCTGCGGGACCACGTGGTGGTGGCGACCCTCGACGAGGCCGAGGCGCTGATCGCGGAGCGGCCCGAGCTGGTGGCCGTCACCCTCGATGGGGACGTGCTGGGCGCGCACCTCGCGCACGGCGGCTCCGCCGGCGCGCCCAGCCTGATCGAGGTGCAGGCCGCCGTCGACGAGGCGGAGGCCGAGCTGGCCCGGTTGGACGGGCGCTGCCGGGAGCTCGGCGAGGCCCAGGCGGCGGCGCAGGCACGCCGAGAGGAAGCGGCCGTCCTGGTCGAGGAGCTGGGGGAGCGGCGCCGGGCCGGCGAGCGAGCCCGGGCCGGCGCCGCGCAGCAGCTCGGACGCCTCGCCGGGCAGGCGAAGGGCGCGGCGGGCGAGGCCGAGCGCAGCGCGGCCGCCGCGGCCACGGCGCAGACCGCCCTGGAGCAGGCCCTGGCCGAGGTGGAGGAGTGCGCGGAGCGGCTGGCGACCGCCGAGGAGATGCCCGTCGAGGAGGAGCCGGACACCTCGCGGCGGGACCGGCTCGCCGCCGACGGGGCCAATGCGCGGCAGACCGAGATGGAGGCACGTCTCCAGCTCAGGACGCACGAGGAGCGGGTCAAGGCACTGGCCGGCCGGGCCGATGCGCTGGATCGCGGGGCCCGCGCGGAACGCGAGGCCCGTGCCCGCGCCGAGCGGCGCCGGGCCCGGCTGCGGCAGGAGGCGGAGGTGGCCGGCGCGGTGGCGGACGGCGCACGCCAGCTGCTCGCGCACGTGGAGGTCTCGCTGCGCCGCGCCGACGAGGAGCGCGCGGGCGCCGAGTACGCCAAGGGCCTGCGCGAACGGGAGCTGGGGGAGGCCCGCAACCGGGGCCGGGACCTCAAGGGCGAGCTCGACAAGCTCACCGACTCGGTGCACCGGGGCGAGGTGCTCGGCGCCGAGAAGCGGCTGCGCATCGAGCAGGTGGAGGGCAGGGCGCTGGAGGAGTTCGGGATGGAGCCCGTCGGCCTGGTGGCCGAGTACGGGCCCGACCAGCCGGTGCCGCCGTCTCCGCCGGCCGAGGGCGAGGAGCTCCCGCAGGACCCGGAGCACCCGCGCAACCGGCCCGGCCCCTTCGTCCGCGCTCAGCAGGAGAAGCGGCTCAAGGCGGCCGAACGCGCCTACCAGCAGCTCGGCAAGGTCAATCCGCTGGCCCTGGAGGAGTTCGCGGCGCTGGAGGAACGCCACCAGTTCCTCAGCGAGCAGGTGGAGGACCTGCGCAAGACCCGGGCCGATCTCCTTCAAGTGGTGAAGGAGGTCGACGCCCGCGTGGAGCAGGTGTTCACCGAGGCGTACCGGGACACGGCCCGGGAGTTCGAGGGCGTGTTCTCCCGGCTGTTCCCCGGCGGAGAGGGCCGTCTCGTCCTCACGGACCCCGGCAACATGCTGGCCACCGGGGTCGACGTGGAGGCCCGTCCGCCGGGCAAGAAGGTCAAACGGCTGTCGTTGCTCTCCGGCGGCGAGCGCTCGCTGACGGCCGTGGCCCTGCTGGTCTCCATCTTCAAGGCGCGGCCGAGTCCGTTCTACGTGATGGACGAGGTCGAGGCCGCGCTCGACGACACCAACCTGCAGCGGCTGATCCGGATCATGGAGGAGCTCCAGGAGAGCTCGCAGCTGATCGTGATCACGCACCAGAAGCGGACGATGGAGGTCGCGGACGCCCTCTACGGCGTATCGATGCAGGGCGACGGGGTCTCGAAGGTCATCAGCCAGCGGCTCCGCTGACAGCGGCGGCCCGTTCATCGACTGCATATTCAAGAAGTGAACTCAGTGTGCCCCCTCCTCGCCCGATGTGAAGTAGATGGCAGCTCTTGACTTCATAAAATGAACGCATAGGCTCGGCTCCGCTGTCTCCCGCCCTCGGGTGGTGCCCGATCTTGACCTGTGCGCCACTGTATGGACGGACGAAACCCCCACGGAGCACATCTTGACCAGCACAGAGCAGGCCTCGTCGCCGGGCGGCGGATCCAGGTCGCAGCCCGACCACCTCGGCCACGTCATCTTCATCACCGCGGCCGCGGCCATGGGCGGCTTCCTCTTCGGCTACGACAGCTCCGTGATCAACGGCGCCGTCGAAGCGATCCGCGACCGGTTCGACGTCGGCTCCGAGGTCCTGGCCCAGGTGATCGCCGCCGCCCTGATCGGCTGCGCGTTCGGCGCCGCCACCGCGGGCCGCATCGCCGACCGGATCGGCCGTATCCGCTGCATGCAGATCGCCGCCGTCCTCTTCACCGCGAGCGCCATCGGCTCGGCCCTCCCGTTCGCCCTCTGGGACCTCGCCATGTGGCGCGTGATCGGCGGCTTCGGCATCGGCATGGCCTCCGTCATCGGCCCCGCCTACATCGCCGAGGTGTCCCCGCCCGCCTACCGAGGCCGGCTCGCCTCCTTCCAGCAGGCCGCCATCGTCATCGGCATCGCCGTCTCGCAGCTCGTCAACTGGGGCATCCTCAACCTCGCCGACGGCGACCAGCGCGGCGAGATCGCGGGCCTGGAGGCCTGGCAGTGGATGCTCGGCGTCATGGTCGTGCCGGCCGTGCTCTACGGGCTGATGTCCTTCGTCATCCCGGAGTCCCCGCGCTTCCTGATCTCCGTCGGCCGCACGGAGCAGGCACGGCAGGTGCTGCGCGAGGTCGAGGGCTCGAAGATCGACCTGGACGCCCGCGTCTCCGAGATCGACCTGGCGATGCGTTCCGAGCACAAGTCCACCTTCAAGGACCTGCTCGGCGGTCGCTTCGGGCTGCTGCCCATCGTCTGGATCGGCATCGGCCTCTCCGTCTTCCAGCAGCTCGTCGGCATCAACGTGATCTTCTACTACAGCTCCTCGCTGTGGCAGTCGGTCGGTATCGACCCGACCAGCTCGTTCCTGTACTCGTTCACCACGTCGATCATCAACATCATCGGTACGGTCATCGCGATGATCTTCGTGGACCGGATCGGCCGCAGGCCGCTCGCGCTCATCGGCTCGGCCGGCATGGCCGTCTCGCTCGGCGTCTGCGCGTGGGCGTTCTCCTTCAAGACCGGCACCGGCGACAACATCACCATGCCCGACGCCCAGGGCACGGTCGCACTGGTCGCCGCGCACGCCTTCGTGCTCTTCTTCGCCCTGTCCTGGGGCGTGGTGGTCTGGGTGCTGCTCGGCGAGATGTTCCCGAACCGCATCCGGGCCGCGGCGCTCGGCGTCGCCGCCGCGGCCCAGTGGGTCGCCAACTGGGTCATCACCGTCACGTTCCCGACGCTCTCGGACTGGAACCTGTCCGGTGCGTACGTGATCTACACAGCCTTCGCCCTGCTCTCGATCCCGTTCATCCTCAAGTGGGTGCCGGAGACCAAGGGCAAGGCGCTGGAGGAGATGGGGTAACCATCCCCCGCCACCACCCCGTCTCCTCGATACTGCCCCGGCTCAGTCCTTGAGCCGGGGCAGTACCTGTTCGCACAGGAGGTGCAGGCTGCGCCAGCCCTCGTCCAGCGGCATGCCGCCGCACAGCGGGTGCAGGACGAGGTTGCCCGCCTCGCCGGCGCCCCGCGCGTACGCGACCGCCTCGTCGGGGGTGAGGACGCGGTACACGCCCTCCGCGCGCAGCTCCGCCACCGATCGCGCGCCCGACCGTACGGCGCTGCGGATGTCCTTGGACTGCCAGGACGCGTACATGCCCGCCTCGTGCAGGAAGTGCTCGCCGTGCTCGGCCCAGACCTGGTCCGGATCCTCCGCGATGTGCAGCAGCGGGGTCTCGGCCGCGGGCATCATGCAGAAACCCTCCGTGCCGAACTCCGCGAGCCGGGCGCGGTAGTACGCCTCCAGATCCGGCAGGTGCGCGCTCGGGAAGAACGGCAGCCCGAGCCGCGCCGCGCGCCGGGCCGCCGCCTCGGAGCTGCCGCCGACGAGCAGCAGCGGGTGGGGGCGGGTGAACGGCGTCGGGGTGACCCGTACCGTCCGGCCGCGGAACTCGAAGGGCTCGCCCGTCCAGGCCTTCAGCAGGGTCTCCAGCAGCTCGTCCTGCAGGCTGCCGCGCCGGCTCCACGCCACCCCGTGCTGCTCGTACTCCTCGGGCCGGTAGCCGATGCCGGCGACCGTCACGAGCCGGCCGCCGCTGAGCAGGTCGAGGACGGCGATGTCCTCCGCGACCCTCAGCGGGTCGTACAGCGGGCCGATGATCGCCGAGACGGTGACGGCGATCCGGCGGGTGGCGCCGAACACCGCGGCGGCGAAGGCGAAGGGGGAGGGCAGCCAGTTGTTGGCGGTGCCGTGGTGCTCCTCGGTCTGGACGGTGTCGATCCCCCGGTCGTCCGCGTAGCGCGCCATCTCCAGGGCCGTGCGGTACCGGGCGGAGAGGGACGCGGGGGTGCCGTTCGGGTCGACGAGATTGAACCGGGCCACGGTGACGGGCATGGAGGAGTCCCCCTTCGCCGGATGCGGGTGGGCGGGCGAAGGGGGACGTTAGCTGACGTGGCGTCAGTTGGACAGGGTCCCGGCGGGTACCGCCCGGAGAAGGGCCACGGCCGGCAGTACGCCCCACCGCGCCACCCCGATGAGCGGAGGCTCAATGCCCCGTACGAGCCTGCGGCGGGCCCGTCGCCCGCGGGGCACCGGCCCGGCCGCACGCGGTGGCTGATACTGGAGGGGTTATGGACATCCTTATCCTTGCCGTAGTCATCGCCCTGGTCGCGGTCGGCGCGATCAGCGGGCTCGTGATCGGCAGCCGCAAGAAGAAGCAGCTGCCGCCCCCGGCTCCGTCGAGCACGCCGACCATCACTGCCCCGCCCGCCGAACCCCAGGTGGGGGAGGACGCCGCACCGACGGCGCAAGAGCCGCGCCGCACCATCGAGGAGGTCGGCCTCCCCGACGCCGGGGCCGCCCTCGAATCCCCGACCGCCGTCGAGGACCCGGTCGTCGAGGCTCCGCCCGCGCCCGGGATCGAGGTGCCCGAGCCCACCGCCGGCCGCCTGGTCCGGCTGCGCTCCCGCCTCGCCCGGTCGCAGACCTCGCTCGGCAAGGGGCTGCTCACGCTCCTCTCCCGCGAGCACCTCGACGAGGACACCTGGGAGGAGATCGAGGAGACCCTCCTCATCGCCGACGTGGGTGTCGTACCGACCCAGGAACTGGTCGACCGGCTCCGCGAGCGGGTCAAGGTGCTCGGCACCCGTACCCCCGCGGACCTGCGCACCCTGCTCAAGGAGGAACTGCTGACCCTGCTCGGCACCGACTTCGACCGCGCCGTGAAGACCGAGAGCGGCGTCGACACCCCGGCCGTCGTGATGGTCGTCGGCGTCAACGGCACCGGCAAGACCACCACCACCGGCAAGCTCGCCCGGGTGCTCGTCGCCGACGGCCGCAGCGTGGTGCTCGGCGCGGCGGACACCTTCCGCGCCGCCGCCGCCGACCAGCTCCAGACCTGGGGCGAACGCGTCGGCGCGCGCACCGTGCGCGGTCCCGAGGGCGGCGACCCGGCGTCCATCGCCTACGACGCCGTCAAGGAGGGCATCGCCGAGGGCGCCGACGTGGTGCTCATCGACACCGCGGGCCGCCTGCACACCAAGACCGGCTTGATGGACGAGCTCGGCAAGGTCAAGCGCGTCGTGGAGAAGCACGGCCCGCTGGACGAGATCCTGCTGGTCCTGGACGCCACCACCGGGCAGAACGGCCTGACCCAGGCCCGTGTCTTCGCCGAGGTCGTGGACATCACCGGCATCGTGCTGACCAAGCTCGACGGCACCGCCAAGGGCGGCATCGTCGTCGCCGTCCAGCGCGAGCTGGGCGTCCCGGTCAAGCTCATCGGTCTCGGCGAGGGCCCGGACGACCTGGCGCCCTTCGAGCCGGAGGCGTTCGTGGACGCCCTGATCGGCGACTGAGCACCCCTCGGCGCACCTACGCCGGTGCCCCCGCGTTCCGTCCGGAACGCGGGGGCACCGGCGCGAGCGGGACTACCTCCGCGAGCGGTGGCAGACGTACGCCAGGGTGCCGAGCAGCAGCCGGGCCTGCGGCGGGCCACCGGCGGAGTCGAGCGCGGGCGGCCGCAGCCAGCCGACCGGACCGAGCCCGGCCCGGTCGGACAGCGGGGCCGTCACGAAGGCGCCGTGGCCCAGGGCGCACAGATCGAGGTCGGCGTCGTCCCAGCCCATCCGGTACAGCAGCTGCGGCAGCTCCGCCGCCGCGCCCGGCGCCACGAAGAACTGCGCCCGGCCGTCGGGGGTGACGATCACCGGGCCCAGCGGCAGGCCCATCCGCTCCAACCGGACCAGTGCGCGCCGCCCGACCTCCTCGGAGACCTCGATGACGTCGAAGAAGCGGCCGACGGGGAGCAGCGCCGCCGCGCCCGGGTACTCGCCCCAGGTCTTGGTGACCTCGTCCAGGGTTGCCCCGGCGGGGACCGTGGGGGCGAAGTCGAGCGGATGCGCGCCCGGCGCGGCGCACCGCGCGTCCCCGCAGGAGCAGTCGCGCGAGGGTGCCGCGGCGCGGGCGCCGGGCACCACGTCCCAGCCCCACAGCCCTGTGTACTCCGCCACCACCGTGCACTCCGAGGTCCGGCCGCGGCGCCGGGCGCCGGTGCGGAACTCCCTGGTGCCTCGGCTGCCGCCGATCGTGAAGCCCATGCCCATGCCCCCTCCAACGGGTCGGACGCGCCGGTGGTTACGAGCGCGGTGGGCCCGCTGCCGACGGTCCGCCGCGGGGTGGCCTCCGGGGCCGCCCCGGCGCACGCCCCTCGCGCACTCCCGTCCACCCATCCGTTTTCACCTCGCTGTCAAGTGAATCGCGCCTGGCTGGTGGCGAGTTCGTTCAAAGGGGTGGCGAATGGTGGCGTTTCCGGAATCGCCCTCGCCGCAGGGGTGATCGTAGGATTACTTTCGGTGCACGAACCCCTGAGGCGGACCCGATCGTGGGTATGCCGGAGGCAAGGCGTGAAGGATCTGTGAAGGTCCGTGGCGGCGCTCGGCGCCCCCGCCAGGGTTTCGGGTGGAGAAGCAGAGCGGATGGGGGCGTTCCAGTGGGCGGCAACGGCGCAAGCGGAGCGATCGAGGACCCGGCTGCCCGTAACGAGCAGCTGACCTCGTGGTTCGTCCGCAGCGGCTGGTCCAAGGGCGAACTCGCCCGCCAGGTCAACCGCCGGGCCCGCCAGATGGGCGCCCACCACATCAGCACGGACACCTCCCGCGTGCGCCGCTGGCTCGACGGGGAGCAGCCGCGCGAGCCCGTCCCGCGGATCTTGTCCGAGCTGTTCTCCGAACGCTTCGGCTCCGTCGTCGCCATCGAACAGCTCGGCCTGCGCACCGCGCACCAGACCCCTTCCGTCTCCGGGGTGGACCTGCCCTGGGCCGGCCCGCAGACCGTCGAGCTGCTCGGCGAGTTCTCCCGCAGCGACCTGATGCTGGCCCGCCGCGGCTTCCTCGGGACCTCGCTCGCCCTGTCCGCCGGTCCCGCCCTCATCGAGCCCATGCAGCGCTGGCTCGTCCCGGCCCCGAGCGCCGACCCGGGAGCGCGCGAGGCCAGACCGGCGGGCGCCCTCGGCGGCCCCCGGCCCCCCAGGCTGTCCGGGCCCGAGCTCGACCTCCTCGACGCCACGACCGTGATGTTCCGCCAGTGGGACGCCCAGTGCGGCGGCGGACTGCGCCGCAAGGCCGTCGTGGGCCAGCTCCACGAGGTCACCGACCTCCTCCAGGAGAACCACCCGGCCCCGGTGATGAAGCGGCTGTTCAAGGTCGCCGCCGAACTCGCCGAACTGGCCGGCTGGATGAGCTACGACATAGGGCTGCACCCCACCGCCCAGAAGTACTTCGTCCTCGCGCTGCACGCCGCGAAGGAGGGCGGGGACAAGCCGCTGGGCTCGTACATCCTCTCCGGCATGAGCCGCCAGATGATCCACCTCGGCCGGCCGGAGGACGCCCTGGAACTCATCCACCTCGCGCAGTACGGCAGCCGCGACTGCGCCGGCCCGCGCACCCAGGCCATGCTGTATGCGATGGAGGCCCGCGCCTACGCCAACATGGGGCAGCCCAGCCGCTGCAAGCGCGCGGTGCGCATGGCCGAGGACACCTTCGGCGACGCCGGCTTCGGCGGCGAACCCGAGCCCGACTGGATCCGCTTCTTCTCCGAGGCGGAACTGAACGGCGAGAACGCGCACTCCTACCGCGACCTGGCCTACGTGGCCGGCCGCAGCCCCACCTACGCCTCCCTCGCCGAACCCGTCATGGAGCGGGCCGTCGAGCTCTTCGAGAAGGACGAGGAGCACCAGCGCTCCTACGCCCTCAACCTCATCGGCATGGCCACCGTGCACCTGCTCCGGCGCGAGCCCGAGCAGGCCGCCGTCCTGGTCGGCCGCGCCCTCGACGTGGCGGGAAAGGTCCGGTCCGAACGGGTGAACACCCGCCTGCGCAAGACCGTCGACACCGCCGCCCGCGAGTACGGCGACGTCGCCGAGGTGGTCCGGCTCACCGACCACCTCGCCTCGCGGCTCCCCGAAGCCGCCGAGGCCGTCTGACGGTCCGCGCGGCCGTCTCCCTCCTGCTCCCGGCCGCGGCAGACACCCCGAGAAGCCCGATCAGGCTCCCCCAGCCAGGTCATCCGGGTGCTGCCGCGGCCGGGACCGCCCCGGGCGGGCCCAGCTCCGCCATCTGAACGGCGGCGGCCGTGTTCATCCCCCCGTAACAGCCCGCGCGTCTTCGTCATCGCGGTGAAACACCGAGCGGCGCCGCCGGAAACCGGCCTGCGCGAATCTCAGGACCATTGACCGGCAAGGCCCCCCACCCGGCCGGTTCCCTTAACGCCGCTCAGGTTTTCACGATCGCCCGCACGCGAACGTACCGACGACGAGGAGACGCCGATGGCATCAGCCATCACGACCCTCGCGGCAGACGCCCCGACGCTGTCTGCCGCGAACACCGGGTTCATGCTCATCTGCTCCGCCCTGGTCATGCTGATGACCCCGGGACTCGCCTTCTTCTACGGGGGCATGGTCCGCGTCAAGAGCAGTCTCAACATGCTGATGATGAGCTTCATCAGCCTCGGGATCGTCACGATCCTCTGGGTCCTCTACGGATTCAGCCTCGCCTTCGGCACCGACTCCGGCTCCCTCATCGGCTGGAACTCCGACTACGTCGGCCTCAGCGGCATCGGCATCACCGAGCTGTGGGACGGCTACACCATCCCGGTCTACGTCTTCGCCGTCTTCCAGCTGATGTTCGCCGTCATCACCCCCGCCCTGATCAGCGGCGCGCTCGCCGACCGCGTCAAGTTCAGCGCCTGGGCCCTGTTCACCGCCCTGTGGGTCACGGTCGTCTACTTCCCCGTCGCCCACTGGGTCTGGGGCGCCGGCGGCTGGCTCTTCGAGTTGGGCGTCATCGACTTCGCCGGCGGCACCGCCGTCCACATCAACGCGGGCGCCGCGGCCCTCGGCGTGATCCTGGTCATCGGCAAGCGCGTCGGCTTCAAGCGGGACCCCATGCGCCCGCACAGCCTCCCCCTCGTGATGCTCGGCGCCGGCCTCCTGTGGTTCGGCTGGTTCGGCTTCAACGCGGGCTCCTGGCTCGGCAACGACGACGGCGTCGGCGCCGTCATGTTCGTCAACACCCAGGTCGCCACCGCTGCCGCCATGCTCGCCTGGCTCGCCTACGAGAAGCTGCGCCACGGCTCCTTCACCACCCTCGGCGCGGCCTCCGGCGCCGTCGCCGGCCTCGTCGCCATCACCCCGGCCGGCGGCGCGGTCAGCCCGCTCGGCGCGATCGCCGTCGGCGCCATCGCCGGTCTGCTCTGCGCCATGGCGGTGGGCCTGAAGTACAAGTTCGGCTACGACGACTCCCTCGACGTCGTCGGGGTCCACCTCGTCGGCGGGATCGCCGGCTCCCTCCTGGTCGGCCTCTTCGCCACCGGCGGGGTCCAGTCCGACGTCGCCGGCCTCTTCTACGGCGGCGGCCTGGAACAGCTCGGCAAGCAGGCCGTAGGGGTCTTCGCCGTCCTCGCCTACTCTCTCGTGGCGTCCGCGCTGCTCGCCTTCCTCCTCGACAAGACGATCGGGATGCGCGTCAGCGAGGACGACGAGGTCTCCGGCATCGACCAGGTCGAGCACGCCGAGACCGCCTACGACTTCAGCGGAGCCGGCGGCGGTGCCTCCTCCCGGAGCACCTCCGCCACCGCCACCGCTGCCGCCGCGAGCAAGAAGGTTGACGCATGAAGCTCATCACCGCGATCGTGAAGCCGCACCGGCTGGACGAGATCAAGGACGCCCTGCACACCTTCGGCGTCCAGGGCCTCACGGTCTCCGAGGCCAGCGGCTACGGCCGCCAGCGCGGCCACACCGAGGTCTACCGGGGCGCCGAGTACACCGTGGACCTCGTACCGAAGATCCGCATCGAGGTGGTCGTCGAGGACGACGCGGCCGACGACGTGATGGAAGTGATCGTCGCCGCCGCCCGCACCGAGAAGATCGGTGACGGCAAGGTGTGGAGCGTCCCCGTGGAGTCGGTCATCCGGGTCCGCACCGGCGAACGCGGCGCTGACGCGCTCTGAGTGACGGGAGCCCCTGGGTGTCGAGCGTCGAAGAGAGCACGGATCACACGGCCGACTCGGGACCCAGCGGCTACGCCGCGGCCCGGCTGCGACTCCTCCAGGAGGAGTCGCGGTCCGGGCCCGCCCGGCGTTCCGCCCTCGCCGGGCTGACCGACGACTGGCTGAACTCGCTGTTCACGACCGCCGTACGGGAGACCGGCGTGCGGGGTGCGGCCCTCGTGGCCGTCGGCGGCTACGGAAGGGCCGAGCTCTCCCCGCGCAGCGACCTCGACCTGGTGCTGCTGCACGACGGCAAGGCGGAGCCCCGGGCGCTGAGCGCCCTGGCCGACCGCGTCTGGTATCCCGTGTGGGACCTGGGCCTGGCCCTCGACCACTCGGTACGCACCCCCGCCGAGGCCCGCAAGACCGCCGCCGAGGACCTCAAGGTGCACCTCGGGCTGCTCGACTCCCGGGTCGTCGCGGGCGACGCCGGACTCCTCGCCGGCCTGCGGACCTCCGTCCTGGCCGACTGGCGCAACCAGGCCGCCAAACGCCTCCCGCAGCTCCACGCCCTGTGCCGCGACCGGGCCGAGCGGGCCGGCGAACTCCGCTTCCTGCTCGAACCCGACCTCAAGGAGGCCCGCGGCGGCCTCCGGGACGCCACCGCGCTGCGCGCGGTGGCGGCGTCCTGGCTGGCCGACGCCCCCCGCGAGGGCCTCGTCGAGGCCCGGCGCCGGCTCCTGGACGCGCGCGACGCCCTGCACCTCGTGACCGGCCGGTCCACCGACCGGCTCTCCCTCCAGGACCAGGACCAGGTCGCGGCGCGGCTCGGGCTGCTCGACGCGGACGCGCTGCTGCGCGAGGTGTACGCGGCCGCGCACGTCGTCGCGTACGCGGGCGACGTGACCTGGCGGGAGGTCGGACGGGTCCTGCGGGCCCGCGCCGCCCGCCCCAGGCTGCGCGGACTGCTCGGCCCCCGGGGCACCCAGGCGACCGAACGGGCCCCCCTGGCCGAAGGCGTCGTGGAGTCCGACGGAGAGGCCGTACTCGCCCTGGCCGCGCGGCCCGACCGGGACCCCGTCCTGCCGCTCCGGCTCGCCGCGGCCGCCGCGCAGGCGGGACTCCCCGTCTCCCTGCACGCCCTGCGCCGGCTCGCGGCGCAGGCGAAGCCGCTCCCGGTGCCCTGGCCGGCCGAGGCGCGCGAGCAGCTGCTCACCCTGCTGGGGGCGGGGGAGCCGATGGTGGCCGTGTGGGAGGCCCTGGAGGCGGAAGGCCTGATCACACGGCTGCTGCCCGACTGGGAGCGGGTGCGGTGCCGCCCCCAGCGCAATCCCGTGCACACCTGGACCGTGGACCGGCACCTGATCGAGACGGCGGTACGGGCCTCCGCCCTGACCCGCCGGGTCGGCCGGCCCGACCTGCTGCTGATGGCGGCCCTGCTCCACGACATCGGCAAGGGCTGGCCCGGCGACCACTCCGTGGCCGGCGAGGTCATCGCCCGCGACATGGCCGCCCGGGTCGGCTTCGACGCGCAGGACGTCGCCGTCCTGGGCACCCTCGTACGCCACCACCTGCTGCTGATCGACACCGCCACCCGTCGCGACCTGGACGATCCGGCCACCGTCAAGTCCGTGGCGCGGGCCGTCGGGTCGATCGGCACGCTGGAGATCCTGCACGCCCTGACCGAGGCGGACGCCCTGGCCACCGGACCGGCGGCGTGGAGCGCGTGGCGCGGATCACTGGTGGCGGACCTGGTCGCGCGGGTCGCCGCCGTCCTGGAGGGCGCCGCCCCGGCGGCCCGTGACCTGGAGGTCCCGACCACCGAACAGGAGCGACTGGCCGTGGAGGCCCTGCGCACCCGCGAGCCGGTGCTCGCGCTGCACCCCCGGCAGGAGGAGGACGCCGTGGGCGGGGAGCTGGTCGTGGCCGTCCCCGACCAGCCGGGTGTCCTCCCCGCGGTGGCCGGAGTGCTGGCGCTGCACCGGCTCACGGTGCGGGCGGCGGAGCTGCGCTCCCTGGAGCTCCCCGACCGGCTCGGGGAGGTGCTCGTCCTGCGCTGGCTGGTGGCGGCGGAGTACGGCTCGCTGCCGCAGGCCGCCCGGCTCCGTACCGACCTGGTGCGCGCCCTGGACGGCTCGCTGGACGTCCCGGCCAAGCTGGCGGAGCGCGAGGCGGCCTACCCGAAGAGGCGCGGGGTGGTCCCGCCGCCGCCCCGCGTCACCGCGGTCCCGGACGTGTCCTCGCTGGCCACCGTCCTGGAGGTGCGCGCCCCGGACGCGGTGGGGCTGCTGCACCGCATCGGGCGCGCCCTGGAGGCCGGGGGCGTACGGGTCCGCAGCGCGCACGTCTCCACGCTGGGCGCGAACGCGGTGGACACCGTGTACGTGGTCGACGCCGACGGCAAACCCCTGCCCGCCCCCGCGGCGGCCGCCCTGGCCGGGGCGGTGGAGGCGGGTTTGAGGTGACCGTAACCGTCACGGCAAGGCCGACGTTGATCGGGCTGTGCTCCCCATCACTGCGGGGATGGCCCACCCGGACAGCACGTCCTGAAGATCGGCAACGCTTGCTCCCCACGAATGCGGGGTCATGACCTCGCCTGCCTATTCCGACAGGCGAGGTCGATTCATTTGTGGGGCCGGATACTCTGGAGGACGACCCACCGCCTCCGACCCCAAGGACCTACGAGCGCCGTGTTCGATACTCTCTCCGACCGCCTGGCGAATACCTTCAAGGGCCTGCGCGGCAAAGGCCGGCTGTCCGAGGCTGACATCGACGCAGCGGCCCGGGAAATCCGTATCGCGCTCCTTGAGGCCGACGTCGCCCTCCCGGTCGTCCGCTCCTTCATCGCGAACGTCAAGGAGAGGGCCCGCGGCGAGGAGGTCAGCAAGGCGCTGAATCCTTCGCAACAGGTCCTCAAGATCGTCAATGACGAGCTGGTCACCATCCTCGGTGGCGAGACGCGTCGGCTCCGGTTCGCCAAGACCGCGCCCACCGTGATCATGCTGGCCGGTCTCCAGGGTGCCGGTAAGACCACCCTCGCCGGAAAGCTCGGCCTCTGGCTCAAGGGGCAGGGCCACGCCCCGCTCCTCGTCGCCTGCGACCTCCAGCGCCCCAACGCCGTCAACCAGCTGTCCGTCGTCGCCGAGCGCGCGGGCGTCGCGGTCTACGCGCCCCAGCCCGGCAACGGCGTCGGCGACCCGGTCCAGGTCGCCAAGGACTCCATCGAGTACGCGCGCACCAAGCAGCACGACATCGTCATCGTCGACACCGCCGGCCGTCTCGGCATCGACCAGGAACTGATGCGGCAGGCGGCCGACATCCGTGATGCGGTGTCGCCGCAGGAGATCCTGTTCGTCGTCGACGCCATGATCGGCCAGGACGCGGTCAACACCGCCGAGGCCTTCCGCGACGGGGTCGGCTTCGACGGCGTCGTGCTCTCCAAGCTCGACGGCGACGCCCGCGGCGGTGCCGCGCTCTCGATCGCGCACGTCACCGGCAAGCAGATCATGTTCGCCTCGAACGGCGAGAAGCTCGACGAGTTCGACGCCTTCCACCCGGACCGCATGGCGGGCCGGATCCTCGACATGGGTGACATGCTCACCCTCATCGAGCAGGCCGAGAAGACCTTCTCGCAGGCCGAGGCCGAGAAGATGGCGGCCAAGCTCGCCAAGGGTCCCAAGGAGTTCACGCTCGACGACTTCCTGGCCCAGATGGAGCAGGTCCGCAAGATGGGCTCCATCTCCAAGCTGCTCGGCATGCTCCCCGGCATGGGTCAGATCAAGGACCAGATCAACAACATCGACGAGCGCGACGTGGACCGCACCGCCGCGATCATCAAGTCGATGACCCCGGCCGAGCGCCAGGACCCGACGATCATCAACGGCTCGCGCCGCGCCCGTATCGCCAAGGGTTCCGGCACCGAGGTCAGCGCCGTCAAGTCCCTCGTCGAGCGCTTCTTCGACGCCCGCAAGATGATGTCCCGCATGGCCCAGGGCGGCGGCATGCCCGGGATGCCCGGCATTCCCGGGATGGGTGGCGGCCCCGGCCGGCAGAAGAAGCAGGTCAAGCAGGCCAAGGGCAAGCGCAAGAGCGGCAACCCGATGAAGCGCAGGGAAGAGGAAGCCGCAGCCGCCGCGCGCCGGGAGCAGGGTCCGCAGGCGATCGAGCCCGCGGACGCGAGCAACCCCTTCGGCCTGCCGGCGGCCGGTCAGCCCGGTGGGGACTTCGACCTCCCGGACGAGTTCAAGAAGTTCATGAAGTAGTGCGTGAAGGAGCACCCGCACGGGTGCTCGCGGCGGGCCCCGGACGTGTTCACACGGCCGGGGCCCGCCGTTCTTCCCGGCGCGACGGTGCGTTTTGTCCCTTATGGTCGGCCGAGAGGACGGCAGAAGGAGGCGCCCCGTGCCCAGCCCCACCCCCGTACCGCCCCGCGACCGGGCCGACACGCCCTGGCGCTCGGAGGGTGCCCCGTCCGCCCCGCCGCCGAGAAGGGGGATGCCGGGCGGCTGGCGCGGGCTGATCCTCGCCGCCCTGATCGTCTACCTGATCACCAACCTCGTGCTGTCGTTCTTCAACGAGGGCGACGAGCCGACGATCTCGTACACCGAGTTCAGCAAGCAGGTCGGCGCCGGCAACGTCTCGAAGATCTACTCCAAGGGCGACGCCATCCAGGGCGAGCTCAAGGCGAAGCAGCCGCTGCCCGACGGCGACGAGGGCGACTACACCAAGTTCGTCACGCAGCGCCCCGCCTTCGCCGACGACCAGCTGTGGGCCGACCTGACCAAGCGGAACGTGAACGTCACGGCCGAACCGGTCGTCGTGCAGCGCAGCCTCCTGGCGAACCTGCTGATCTCCCTGGCCCCGATGCTGCTGCTGATCCTCCTGTGGGTGTTCATCGCCCGCCGGATGGGCGGCGCGATGGGCGGGGGCATGGGCGGGCTGGGCCGCAAGGCCCCGCCCAAGCCGGTGGAACTGCAGGAGGGCGCGAAACGCACCACCTTCCAGGACGTGGCGGGCATCGACGAGGTCGAGGGCGAGCTCAACGACGTCGTCGACTTCCTGCGGAACCCGCAGGCGTACCGGGCCATGGGCGCCCGGATGCCCCGGGGCGTCCTGCTGTCCGGTCCGCCCGGCACCGGCAAGACCCTCCTGGCGCGGGCGGTCGCGGGCGAGGCCGGGGTGCCGTTCTTCTCCGCCTCCGCCTCCGAGTTCATCGAGATGATCGTCGGCGTCGGCGCCTCCCGGGTCCGCGAACTGTTCACCGAGGCGCGGAAGGTGGCCCCCGCGATCATCTTCATCGACGAGATCGACACCATCGGCCGGGCGCGCGGCGCGGGCGCGGGCGTGGGCGGCCACGACGAACGCGAGCAGACCCTCAACCAGATCCTCACCGAGATGGACGGGTTCACCGGCTCCGAGGGCGTGATCGTGCTGGCGGCCACGAACCGGGCGGACGTCCTGGACCCCGCCCTGACCCGGCCGGGCCGGTTCGACCGCACGGTGGTCGTCTCGCCGCCCGACCGCACCGGCCGGGAGGCCATCCTGCGCATCCACACCCGCGACATCCCGCTCGCGGCCGACGTGGACCTGGCCCACGTGGCCCGCACCACCCCCGGCATGACCGGCGCCGAACTCGCCAACCTGGCCAACGAGGCCGCGCTGCTGGCCGTCAAGCGCGGGCAGCCGACCGTCACCCGGGCCGACCTGTCCGACGCCCTGGAGAAGGTCCAGCTGGGCGCGGAGCGCTCCCTGGTGATGCCGGAGGAGGAGCGCCGCCGGACGGCCTACCACGAGGGCGGGCACGCGCTCCTGGGCATGCTCCAACCGGGCGCCGACCCGGTCCGCAAGATCACCATCGTTCCGCGGGGCCGCGCGCTCGGCGTCACCCTCTCCACCCCGGACGCGGACCGGTACGCGTACACGGAGGACTACCTCCGCGGCCGCATCATCGGAGCGCTGGGCGGCATGGCGGCCGAGCACGTGGTCTACGACGTGATCACCACGGGCTCGGAGAGCGACCTGGAACAGGTCACCGGCCTCGCCCGCGGCATGGTCGGCCGCTGGGGCATGAGCGAGCGCGTCGGCCGGCTCACCGCGATCCCGGCGGACGGGCAGAGCCCCTACGGGCTGTCCGCCGCCCCCGCCACCCTCGACGCGGTGGACCACGAGATGCGGCGGATCGTGGACGAGTGCTACGAGGACGCCTGCCGTCTGCTGCGCGAGAACCGACCGAAGCTCGACGCCCTGGCCGAGGCACTCCTCGCCGCCGAGACACTGGACGAGGCGGCCGCCTACGCCGCCGCGGGCATCCCCCGCCTGGCGAAGGCACCGGGCACCGACTGAGCCGGCCGGCCGGGGCCGCCGGTGCCCGCGTCCCCCGGCCGCTACCGCCCGCCGATCCGCCCGAACTCCCTAGGCCACCCGGGTGATGACGTACCGGAAGATGTTCGGCAGCCACACGGCGCCGTCGGGCCGCTCGTACGGGTGAAGGGCCTCGGCCAGTTCCTTCTCCGCCAGCGCCGGGTCGAACATCGCGAAGGTCGACGCGCCCCCGGCCCCGCACGAGCCGGTCCCCGCGGCGCAGTACAGCCCGGTCGACAGCAGCCCGCGCACGGCGCTGTCCAGGTCCGCGTACCCGAAGGGGCAGAACACCAGCCCCGAGCCGTCCGGTCTGAGCCCGGCCCGTTCCGCGAGCGCGTCCAGGTCCTGGGGCGCCGGGCCGCCGCCCAGCACCGCGGGCACCGTGCAGCGTTCCGAGGGGCCCCAGTCGGCCAGCACCACGGCCCCGCCCCGCCGGACCGCGGGCAGCGCTGCCGCCAGGGCGGCCGGCGTCGGGGAGAAGGCCAGCAGGGCGTCGTACGGGCGGGTCGGGGCGGGCGGCGCCGGCAGCACCTCCAGCAGCCGCTCCCGGGCCAGCGCCCGGCGGGCCGGATCCGCCTCCACGCCCGTGGCCGCGGCTCCCCGCCCGGCCGCCAGCAGCAGGGCCAGGCCAGCCCCGCAGTCGAGGCCGAGCAGCCGGTCTCCCGGCCCGACCTCCAGCCGGTCGTAGACCGCCTCGTACAGCGGTACCAGCATCCGTTCCTGGATCTCCGCCCAGTCCCGGGCGACGAGCGTCGCGGTCGGCGTCAATGTCATCGAAAGAGCGCTCCTGATTCCGTTTCGCCCCCTTGCCCCCGTTGCCAGGGAACTCCCCATTCGCCCTCGCGTCCAGAGGAGCGCGCCACCCGATTCACGCTCGGCGCACGCGGCGCCGTACCATTCGCGCCATGGCAAAGGCACCCGTTCTCACCCCGCAGGCGGAGGATTTCCCCCGCTGGTACCAGGATCTGATCAACAAGGCCGAGCTGGCCGACAACGGTCCGGTGCGCGGCACCATGGTCATCCGGCCGTACGGCTACGGCCTGTGGGAGCGGATGCAGCAGGAGATGGACGCGCGCATCAAGGACGCGGGCGCCCAGAACGCGTACTTCCCGCTGTTCATCCCGCAGTCGTACCTGACGAGGGAAGCGGAGCACGTCGAGGGCTTCGCCCCCGAGCTCGCGGTCGTCACGCACGGCGGCGGCAAGGAGCTGGATGAGCCGGTCGTCGTCCGGCCCACGTCCGAGACGATCATCAACGACTACTTCTCCAAGTGGGTCCAGAGCTACCGCGACCTGCCGCTCCTCATCAACCAGTGGGCCAACGTGGTCCGCTGGGAGATGCGTCCGCGCGTCTTCCTCCGGACGAGCGAGTTCCTCTGGCAGGAGGGCCACACGGCCCACGCCACCTACGAGGACGCCCGCGACTACGCCGCCCGGATCCACCGCGACGTCTACGGCGACTTCATGACGAACGTGCTCGGCATCGACGTCGTGCTCGGCCGCAAGACCGCCAAGGAGCGCTTCGCCGGCGCCATCAACACCCTCACCCTCGAAGGCATGATGGGCGACGGCAAGGCGCTCCAGCTGGGCACGAGCCACGAGCTCGGCACCAACTTCGCCAAGGCGTTCAACACGCAGTACCTGTCGAAGGAAGGCAAGCAGGAGCTCGTCTGGCAGACCTCCTGGGGCGTCTCGACCCGCATGGTCGGCGGCCTGATCATGTCCCACGGCGACGACGACGGCCTGCGGGTCCCGCCGCGTCTGGCGCACGTCCAGGTCGTCGTCGTGGCGATCAAGGGCGACGAGGCCGTCGCGAAGGTCCGCGAGCTGGGTGCCCAGCTCAAGGCCGCGGGCCTGCGCGTGCAGGTCGACGACCGCGTGGACACCCCCTTCGGGCGCCGCGCCGTGGACTGGGAGCTCAAGGGCGTACCGGTCCGCATCGAGATCGGTCCCCGCGACCTGGAGGCCGGCACCGCGATGCTGGCCCGCCGGATCCCGGGCGGCAAGACCCCCGTGCGGATCGACGCGCTCGCCGACCTGCTGCCCAAGGTGCTGGAGGAGGACCAGGCGCAGCTGCTGCGCGAGTCCCGCGAGCGCCGTGAGGCCCGTACGTCCGACGTCTCGACCATCGAGGAGGCCGCCGAGGCCGCCGTCGCCGGTGGCTGGGCCCGGATCCCGTGGGCGGACCTCGGCCCCGAGGGCGAGGCCAAGCTGGCCGAGCAGGCCGTCTCCGTACGCTGCCTGATCGCCGCGGACGGGTCGGTCCCGGAGACGGACGACGCTCCCGGTACCCTCGCGATCGTCGCCCGCTCCTACTGAGCCGGTCGGCCCGAGTCGATCTCCCGCGCCCCGGCGTGCGGCACCAGCCGCGCGCCGGGGCGTAGTCGTCGTTACGTACCGACTCCTCCTGGGATCGACGCACCCGTCCTCGTCAGGACGCATCAGACTGAACTGACTGGTACGTGCAAAAAATTTGGAATGGCCCGGAATCGGAACACCGGGGCACCTCGGCTCGTTGTCACGACGTGAGCACGACACCCCCTGTTCTCGCCGCAGAGCTGGCGCAGGCGTGGGCCGATATTCAGCGGTACCACCCCGAGCTGCCTGACCTTGCCGCGCCCGAGTCCCTGATCGGAGAGTCCTCGTCCGCCTGCGGCGGCGAGCTCTCCTTCGAGCGACTGCTGCACGAGGCAGTCCACGGCATCGCCGCCGCGCGCGGAGTCCGCGACACCTCGCGCGCCGGCCGCTACCACAACCGCAGATTCCTCGCGATCGCCGAGGAGATGGGGCTGGACCACTCCGAGGAGCCGCACGCGAGCAGCGGCTTCTCCCTGGTGACCCTGAACCCCGAGGCGAAGAAGCGCTACCGCCCCACCATGGAGCGGCTGCAGCGCGCCCTGAAGGCGCACACGGCCGCGACGGCGGCGGACACCAAGCGCAGCTTCCGGGGGCCGGCCGCCCGGCACGGTTCCTCCGGCGGCGGCGTACGGGTGAAGGCCGTCTGCGACTGCGGGCGCAACGTACGGGTCGTGCCCTCCGTCCTGGCCCAGGCGCCGATCGTGTGCGGCGGCTGCATGAAGCCCTTCCGCATCCCCGATGTCACCACGGCGGCGGCCTCCTGACGGCGCTGCCGGGTGAGCCGGGTGCGGGCCGACCCGCCCGGCGGAGGGCGGCGCGGGCGTATGGCACAATGGCTAGCTGTACTCGACAGTCGCATAGGACCCCTCTCTCCTCCGGCTGACGCGTCCATCGGGCACCCGAGTACCGCAACCCCACGTGGCATCTCATGTGCCCAACCACGTCAAGTTCAGGAGACACCACTCCAGTGGCAGTCAAGATCAAGCTCAAGCGCCTCGGCAAGATTCGCCAGCCGCACTACCGCATCGTCGTCGCCGACGCCCGCACCCGCCGGGACGGTCGCGCGATCGAAGAGATCGGTATCTACCACCCGACCTACAACCCGTCGCGCATCGAGGTCAACGCCGAGCGTGCGCAGTACTGGCTGTCCGTCGGCGCCCAGCCCACCGAGGCTGTGCTCGCCATCCTGAAGCTGACCGGTGACTGGCAGGCCCACAAGGGCCTCCCCGCCCCCGCGCCGCTGCTGCAGCCGGTGACGAAGGAGAGCAAGCGTCGCTCCTTCGACGAGTTCGCCAAGGCCCTTGAGGGTGGCGACGCCAAGGGCGACGCCATCACGCAGAAGGCGAAGAAGGCCGACAAGAAGGCGGACGAGGCTGAGGCCGCCGCCGAGTCGACCGAGGCCTGAGCATGCTCGAGGAGGCTCTTGAGCACCTCGTGAAGGGCATTGTGGACAACCCCGACGACGTGCAGGTCGCCTCGCGCAACCTGCGCCGCGGGCAGGTGCTGGAGGTCCGGGTTCACCCGGAGGACCTCGGGAAGGTGATCGGTCGCAACGGCCGCACCGCACGTGCCCTGCGTACCGTCGTGGGCGCCATCGGCGGCCGGGGGATCCGCGTCGACCTCGTCGACGTGGACCAGGTCCGCTGAGTAGTTGAATCACCGGCACGGGCCGGGGAGGGCACACGTGCCCGCCCCGGCCCGTCGTCGTCTGAACAGGAGAGACACACAGTGCAGCTGGTAGTCGCGCGGATCGGCCGCGCCCACGGCATCAAGGGTGAGGTCACCGTCGAGGTACGGACCGACGAGCCCGAGCAGCGGCTCGGCCCCGGCGCCGTGCTCCGGACCGAACCGGCGTCGGCGGGACCGCTGACCATCGAGACGGGCCGGGTGCACAGCGGCAGGCTGCTGCTGCGCTTCGAGGGCGTCAAGGACCGCACCGGCGCAGAGGCGCTGCGCAACATCCTGCTGATCGCCGAGGTGGACCCGGCGGAGCTCCCGGAGGAGCCCGACGAGTACTACGACCACCAGCTGATGGACCTGGACGTGGTCCTGGTGGACGGCACCGGGATCGGCCGGATCACCGAGATCTCCCACCTGCCCTCGCAGGACCTCTTCATCGTGGAGCGGCCCGACGGGTCCGAGGTCATGATCCCCTTCGTGGAGGAGATCGTCGCCGAGATCGACCTGGAGGAGCAGCGCTGCGTCATCACGCCGCCGCCCGGGCTGATCGACGACCGCGCGGAGATCGCCTCCGCGAGGGACGTGGAGGAAGGGTCCTGATGCGTCTCGACGTCGTCACGATCTTCCCCGAGTACCTGGAGCCGCTGAACGTCTCCCTCGTCGGCAAGGCCCGCGCCCGCGGCGAGCTCGACGTGCACGTCCACGACCTGCGGCAGTGGACGTACGACCGGCACAACACCGTCGACGACACCCCGTACGGCGGCGGTCCCGGCATGGTCATGAAGACCGAGCCATGGGGCGAGGCCCTCGACGCGGCGCTGGCCGACGGCTACGAGACGGGTGCGCGCGAGCCCGTCCTGGTCGTGCCCACCCCCAGCGGCCGGCCCTTCACCCAGGACCTGGCCGTCGAGCTCTCCGAACGCCCCTGGCTGATCTTCACGCCGGCCCGGTACGAGGGCATCGACCGCCGGGTCGTGGACGAGTACGCCACGCGTATGCCGGTGTACGAGGTCTCCATCGGCGACTACGTCCTGGCGGGCGGCGAGGCAGCCGTCCTGGTCGTCACCGAGGCGGTGGCCCGGCTGCTGCCCGGTGTGCTCGGCAACGCCGAGTCGCACCGGGACGACTCCTTCGCGCCCGGCGGGATGGCCAACCTGCTGGAAGGGCCCGTCTACACCAAGCCCCCGGTGTGGCGCGGGCGGGACATCCCCGAGGTGCTGCTCAGCGGCCACCACGGGAAGATCGCCCGGTGGCGCCGCGACGAGGCGTTCCGCCGGACCGCCCGGTTCCGGCCGGACCTGATCGAGCGCTGCGAGGCGGGGGCCTTCGACAAGAAGGACCGCGAGATCCTCGGCATCCTGGGCTGGCGTCCGTCCGCGGACGGACGATTTTGGCGCAGGCCGCGAGCCGTGGAAGAATAGGCGGCTGCTGTACGCCCACGAGCGCCCCTGCCACAGGGGGACCGTCGCCCGTCGGTCGTAACAGCTCCCGAACTCTCTACGGAAACCCGCCCGGCGACCTGTGGCGTCGTGCGAAGAAAGCAGACGAAGAACATGTCTCACCTGCTCGATGGCGTCAACGCCGCCGCGCTCCGCTCGGACCTCCCGGCCTTCCGCCCGGGTGACACCGTCAACGTCCACGTCCGCGTGATCGAGGGCAACCGCTCCCGTATCCAGCAGTTCAAGGGCGTCGTCATCCGTCGCCAGGGCGCCGGTGTCTCCGAGACCTTCACGGTCCGCAAGGTCTCCTTCAGCGTCGGCGTGGAGCGTACCTTCCCGGTGCACTCGCCGATCTTCGAGAAGATCGAGCTCGTCACCCGCGGTGACGTGCGCCGCGCCAAGCTGTACTACCTCCGTGAGCTCCGCGGCAAGGCCGCGAAGATCAAGGAGAAGCGCGACAACTGAGGTCCACTCCGGGTTCCGGGGGCGGCCGGATAGGCTCGCCCTCGATGGACACCGAAGCACCTCACACGACACGCGGCCACTCTTCCCCCGGCGAGGGGGAGGGGCGGTCGCGTTTCGCGTTTCCGTCGTCGTGGCGGAGCCTCTCCTGGAGGCGGGCCGGCGTGCTGGGCATCGTCTGCACCGTCGCCCTCCTGCTGGTCAGCAACTTCCTGGTCCAGCCGTTCCTGATCCCGAGCCGGTCGATGGAGCCGACCCTGCGGGTCGGGGACCGGGTGCTGGTCAACAAGCTGGCCTACCGTTTCGGCGATCAACCGGTCCGCGGCGACCTGGTCGTCTTCGACGGCACGGGGTCGTTCGTACGGGAGGCCGCCGAGGGCGGTCCGATCGGCGAGGCCCTGCACGGCGCGGCGTCGGCGCTCGGGCTCGCGGAGCCCTCCGACACCGACTTCGTGAAGCGGGTCGTGGGCGTGGGCGGTGACGACGTGGTGTGCTGCGACGCGGACGGCCGGATCGAGGTCAACGGCGTCGCGCTCGACGAGCCGTACCTGTACCCCGGTGACGCGGCCTCGAAGGTGCCCTTCCGGATCGTCGTACCCCTTGGGACCCTGTGGGTGATGGGTGATCATCGTTCCCAGTCCCGGGACTCGCGGGACCACCTGGGCGAACCGGGCGGGGGGATGGTGCCGGTGGAGAAGGTGATCGGGCGGGCCGACTGGATCGGCTGGCCGGTCTCGCGGTGGGGTTCGGTCGGATCCGCGACCCGCGCCGGAGGCGGACATGGGTAGCCGCGGACGGCCCCGGCCCGGACGGGAGCCCGAACCGGAGCCGGAGCCGGAACCCGTCGTGGTCGAGGGGGGCCGGGCCGAGCGGCGCCGGACGGCCCGCAGGGTGCGCCGGCGCCGCCGCACGCGCCGGGCCGGTGAACTGCCGCTGCTGGTGGTCGTCGCCCTGTGCATCGCCCTGGTGCTCAAGACCTTCCTCGTGCAGGCCTTCTTCATCCCGTCGGGCTCGATGGAACAGACCATCCGGATCGGTGACCGGGTACTGGTGGACAAACTGACCCCGTGGTTCGGCTCGGAGATCGAGCGCGGCGACGTCGTCGTGTTCAAGGACCCCGGGGGCTGGCTCGCGAAGGACGCCGCCCGTCCGGAGCCCGATCCGGTGGGGGTCAAGCAGATCAAGCAGGCGCTGACCTTCATCGGGCTGCTGCCCTCGGCCGACGAGCAGGACCTGATCAAGCGGGTCATCGGCGTGGGCGGGGACACCGTCCGGTGCTGCGACGGCAAGGGCCGGGTCTCCGTCAACGGATCGCCGCTCGACGAGCCGTACGTGAACCCGGGCAACGCGCCCTCGGAGATCCGTTTCGAAGTGACGGTGCCCGCCGGGCGGATCTTCGTGATGGGCGACCACCGCGCGAACTCGGCCGATTCCCGTTTCCACCTCGACGAGGCCTTCCAGGGCACGATCGACGAGGACGAGGTCGTGGGGGAGGCCGTGGTGATCGCCTGGCCCTACGCGCACTGGCAGCGGCTGGAGCAGCCCGCGACCTTCCTGATGGTCCCCGATCAGGCGAGACGCGAGGGACGCGGTCGCGGTCGGCGCCGCCGGGGCACGGCGTTCGCATAGTGTGTCCTGGGTCTCCCGCGCCTTAGGGAACTCCCGCTCGTTAGGGGAGGGGAGGGCCCGTGCCCGATCCGGCGCGGGCGGCGATTTGCGAGTGAGGAGTGGATGTGGGGGATGTGGCGGTGGGCGCACGATCCGGACGCGGCGAGGGCGAGGAGCGGCCGGACGACGCCGTCGAGGGCGAGGCCGAGGACGGTGGCAGCGCGGCGCACGCGCAGCGCTCGTTCTGGAAGGAGCTGCCGCTCCTCATCGGCATCGCACTGCTGCTGGCCCTGCTGATCAAGACGTTTTTGGTGCAGGCGTTCTCGATCCCGTCGGACTCGATGCAGAACACCCTGCAGCGGGGCGACCGGGTGCTGGTGGACAAGCTGACCCCGTGGTTCGGCTCCGAGCCCGAGCGCGGTGAGGTCGTGGTCTTCCACGACCCGGCGAACTGGCTGGCCGGTGAGCCCACCCCGGAGCAGAACATCGCGCAGAAGGCCCTCAGCTGGATCGGCCTGATGCCGTCCGCCGAGGAGAAGGACCTGATCAAGCGGACCATCGCGATCGGCGGGGACACGGTCGAGTGCAAGAAGGGGGGACCGGTCGTCGTCAACGGCAAGGAGCTGGACGAGCCGTACATCTTCCCCGGCAACACCGCGTGCGACGACGCCCCCTTCGGCCCCATCACCGTGCCCAAGGGCAAGATCTGGGTCATGGGCGACCACCGCCAGAACTCCCAGGACTCCCGCTGGCACATGCAGGACTCCACCCAGGGCTTCGTGCCGGTGGACAAGGTCGTCGGGCGGGCCGTGGTGGTCGCGTGGCCGATCACCCGCTGGTCCACGCTGCCGGTTCCGGACACCTTCGACCAGCCCGGCATCGGCAACCAGGCCGCGGCGACCGCGCTCGGCCTCGGGGCCGCCGGTCTCGCCCCGGTCGGGCTGGGACCCGCAGCCCTGGGCCTCGCCGGAGCGGTGCCGCTCGTCCTGTGGCGGCGGCGGAGGCTGACCGGCGGGACTACCGCCCGGTAGGGTGCCGCCCAGGTCGACGATCTCCGAGTGTGGGGGCGCTGCAATGGGCGGAACGGTAACAACACGTCGTATACGTGGTGGCGGCGATGGCCACGGCGGCCCCGGTCACGTCCTGTCGGGGATCGCCGTGGCCATCGGCTTCGCGCTCTTCCTCGGGGGCTTCCTCTGGGGGGCGCTCGTCTACCGGCCCTACACCGTGCCGACCGATTCGATGGTGCCCACCGTGCGGCCGGGGGACCGGGTGCTGGCGGAGCGCATCGACGGCGGCGAGGTGCGGCGCGGAGACGTGGTCGTCTTCATCGATTCCCTGTGGAGCGACTCCCCCATGCTCAAGCGGGTCGTCGGCGTAGGCGGCGACACCGTGAAGTGCTGCGGCGCGGGCGGCGAGCTTACGGTGAACGGCGCGGTCCTCGACGAGTCGTACATCGACCGCGCGGAGCCCGCCGCGGGCGCCGGTACGGGGACCGGGGGCGGGGCCGACTCCGTCGCCGGGGCCGCTCCCACCTCGCCGTCCTTGACTCCCCCCGCCACCGGAACCCCCTTCGAGGTGACCGTTCCCGAGGGGAACCTCTTCCTGCTGGGCGACCGGCGGGGTGCCTCCGTGGACTCCCGGGCGCACCTCCAGGAGGCCGGACAGGGCACGGTGCCCCGATCCGCGGTCCAGGCCCGCGTCGACACCCTGGTGTGGCCCTCCCTGACCGCCGTCGAGCGCCCGAACACGTACGCCGCCCTGCCGGGCGGCACCTCCCGGCCGGGACCGCTGCGGCTCCAGCTGGCGGCGGTGGTGGTCGGAGCCGCCCTGGTGGTGCTGGGGTCCGCGTACGGGCCCCTCGTACGGCTCCTGGGACGCGGACGTCGGGAGCGGAGCGGTGTCCGCTGAGCCGGCCGCGGCCGAGGGGCCGCGCAAGGTGTCGCGGGTGATCCTGCTGGACCCCGAGGACCGGATCCTGCTGCTCCACGGCTTCGAGCCGGCGGACCCGGCCGACGACTGGTGGTTCACGCCGGGCGGCGGGCTGGAGAGCACCGAGACCCGGGAGCAGGCCGCGCTGCGCGAGCTCGCGGAGGAGACGGGGATCACAGAGGTGGAACTGGGGCCGGTGCTGTGGCAGCGGTACTGCGCCTTCCCCTTCGACGGGCGGCGCTGGGAGCAGGACGAGTGGTACTTCCTCGCCCGTACCACCCGGACCGCGATCGAGCCGGCCGGGCTCACCGAGCTGGAGCGACGCAGCGTCACCGGAGCCAGGTGGTGGACCTCCGAGGAACTTCTGGCGGCCCGTGAGACGGTGTACCCGACCAGACTCGCCGAGCTGCTCCGATCGCTGCTCGACGACGGCCCTCCGGGTGCGCCGGTGGTCCTGGCCCCGGAAATCGTTTAGGGGCACACGGGCCTGGCGCACAATAGGGGGACGCACGGCTGAAGGGGAACATGCCATGAGTGCCGAGGACCTCGAAAAGTACGAGACCGAGATGGAGCTGAAGCTCTATCGGGAGTACCGCGACGTCGTCGGGCTGTTCAAGTACGTGATCGAGACCGAACGTCGTTTCTATCTCACCAACGACTACGAGATGCAGGTGCACTCGGTCCAGGGGGAGGTCTTCTTCGAGGTCTCGATGGCTGACGCGTGGGTCTGGGACATGTACCGGCCGGCCCGTTTCGTGAAGCAGGTCCGCGTGCTGACCTTCAAGGACGTGAACATCGAGGAGCTCAACAAGAGCGACCTCGAACTGCCCGGCAGCTGAGGCGGGGGCCGCGCCCGACCGCGCCGTCCGGGGTCTGTCAGCCGAAAGAGTGACGGGGTTTTCCACAATGCTCCGGTTGTCCACCAAGATCCACGGGGTGGGTGGGGACGCGGGATCGTCGGTGCCGGAGGTGGTGCCGGATGAACGCGAAGGGCGTGGCACAGCAGGCATTGGGGCGGTACGGCGAGGAGCTAGCGGCGCGGCGGCTGACCGAGGCCGGGATGACCGTGATCGCGCGGAACTGGCGGTGCCGCAGCGGGGAGATCGACATCGTCGCGCGGGACGGGGACGCCCTCGTCGTGTGCGAGGTGAAGACCCGCAGGGCGGGAGCGTTCGAGCATCCCATGGCCGCCGTGCGGCCGGGCAAGGCCGAGCGGCTGCGCCGCCTCGCCGGGCGGTGGCTCGCCGATCACGGTGGGCCACCGCCGGGCGGGGTGCGCATCGACCTGGTCGGAGTCCTGCTGCCGGCGCGCGGTGCGCCCCTGGTGGAGCACGTCAGGGGGGCGGCCTGATGGGGTTCGCGCGAGCCTGTTCGGTGGCCCTGGTGGGCGTCGACGGCGTGGTCGTGGAGGTGCAGGCCGATCTGGAGCCGGGGGTGGCGGCCTTCACCCTGGTGGGGCTGCCGGACAAGACCCTGGTCGAGAGCCGGGACCGGGTGCGGGCCGCCGTCGTCAACTCGGGGGCGGCCTGGCCGCAGAAGAAGCTCACGGTCGGGCTCAGTCCGGCCTCGGTACCGAAATCGGGCGCGGGCTTCGATCTGGCCGTGGCCGCGGCGGTCCTGGGGGCCGCCGAGGTGGTGGATCCGGGGTCGATCGCCGACCTCGTCCTCATCGGCGAGCTGGGCCTGGACGGCCGGGTGCGCCCGGTCCGGGGCATCCTGCCCGCCGTGCTCGCCGCGGCGGAAGCGGGCTACCGCCAGGTGGTGGTGCCGCAGCAGTGCGCGGCCGAGGCCGCGCTCGTGCCCGACGTCGCGGTCCTCGGCGTGCGCAGCCTGCGCCAGCTGATCGCGGTCCTGACCGACGGGGTGGTCCCGGAGGAGGAGAGCGCCGGCCCGCCCGGCCGGCCGGACCCGATGCTGGCCGGTCTGGTCCTGCCGGGGGCCGGGCTGGGCACGGGGCTGGCCCCGGGGCGCCCGGGGGCAGAGGCGCACGACGCTCCGGACCTCGCCGACGTGGCCGGGCAGCACGGTGCGCGCCGGGCGCTGGAGGTGTCCGCCGCCGGCGGGCACCACCTCTTCCTCAGCGGGCCTCCCGGAGCCGGCAAGACGATGCTCGCCGAGCGGCTGCCGTGGCTCCTGCCACCGCTCACCCGGCGCGACTCCGTGGAGGTCACGGCCGTCCACTCGGTCGCGGGGATCCTGCCGCCGGGCGAACCGCTGGTCACCAGAGCGCCCTACTGCGCTCCGCACCATTCGGCGACGATGCAGTCCCTGGTGGGCGGCGGGAACGGCGTCCCGAGGCCCGGGGCGGTCTCCCTCGCCCATCGGGGCGTGCTCTTCCTGGACGAGGCCGCCGAGTTCCACGGCCGGGCGCTGGACGCCCTGCGCCAGCCGCTGGAATCGGGTCACGTGGTCATCGCGCGCGCCGCCGGGGTGGTGCGGCTGCCGGCCAGGTTCCTGATGGTCCTCGCGGCGAATCCGTGCCCCTGCGGGCGCCACACCCTGCACGGGGCCGGGTGCGAATGCCCGCCCGCGGTGATTCGCCGGTACCAGGCGAGGCTGTCGGGACCGCTGCTCGACCGGGTGGACCTCCGGGTGGAGGTCGAGCCGGTGACCCGCTCGGACCTGCTGGGCCGGGGCGGGCGCGGGGAGTCCACGGCGGTCGTCGCGGAGCGGGTCCGGGAGGCCAGGGACCGCGCGGCGCACCGGCTCGCCGAGACCCCCTGGCGGCTCAACTCGGAGGTACCCGGCCAGGAGCTGCGCACGCGGTGGCCGGTGGGACCGGGGGCCCTGGCGCAGGCCGAGCGCGATCTGGAACGGGGACTGCTCACCGCGCGGGGCCTGGACCGGGTGCTGAGGGTCGCCTGGACCGTGGCCGACCTGAGGGGCGGGGGCCGGCCCGAGGCGGTGGACGTGGCCGTCGCGCTGGAGCTGCGGACGGGGATCGCGCGAGGCGCGGCACTGGCGGCGGGGGCCCGGTCATGACGGGGGAGCGGGAGCCGGTCCGGCCCGCGCCCGACCGCCCCGAAACGCCGGGCGCCGCCCCACCCCCGGCGCAGCCCCCGAAACCTCGGAGGCGAACAGCCCCACCCACGGGGAGCCCGCCCGCCGCGAGCCCCGACGGCGGGGACGCGGGCGGGCGCCCCGGCCGCCGGGAGCCGGCCCGGGCGAGCCCCGGCGGCGGGGATACGGCTCGCACCGGCCCCGACGGCGGGGACCCGGGTGCAGTGGGCGCCGGGGCCCCCGGCCGGGGGGTTCCCGGGCCGGATGCTGCGGGTGCCGGAGATCGAGCCGGAGGCCCCGGCCGGGGAGATCCGGGTCCGGGTGCCCCGGGTCACGGGGACGGTGCTGCGGGTGCCCCCGGGTCCGGGGATGCCGGCGGTCCGGGCCCCGGGTACGGGGCCGCGGCTGCCCGGGGTCCGGGCCGCGGGGATCCGGGTGCCGGTGCCCCGGGGGTTCCGGATGACGGCGGTCCGGGTCCGGGTCCCCCCGGTGCCGCTGCTGGTGCCGGTATCGGCGCCGGGGTCGCGGGTGCCCGGGGTTCGAGGCGTGGGGATGTGCGTACCGGCGCTCCGGGTGCCGGGGGTCGGGGAGGCCGGGACACCGGGGGCGGCGGCGGGGGGTCGGATCCGGAGCTGCTGGCGCGGGCCGCGCTGACCCGGGTGCTGGAGCCCGGGGACGAGCACGGCGGGCGCTGGCTGCGGGAGTACGGCGCGGTGGGACTGATACGGCTGCTGACCGGCCCCGGGGCCGAGCCGCCGGCCGCGGCGGGGGTCGGGCGGGAGCGGTTCGACGGGTACCGCCGGCGGGCGGCCCTCGCCGACCCCGCGCGGGACCTGGCCCTGGCCGCGGAGGCGGGGTGCCGGTTCGTCCGCCCCGGGACCGCGGAGTGGCCCACGCAGCTCGACGACCTCGGCGACGCCCGGCCGGTAGGGCTGTGGCTGCGCGGCCGGCCCGACCTGCGGACCTGGGCCCTGCGTTCGGTGGCCGTCGTGGGGGCCCGGGCGTGCACCCCGTACGGCGCGCACATGGCGCAGAACCTGGCCGCCGGGCTCGCCGAGCGCGGCTGGGTCGTGGTCTCCGGGGCGGCCTTCGGGATCGACGGCGCCGCGCACCGGGGCGCCCTCGCCGCGGGCGGCGCCACGGCGGCCGTGCTGGCCTGCGGGGTGGACGTGCCGTACCCCCGGGGCCACGCCGGGCTCCTCGGCCGGATCGCCGCCCAGGGGCTGGTGCTGGGGGAGTTGCCGCCCGGCAGCCATCCGACCCCCAGCCGATTCGTACTGCGCAACCGGGTCATCGCCGCCCTCACCCGGGGCACCGTCGTGGTGGAGGCGGCCCACCGCAGCGGCTCCCTGGTCACGGCCCGACGGGCCCGGAAACTGGGCCGGTTCGTCATGGGCGTGCCCGGCCCGGCCACCAGCGGACTCTCGGCCGGCGTGCACGAACTGCTGCGCGGTGAGAACGGCGCCGTGCTCGTCACGGACGCGGCCGAGATCGCCGAACTCGTCGGCTCCATGGGCGAGCTGGCTCCCGAGCGGCGCGGCCCCGTGGTCGCCCGGGACCTGCTGCACCCCGACACGGCGCGGGTGCTGGAGGCGCTGCCGGCGGGACGGCCGGCGGACTTGGCGGAGCTGGCACTTGCCTCCGGCACCGGCACCGATGAAGTCATCGGCAGACTGTACGAACTTCACTCTCTGGGGTTCGTCGAACGGCAGGGCGACGGCTGGCAGTTGGCCGGGCGGGCACTTCTCACGGGCACACAATCCGGGGCCGCCCGGCGAGGCGGTCGTTGACCTGGGGAGTTCCGGTGAAAGAGTGAAACCGATGAGAGACGCGGTCCTCCCGGTGGCAGTCGCCGGGACCGTGCGCCAGGCGCCGGTCCCGGGCGACCCGTGCGATCCGGGGCGCGCCTGCGCCCCCGCGCGATCCCGTACTCTTCGCGCACCGCGACGATTCCGTCACGCTACGCTCCCAACGAATCCGGCTCCGGCAAAGGCGAAGCATGCCCCAGCACACCTCAGGGTCTGACCGCGCTGCGGTGCCTCCCGCTGCCCGCGGCAGCGTGCGGTCCACCGCGCCCTCGTCCCTGGACATGCTCTGGCGCTCGTACAAGGACTCGGGCGACGAGCGGCTCAGGGAGCAGCTGATCCTGCACTACTCGCCCCTGGTGAAGTACGTCGCCGGCCGGGTCAGCGTGGGCCTGCCGCCCAATGTGGAGCAGGCCGACTTCGTCTCCTCCGGGGTGTTCGGGCTGATCGACGCCATCGAGAAGTTCGACATCGACCGGTCGATCAAGTTCGAGACGTACGCGATCACCCGGATCCGCGGCGCGATGATCGACGAACTGCGCGCGCTGGACTGGATCCCCCGCTCGGTCCGGCAGAAGGCGCGGGCCGTGGAGCGCGCCTACACGACGCTGGAGGCCCAGCTGCGGCGCACCCCGACCGAGTGCGAGGTCGCGGGCGAGATGGGCATCGCCGTGGAGGATCTCCACGCTGTTTTCAGCCAGTTGTCGCTCGCCAACGTGGTCGCGCTGGAGGAGCTGCTGCACGTCGGCGGCGAGGGCGGCGACCGCCTCTCGCTGATGGACACCCTGGAGGACACCGCCGCCGACAACCCGGTCGAGGTGGCCGAGGACCGGGAGCTGCGGCGCCTGCTGGCACGGGCCATCAACACGCTTCCCGAGCGGGAGAAGACGGTGGTGACCCTCTACTACTACGAGGGCCTCACCCTGGCCGAGATCGGCCATGTGCTCGGCGTGACCGAGAGCCGCGTCAGCCAGATCCACACCAAGTCGGTGCTGCAACTGCGGGCCAAGCTGGCGGACGTCGGCCGGTGACCTTGCGGTACCTCCGTAGAGTGGACGCGTGCCCAGGATTCGAGCGGCCTCCGTGGCCGAGCACCGGTCGATGCAGCGCGGCGCCCTCTTGGACGCCGCGCGTTCCCTGCTGTCCGAAGGCGGGACGGAAGCCCTGACCTTCCCCGCCCTCGCGGAGCGGACCGGGCTCGCCCGGTCCTCCGTGTACGAGTACTTCAAGTCCCGCGCGGCCGTGGTCGAAGAGCTGTGCGCCGTGGACTTTCCCGTGTGGGCCGCCGAGATCGAAGCGGCGATGGAGCGGGCCGAGGCGCCCGAGGTGAAGATCGAGGCCTACGTGCGGAGCCAGCTGGAGCTGGTGGGCGACCGCAGGCACCGGGCCGTGGTGGCGATCTCCGCCAGCGAGCTGGACGCCGGGGCGCGGGAGAAGATCCGCGCGGCGCACGGGGGCCTGGTGGCGATGATCGTCGAGGCGCTGGCCGCCCTGGGGCACGAGCAGCCCCGGCTCGCGGCGATGCTCCTCCAGGGCATGGTGGACGCCGCCGTCCGGCGCATCGAGCTGGGTGCTGCGGAGGATCCCGCCGTCGTGACCGAGGCGGCCGTCGCCATGGCCCTGCGCGGCGTCCGGGGCTGACGCCCCGGCCCTCGTTCACGGCCCCGGCAGCAGCCGGGGGGTCGGGCGGGCCAGGAGCGTGAGCGGGTCGAGGTACGCCTCGCCCGCCAGGAGGCCCCAGTGCAGGCACGGGGACGGGCAGTGGGAGCCCGCGGTGAGCACCGCCACCACCTGCCCCGCCGTCACCTCCTCGCCCTCGGCGACCAGTGCGCGTACCGGCTCGTAGGTCGTGCGCAAGCCGTTCGGCAGGGCGACCGAGAGCACCCCGCGCCCGGCGACCGGGCCCGCGAAGTGCACCCGGCCCGCGCCGGCCGCGCGGACCTCCGTGCCCACCGGCGCGGACAGGTCCACCCCGCGGTGGCCGGCCGCGTACGGCGTCGGCGGCGGATCCCACCAGCGGGCCACCACCAGCGGCGCGGGCAGCGGGCGGACCCCGGAGCCGGAGAGCTGGGCGAGTACGAGCAGGAGGCCGAGCAGCAGTGTCGTCATGGCCCCAGCGTCCCGCCCCGACGCGGCACCCCGCCGGGCCTGTGGACAGGGCGGGGACTGTGGACAACGGCGTCACCCGGCACACCGCCGGGTCCCGTACACTTCTTGTGGCGATCCGGGTCACCGGGTCGACTTCGCACGCCCCACCACCAGCCCGAAACGGCCAGGTGGCAGCGTCTCTCGGTCCCACGGGGCAGGGCGCGGCGGGGCGTCAGGACCAAACCGAGAAACCAAGGAGATGGCCATGGCCGTCGTCACGATGCGGGAGCTGCTGGAAAGCGGCGTCCACTTCGGTCACCAGACCCGCCGTTGGAACCCGAAGATGAAGCGCTTCATCTTCACGGAGCGCAACGGCATCTACATCATCGACCTGCTGCAGTCGCTGTCGTACATCGACCGCGCCTACGAGTTCGTGAAGGAGACCGTCGCGCACGGTGGCTCCATCATGTTCGTCGGTACCAAGAAGCAGGCTCAGGAAGCCATCGCCGAGCAGGCGACGCGCGTGGGCATGCCCTACGTCAACCAGCGCTGGCTCGGTGGCATGCTCACCAACTTCTCCACCGTCTACAAGCGCCTCCAGCGTCTGAAGGAGCTTGAGGCGATCGACTTCGAGGACGTCGCCGCCTCGGGTCTCACCAAGAAGGAGCTCCTGGTCCTCTCCCGCGAGAAGATCAAGCTGGAGAAGACCCTCGGTGGTATCCGCGAGATGTCGAAGGTCCCCAGCGCCGTCTGGATCGTCGACACCAAGAAGGAGCACATCGCCGTCGGTGAGGCGCGCAAGCTCCACATCCCGGTCGTCGCGATCCTCGACACCAACTGCGACCCCGACGAGGTCGACTACAAGATCCCGGGCAACGACGACGCGATCCGCTCCGTCACCCTGCTCACCCGCGTGATCGCCGACGCCGTCGCCGAGGGCCTCATCGCCCGCTCCGGCGCTGCGACCGGCGACTCGAAGCCGGGCGAGAAGGCCGCCGCCGAGCCGCTCGCCGAGTGGGAGCGCGACCTGCTCGAGGGCGACAAGAAGGCCGACGACGCCGCTGAGGCCGCTCCGGCCGAGGCCGCCGCCGAGACCGTCGAGGCCCCGGCCGCCGAGACCGTCGAGGCTCCGGCCGCCGACGCCACCGAGGCCCCGGCCACCGAGGCCCCGGCCGCCGACGCCGAGCAGGCCTGACCCACTGAGAGAGTGTCCGGCGTTCACGCGCCGGGCACTCCCAGCACGGACGATGACGGCGGGGGAGCCGCGCCCGAGGGCGCGGCGCCTCCGCCGTTCACCCGTAGATCTACGACTTCGAGAGAGAATCACAGACTCATGGCGAACTACACCGCCGCTGACGTCAAGAAGCTCCGCGAGCTCACCGGCGCCGGCATGCTGGACTGCAAGAACGCGCTCGTGGACGCCGACGGCGACGTCGACAAGGCCATGGAAGCGCTCCGCATCAAGGGTCAGAAGGGCGTCGCCAAGCGCGAGGGCCGTTCTGCCGAGAACGGTGCGGTCGTCTCCCTCATCGCCGACGACAACACCTCCGGTGTCATCGTCGAGCTGAAGTGCGAGACCGACTTCGTCGCCAAGGGCGAGAAGTTCCTGGCCGTCGCCAACCAGCTGGCCGCGCACGTCGCCGCCACCTCCCCGGCCGACATCGAGGCGCTGCTCGCGTCCGAGATCGAGCCCGGCAAGACCGTCACCGCATTCGTCGACGAGGCCAACGCCAACCTCGGCGAGAAGATCGTCCTGGACCGCTTCGCGCAGTTCACCGGCGCTTACGTGACCTCGTACATGCACCGCACGATGCCCGACCTGCCGTTCCAGATCGGTGTCCTGGTCGAGCTCGACAAGGAGAACGCCGAGGTCGCCCGCGGCGTCGCGCAGCACATCGCCGCGTTCGCGCCGCAGTGGCTGTCGGCCGAGGACGTCCCGGCCGAGAAGGTCGAGTCCGAGCGTCGCATCGCCGAAGAGGTCACCCGCGCGGAGGGCAAGCCCGAGGCCGCCATCGCGAAGATCGTCGAGGGTCGCGTCAACGGCTTCTTCAAGGAGGCCACCCTCCTCGGCCAGCCCTACGCGCTGGACAACAAGAAGTCCGTCCAGAAGATTCTGGACGAGGCCGGTGTCACCCTGAAGCGCTTCAGCCGCATCAAGGTCGGCATCTGAGTCCGTCCGTACGCGACGGACACCGGACCCCGGTAGGGTCTGAGGCAGTCGTCCGCGCTCGCGCAGGACGACCGCAGATCTGACGAGGAGGCCATTGCCGTAGAGGGAACCGCGAGGACCCACCGGCAATGGCCTTCTTCGTATGTGCACGAGGAGATCTCCATGAATCAGGGCGTGGACCACCACACCGCTTCCGACGACAAGAGCGACCAGCAGAAGAAGGGCCGCCGCTTCATGTTGAAGCTGTCGGGCGAGGCCTTCTCCGGTGGCGGAGGACTGGGCGTCGACCCCGACGTCGTCCACGCCATCGCACGTGAGATCGCGGCGGTGGTCCGCGACGGCGCGGAGATCGCCATCGTGATCGGCGGCGGCAATTTCTTCCGCGGCGCCGAGCTCCAGCAGCGCGGCATGGACCGGGCCCGGTCCGACTACATGGGCATGCTCGGCACGGTCATGAACTGCCTCGCCCTCCAGGACTTCCTGGAGAAGGAAGGCATCGACTCGCGCGTGCAGACCGCCATCACGATGGGGCAGGTCGCCGAGCCGTACATTCCGCTGCGTGCCGTACGGCACCTGGAGAAGGGCCGCGTCGTCATCTTCGGCGCCGGCATGGGCATGCCCTACTTCTCCACCGACACCACGGCCGCCCAGCGTGCCCTGGAGATCGACGCCGAGGCCCTGCTCATGGGCAAGAACGGTGTCGACGGGGTCTACGACTCCGACCCGAAGAAGAACCCGGACGCGGTGAAGTTCGACGCGCTGGAGTACGGCGAGGTGCTCTCCCGCGACCTCAAGGTCGCGGACGCCACGGCCATCACGCTGTGCCGTGACAACAAGCTGCCGATCCTCGTCTTCGAACTGCTCGCCGAGGGCAATATCGCCCGCGCGGTCAAGGGTGAGAAGATCGGCACGCTCGTCAGCGACCAGGGAACCCGGTCCTGAGCGGTCCGCGACCGGACCCGGCCCGGACCCGTCCGTCCCGTCCCGCCAGCCTGAACCATCCATTCAAGACATGCAGGAGCACGTGGTGACCGAAGAGATCCTCCTCGAGGCCGAGGAGAAGATGGAAAAGGCCGTCGTCGTCGCCAAGGAAGACTTCGCCGCGATTCGCACCGGCCGTGCGCACCCGGCGATGTTCAACAAGATCGTGGCGGAGTACTACGGCGCCATCACGCCCATCAACCAGCTCGCCTCCTTCTCGGTCCCCGAGCCGCGCATGGCGATCGTGACCCCGTTCGACAAGAGCGCCCTGCGCAACATCGAGCAGGCGATCCGCGACTCCGACCTGGGGGTCAACCCCAGCAACGACGGCAGCATCATCCGGGTGACCTTCCCCGAGCTGACGCAGGACCGCCGCAAGGAGTACATCAAGGTCGCCAAGAACAAGGCCGAGGACTCCAAGGTCTCCATCCGCTCCGTCCGTCGCAAGGCGAAGGACGCCCTTGACAAGCTCGTCAAGGACAAGGAGGCCGGCGAGGACGAGGTGCGCCGCGCGGAGAAGGAGCTCGACGACACCACCGCGAAGTACGTCGCGCAGGTGGACGAGCTGCTCAAGCACAAGGAAGCCGAGCTCCTCGAAGTCTGATGAACGACTCTTCCTGGCAGCCGGAGCCGGTTCCGGCGGGTCCCGCATACGATGCGCAGGTGGGCCCGCACACTCGGCCCATGCCCATCGTGCCCGATGCCGCCGGCCGTGACTTCGACGACCGGGAAGCACGCGATCGGGGGGCCGCCGCGGACGGCGGCCCCCTCTTCCGCGCCGAGACGCCGCCGCAGGAGCCCATGCCCAGCCCCCCGCCCCCGCAGCCGCAGGACGCGTCCCCACCGCCCAAGAAGCGTGCCGGGCGGGACCTGCGCGCCGCCATAGGGGTCGGCGTCGGCCTCGGCGCGGTGATCTTCGCGTCGCTGTTCGTCGTCAAGGCGGTCTTCGTCGGCGTCGTCGTCGTGGCGGTCGTCGTGGGCCTGTGGGAGCTCACGTCCCGGCTCCAGGAGCAGAAGGGCATCAAGGCTCCGCTGGTTCCGCTGGCCATCGGCGGAGCCGCCATGGTCATCGCCGGGTACGTCCGGGGGGCCGAGGGCGCCTGGGTCGCCATGGCCCTTACCGCGCTGGCGGTCCTGGTCTGGCGGATGACCGAGCCGCCCGAGGACTACCTCAAGGACGTCACGGCCGGCGTCTTCGCGGCGTTCTACGTGCCCTTCCTGGCCACCTTCGTCACGATGCTCCTCACCGCCGACGACGGACCGCAGCGGGTGGTCACCTTCCTGGTGCTGACCGTGGTCAGCGACACCGGGGCCTACGCCGTCGGCTGGCGGTTCGGCAAGACCAAGCTCGCGCCGCGCATCAGCCCCGGGAAGACCCGCGAGGGGCTCTTCGGCGCCGTCGCCTTCGCGATGGCGGCGGGCGCCCTGTGCATGGAGTTCCTGATCGACGGCGGCTCCTGGTGGCAGGGCCTGGTAATGGGCCTGGCGGTCGCGGTCAGCGCCACCCTGGGCGACCTCGGCGAGTCGATGATCAAGCGGGACCTGGGCATCAAGGACATGGGCACGCTCCTGCCCGGTCACGGCGGCATCATGGACCGCCTGGACTCCCTGCTGCCGACCGCCCCCGTGGTGTGGCTGCTGCTGGCCGCCTTCGTGGGCACGGGCTGATACCGCCCAAACGGTTACTCTTGAAAGGCGCGCTGCTTCTGCGGCGCGCCTTTCGTCTTACGAGGAGTACCTGCCATGGCCCGCCCTGTTCCGGGAGAGCTCACCTTCGTCGCCCCGCGCGGGGCCAAGAAGCCGCCCCGGCACCTCGCCGACCTCACGCCGCAGGAGCGCCGCGAGGCGGTCGCCGCGATCGGCGAGAAGCCCTTCCGGGCCAAGCAGCTCTCCCAGCACTACTTCGCCCGCTACGCGCACGACCCGGCCGAGTGGACGGACATCCCCGCGGGCTCCCGCGAGAAGCTCCAGCAGGAGCTCCTCCCGGACCTGATGAACGTCGTGCGCCACATCAGCTGCGACAACGACACCACCCGCAAGACCCTGTGGAAGCTGCACGACGGCACGCTCGTCGAGTCCGTGCTGATGCGCTACCCGGACCGGGTCACCATGTGCATCTCCTCGCAGGCCGGCTGCGGCATGAACTGCCCCTTCTGCGCCACCGGCCAGGCCGGCCTGGACCGCAACCTGTCCACCGCCGAGATCGTGCACCAGATCGTCGACGGCATGCGGGCGCTGCGCGACGGCGAGGTCCCGGGCGGCCCCGCCCGGCTGTCGAACATCGTGTTCATGGGCATGGGCGAGCCGCTGGCCAACTACAACCGCGTGGTCGGCGCCATCCGACGCCTCACGGACCCGGAACCCGACGGCCTGGGCCTGTCGCAGCGCGGCATCACCGTGTCCACCGTCGGCCTGGTCCCGGCGATGCTGCGGTTCGCCGACGAGGGCTTCAAGTGCCGTCTGGCCGTCTCGCTGCACGCGCCGGACGACGAGCTGCGCGACACCCTGGTCCCCGTGAACACCCGCTGGAACGTCCGCGAGGTGCTCGGCGCGGCCTGGGAGTACGCGGAGAAGTCCGGCCGCCGGATCTCCATCGAGTACGCCCTGATCCGCGACATCAACGACCAGGCCTGGCGCGGTGACCTGCTGGGCAAGCTGCTCAAGGGCAAGCGCGTCCACGTCAACCTGATCCCGCTGAACCCGACGCCGGGCTCCAAGTGGACCGCCTCGCGCCCCGAGGACGAGAAGGCCTTCGTGGAGGCCATCGCCCGGCACGGCGTGCCCGTGACCGTACGGGACACCCGGGGTCAGGAGATCGACGGCGCCTGCGGTCAGCTGGCCGCCTCGGAGCGCTAGTGCCGTGACCGGCGAACCGTGCCGGTCACAGCACTGGATCCGGCCCGAGTCGTCCCTGTTCGACCGCGGGGTACTCTGTGGCCGAACCAATTGCATATTCCGACAGGGGAGCGCCACAGCGCTGAGAGTGCGGTATCCGTCATCCGCAGACCCTCTGAACCTCGCCCCGGTCATTCGGGGTAGGAAGTTCGGTCATCACTCAAGCTGTTGCGCCCTGCCCGGCGTCCGCTCGCACCAGAGCGCCGGGCAGGGCCGCGTCTTCTCCTGGACATCCCAGGAGGAATCACCAGTGAGCACCACCAAGAAGATCGCGGGCGCCGCGCTCGCGGCCGCGCTGGGCGTCACCGCGCTCAGCGCCTGCGGCGGCGGCGACGCCAAGGACAAGCCGGCGGGCGGGAGCGACGCCCCGAAGTCCAAGACCGTCACGCTGGTCTCCCACGACTCCTTCAACGCGACGGACACGGTCCTGAAGGAGTTCGAGCAGAACAGCGGTTACACCGTCAAGGTGCTGAAGTCCGGGGACGCGGGCGCGGCGCTGAACCAGGAGATCCTCACCAAGGGCTCCCCGCGCGGCGACGTGTTCTTCGGCGTGGACAACACCCTGCTCTCGCGCGCCCTGGACAACGGGATCTTCACCCCGTACGAGGCCGCGGGCCTGGGCGACGTGAAGCCGGAGTACCACCTCGACAAGCAGCACCGGGTCACCCCGATCGACTCCGGTGACATCTGCGTCAACTACGACAAGCAGTACTTCGCCGACAAGAAGATCGCCCCGCCGCAGACGCTGGACGACCTGGTCAAGCCGGAGTACAAGAACCTGCTCGTCACCGAGAACGCCGCGACCTCCTCGCCCGGCCTCGGATTCGTGCTCGCCTCCGTCGGCAAGTACGGCGAGGACGGCTGGAAGGACTACTGGACCAAGCTCAAGGCCAACGGCGTCGAGGTCGTCGACGGCTGGGAGCAGGCCTACAACGAGCGGTTCTCCGGTTCCGCGGGCGGCAAGAAGGCCAAGGGCGACCGCCCGCTGGTCGTCTCCTACGCCTCCAGCCCGCCGGTCGAGGTGCTGTACGGCGAGCCGCAGCCGACCGAGGCCCCGACGGGCGTCGCCGCCGGCACCTGCTTCCGCCAGATCGAGTTCGCGGGCCTGCTGGAGGGCGCGAAGAACCCGGAGGGCGGCAAGGCCCTGCTGGACTTCCTGATCAGCAAGAAGTTCCAGGAGGACATGCCGCTCCAGATGTTCGTGAACCCGGTGACGGCGAGCGCGGCGCTGCCGGAGATCTTCACGAAGCACGGTGTGGTGATCGAGAAGCCGGAGAACGTGACTCCGGACGTCATCGCCAAGAACCGTGAGCAGTGGGTCAAGACGTGGACCTCGCTCGTCGTGAAGTAAGCGGCACCGGGCACACGGGCGCGGCGCCGGGGGGCGCCGCGCCCGCATCCGGCGAGGGCCGGCGGGCGACCGCCGCGCGCCTCGCCCTGATGGCCCTGCCCCTCGCGTTCTTCGGGCTGTTCTTCGGCTGGCCCGTCGCCGCGATCGTCGGGCGCGGGCTCAAGACCGGTGCGGGGTGGCAGTTCGGCCGGATCCGCGAGGTGCTGGCCCGCCCGGACATCGCAGACGTGCTGTGGTTCACCACCTGGCAGGCGCTCGCCTCCACCGTGCTGACCCTGCTGGTCGCGCTACCCGCGGCGTACGTGTTCGCGCGCTTCGAGTTCCCCGGAAAACAACTGCTGCGCGCCCTGGTGACCGTGCCGTTCGTGCTGCCCACCGTGGTCGTCGGCACCGCCTTCCTCGCGCTGGTCGGCCGCGGCGGGCTGCTGGACGAGCTGGGGGGAGTCCGGCTCGACACCACCGTCGTGGCGATCCTCCTCGCCCACGTCTTCTTCAACTACGCGGTGGTCGTGCGGACCGTCGGCGGTCTGTGGGCGCAGCTCGACCCGCGCCAGGAGGAGGCCGCCCGGGTGCTGGGCGCGGGCCGGTTCGCGGCCTGGCGGCGGGTGACGCTGCCCGCGCTGGTCCCGGCCGTGGCCGCCGCCTCGGTGATGGTGTTCCTGTTCACCTTCACCTCCTTCGGCGTCGTGCAGATCCTCGGCGGGCCGTCGTACTCCACCCTGGAGGTGGAGGTCTACCGGCAGACCGCGCAGCTCCTGGACCTGCCCACGGCGGCCGTGTTGACCATGGTGCAGTTCGCCGCCGTCGGGGGGATCCTCGTGGTGCACGCCTGGACCGTGCGCAGACGGGAGACCGCCCTGCGGCTCGTGGATCCGGGGCGTACGGGGCACCCGCCGCGCGGCGTCGCCCAGCGCTCGCTGCTGGGCGGCGTGCTCCTGACGATCGCCCTGCTCATCGTGCTGCCGCTCGCGGTGCTGGTGGAGCGGTCCTTCGACGCTCCCGGCGGATACGGGCTCGGCTTCTACCGGGCTCTGGGGGACGCGGGCGCCGGGGGCGGGACCTTCCTCGTGCCGCCGCTGGAGGCGATCTGGAATTCCCTTCAGTACGCCCTGGCCGCCACCGCCATCGCCCTGCTCGTCGGCGGGCTCGCGGCCGCGGCGCTGACCCGGCGCGCCGGGCGCTTCGTGCGCGGTTTCGACGCGCTGCTCATGCTCCCGCTGGGGGTGTCCGCCGTGACCGTCGGCTTCGGCTTCCTGATCACCCTGGACGAGCCGCCGCTCGACCTGCGGACCTCGTGGATCCTGGTGCCCCTGGCCCAGGCGCTGGTGGGCGTGCCGTTCGTCGTACGCACCATGCTGCCGGTGCTGCGCGCGGTCGACGGCCGGCTGCGCGAGGCGGCCGCCGTGCTCGGCGCCTCGCCGCTGCGGGCGTGGCGCGAGGTGGACCTGCCGCTGGTGCGGCGGGCCCTGCTGATCGCGGCCGGGTTCGCCTTCGCGGTCTCGCTGGGCGAGTTCGGTGCGACCGTCTTCATCGCGCGGCCGGACCGGCCGACGCTGCCGGTGGCCGTGGCGCGGCTGCTGGGGCGGGCCGGGGAACTGAACTACGGGCAGGCGATGGCCCTGAGCACGATCCTGATGCTGGTGTGCGCCGCGTCCCTGTTGGCGCTGGAGCGGCTGCGGCCCGACAAGACCTCCGGAGAGTTCTGATGACCCTGCTTCAGCTGGAAGGGGTGTCGGTCCGGTTCGGCGCGCGGGCGGTCGTGGACGCCGTGGACCTCGCGGTCGCCGCACACGAGATCGTGTGCGTGCTCGGGCCGAGCGGCAGCGGGAAGTCCACGCTGCTGCGGGTCGTCGCCGGGCTCCAGCCGGTGTCCGGTGGGCGGGTGCTGCTGGGTGGGGCCGACCAGGCCGGCGTACCCGTGCACCGGCGGGGCGTCGGCCTGATGTTCCAGGACCACCAGCTGTTCCCGCACCGGGACGTCGGCGGCAACGTGGCCTTCGGCCTGCGGATGCGCGGCGCCGGGAAGGCCTCGTACGGGCCCCGGGTCGCGGAGCTGCTGGAGCTGGTCGGCCTCCCCGGGGCGCGGGGCCGGGCGGTGGCCTCCCTGTCGGGCGGCGAGCAGCAGCGGGTCGCGCTGGCCCGCGCGCTCGCGCCCTCGCCCCGGCTCCTGATGCTCGACGAACCGCTGGGGCAGCTGGACCGGGGGCTGCGGGAGCGGCTCGTGGTGGAGCTGCGGGGGCTGTTCTCCCGGTTGGGGACGACGGTGCTGGCCGTGACGCACGACCAGGGAGAGGCCTTCGCGCTGGCCGATCGGGTGGTCGTGATGCGGGACGGGCGGATCGCGCAGGCCGGAAGCCCGCTGGAGGTGTGGCAGCGGCCGGCGTCGGAGTTCGTGGCGCGGTTCCTGGGCTTCGAGAACGTGGTCCCCGCGACGGTCTCGGGCGGCGCGGCGGTCACCCCGTGGGGGAAGGTTCCGGTCCCCGCCGGCTCCCCCGAGGGGGAGCGGCAGTTGCTGGTCCGGCCCGCCGGGGTCCTGCTCGCGCAGGACGGGCTCGCCTGCGAGGTGCTGTCGCGCACCTTCCAGGGAACGCACGTCGCGCTGCTGCTGCGGCCGGAGTCGGGACCGGAGCTGGAGGCCGAGTGCGCACTGGCCGGTGCCCCGGCCGCGGGGGACCGGGTCGCGGTGGCCTTCGCTCCGGCCGAGGTCGTCGTCCTGCCGGCCGCGGGGCGGGACGCGGCTCCCGTGTCCCCCTGATCCGGCGGGGACGTTCAGGCGCGGATGCCGTCGCAGGATCCGGCGGGGAGCGTTCAGGCCCGGATGCCGTCGCAGGAGATCGGCAGGTGCCGGGGGCCGCGCAGGACCGCGTTCTGGCGGTACGGCGGCGGGTCCTCCAGCAGCTGCGGGTTCTCCAGCCTGCGGGCCAGCTCGCTCAGCGCCAACTGGGCCTCCTGGCGGGCCAGGGGGGCACCGAAGCAGCTGTGGATCCCGCTGCCGAGGCCGAGGTGCTGGATGTCCCCGCGGTCCGGATCGAAGCGGTCCGCGTGCTCGAAGCGGCGCGGGTCCCGGTTCCCCGAGGCCAGGATCAGCCACAGGGAAGCGCCCTTGGGGATGGTGACCCCGGCGACCTCGATCTCGGAGAGGGTGCTGCGCTGGGGCAGCAGCTGCACGGGGGGCTCGTACCGCAGCAGTTCCTCGACGATCGGTACGACCAGTTCCGGTTCGCCGCGCAGCCGCTTGAGCACGTCCGGGTGGCGCAGCAGGGTCAGCATGCCGTTGGTGATCAGGTTGACGGTGGTCTCGTGGCCCGCGATCAGCAGCAGCGCGGAAGTGCTGAGCACCTCCATCGTGGTCATCGACCCGTCCGGGCCCTCCGCCGTCGCCAGCTGGGACAGCATGTCCCCGCCCGGGTTCTTGCGGCGCTCCTCGATCAGCCCGGCCAGGTACATGCCCAGCTCCATCCGGGCGTCCTGCGACCCCTTGCCGTGCTGGGCGGGATCCGCGTCCGGGTCGGGGTCCAGGCTGGCGGCGAGGGTCTCCGCCCACACGTGGAAGCGCGGCTCGTCCTCCCGCGGCACCCCCAGCAGCCGGCAGATCACCGAGACCGGGAACGGGTACGCGAACTGGTCGACCAGGTCGATGCGGTCCAGGTTCCCGGCCTCGACGAGGCCGTCCACCAGGCCGGAGACGAGGCCGCCGAGCTCGCCCCGCATGTCGTACACCCGGTGGGGGGCGTGCGGCGGCCCGAACGGCCGGTTCGTCATCCGGCGCAAGCGGTCGTGGTCCGGCGGGTCGAGCTTGAGGAAGGACGGGGGCAGGGTCGTCCCCTCCTCCTCGGACTGCCCCAGCGGATCCTCCGCGCCCGATTTCAGGTTGCGTGCGTCGGAGCTGATCCGGGGGTCGTGGAGGAGGCTTCGGATCTCGTAGTACGTGCTGACGACGTACGGGCCGTCCCCGTCGTGGGAGACCGGCGTCTTGCGGAGCTCCTCGTACAGCGGGTACGGGTCGGCGCGGTTCGCGTAGTCGATGATCTCCCGCAGGATGGCTTGTGTCATGACGGGTCCTCGTGATCCTCGGGGAGCGCGCGGTGCGGTGGCGGCGGGCTCGTGGCGCGGTCAGGGACGTGCGGGGACGAAGGTCATCTTCCGGTCGGCCGGGGAGTAGCCGCTGAGGGTGATCGTCGGCCCGTGGGTCGGCACCGAGGGGTCGGGGAAGTCCGCCGGCACCGGCTTGCTCCCCTCCGGCCTGCGGTCCACCGTCGCGAAGGGCGGCGGGAAGGGCGCGGTCGTCTCGATCTGCTGCTCGTAGAACGGGAGCCACCGGCAGTTGTCGAAGGTGACGGCGGCGATCACGCGCCCCTGGTAGCCGTACACGGCCGCGAACCGGCGCTCGGCGCGGGAGCCCTGCGTGATGAGGATCTCGGTCCCCATCGGGGGCACTCCGACCGACTTGATGTTCACGCCGAACTGGGAGGACCAGAACGCGGGGACCCACAGGTGGGGGCGGCGGTCCGCGCTCTCGCTGAGCATGTTGTGCGCCGCCGTGTCGGCCTGCGCGACGGCGTTGCCCCAGTGCTCCAGGGACAGGAACTGGTAGCCGAACAGGGCGTGCGGGGAGCGGGCCACGTCACCCGCCACGTAGATGTCGTCGGTGACGATGCCCCGGATGTCGAACGCCCGGCAGCCCGCGTCGCAGGCGATGCCCCGGGGGCCGGCCCCCAGTCCCGAACCGGCGAGCCACTCGGTGTTGCGCTGCGCGCCCAGCGAGACGACGACCACGTCGGCCTCGACGGTGGACCCGTCGGAGAGGTGGGCGGCACGGACCCGCCCCGAGGGGTCGCCCTCCAGGCCGGTCACCATGACCCCCGTGCGCAGGTCGACCCCGTGCTCGCGGTGCATGTCGGCCGCGACCTCGCCGATGACCCCGCCGAGCGCGCCGACCAGCGGCGCGGCGCCCCGTTCGGCGACCGTGACGTCCAGGCCGCGCTCCCGGCAGGCGGAGGCGATCTCGGAGCCCGTGAACCCGGCTCCGATGACGAGCACCCGGCGGGGACCGGCGGCGAGCGCCCGTTGCAGTCCCTCGCCGTCGTCCCGGGTGCGCAGGACGAAGACCCCGTCGAGGGCGGCCTCGTCCTCGTGGGGCCACGGCCGGGCCCGTACTCCGGTCGCGATCAACAGCCGGTCGTACTCGACCTCGTCCCCGTTGCCCAGCCGGACCCGGCGCCCGCCCATGTCCAGGCCGGTGGCGGGCACCCCCAGGCGCCAGTCGGCGTCGATCGCCCGGCGGCGGGGGAGTGCGGTGCGGTCGGCGACCGCGTTGCCCAGCAGGACCTGCTTGGACAGCGGGGGCCGGTCGTACGGCTCGTACGGTTCGTCGCCGATCATCGTGAGTGAACCGGTGAACCCCTTCTCGCGCATCGTCTCGGCGGCCCGCAGGCCGGCCAGCGAAGCGCCGACGACGACGATGCGGCCCTCGCGCTTGAGCCGCTCCAGGGATCCGTCGTGCGCTCCCGCACCGCTCACCGCACGCCTCCGGTGGGGGCCCCGGCGGTGGTCACGGCCTCCAGGTCCTCGTCCGCGAGCTCCACGAGGATGGCGCCGACCGGGCAGGCGGCCACGGCGCGGGCCACGTTCTCGCGCTGCTCGGCGGCCGCCTGCGGGTTGTACAGCAGCGACTCGTCGCCGTGCATGGCGAACACGTCGGGAGCGAGGAAGGCGCACTGCGCGTATCCCTGGCAGCGGTTGAGGTCGACGACAAGCCTCATGACGGATCTGCCTTTCGCTGGCCTGATCATCCCCGTCGCCCCGAGCCCCCGTCCCTTCCCCCAGGATGCACGCGGGCCCCGAGGACCGCCCGCTGGAGTGCGGAACGCCAGTTCAGGGGAGGTAGGACCGGTCGTCGGGAGCGCCGTCGCGCCGGGCGCGCACGATGTGCACGCTGACGACCAGCGCCCAGGCCGGGAACACCAGCTCGGACCAGGGGACGCCGGAGCCCACGACGAGCAGGACCAGCCCGGCCGCGTAGCCGACGAGGGCGAGGGGCCTCGGGAAGATGCCGAGTCGGCGGCCGATGGTGGAGGTCGCGAAGACGAACACGGCGGCCATGCGCATCGCGTAGGTGGTCAGCAGGGTGTACGCGTAGTGGCGGCCGAAGACGGCGTCCGCGGTGTCCTGGAGCACGGTGCCCGCCGAACCGGCGGCTACGAAGAGGGCGGCGACGAAGACGAACCCGCTGCCGAGGAAGACGGTGGCGACGAACTTGTCCTCGGCCTCTCCGGCGTGTGCGCGCAGGGCGCCCATGAACCACAGGAAGGCGATGCCGGCGAAGGGCACGATCTCCAGCGCGAGCCGTACCGCCCAGCGGTCACCCGAGGCGATGACGGCGTCGGCGGCACTGCCCGTGGGGACGGCGATCCGCATGAGGACGATCGCCGCCGCGAGCAGCACCGCGAAGGCGATCCCGGCCGTTCCGGCGGCCCGGGGCGTGCGCATGCGTTCCGTCGTGGGCTCCATGGGCCCCTCGCTTTCTCCCCCGGTCCAGCAAGCGGCAGCCGCCCGCCCGCCACCACCGGGGCGAGGCCGTGCGGGTGACCCCCGCACGGCCTCGCCGCACGGCCCGGCTAGCCGACGGGCGCCGGTTGCGGGACCGCGGGCTCCGGGTCGGCGGCCTCGTGCTTGCCGTACCAGGCGACGGCCACCGCGCCGGCGACGGCGAGGACGAAGCCGAGGACGGCCAGCCAGGCCAGGCCCGGCCGGGAGGCGTCACCGAGCCACAGGACACCGATGGCTCCGGGCAGGACCGTCTCACCCACGACCAGCGCGGCCGTGGCGCCGTTGACCGAACCGATCTGCAGGGCGACGGTGTGCAGGTACATGCCGCCGAAGCCGGCCACGAGGATCGCGTAGAGGGCCGGGTCCGTGAGCAGCGCGCCCAGGTCGAACGGGTCGACGCCGTTCAGGATCCGGACCCCGACGCCCAGCGCGCCGAAGCCTAGGCCCGACAGCAGGCCCGCGAGGATCGCGGCGCCGCCGCCGAGCAGGCGTACCGCCACCGTGCCGCCCGCCATCAGCAGCACGGTGATGCCCAGCAGCCACCAGTGGGTGGCCATCGGCGCGTGGTGCCCGCCCTCGTGGCCCGCGGCCGTCGCCAGCAGCACCAGCGCCGTGCAGACGACCCCGATTGAGGTCCACTCCTTGCGGGAGAGCCTGATGCCCAGCATCTTCACGCTCAGCACGGCCGTGATCACCAGGTTGGCGCTGATCACGGTCTGTGAGAGGAACAGCGGCAGCATCCGCGCGGCCAGCGCGCCCAGTCCGAATCCCACGAAGTCCAGGATCGTGCCGACGATGAACTCCCAGGTCATCGCCGCTTTCGCGGTGGACGACAGATTGGGGCCGCCGTGGGCCGTCACCCCGGCGGCGGGCGGGGACATCCGGGCGGCGCGGCGCGAGCCCACGGCTTGGAGCACGGAACCCGTGCCGTAGCAGATGGACGCCGCGACAGCGGTCAGCAGGCCTATGAGCACCAAGGGCTCCGTTCACGTCTGGCAGGTTTTGCGGTACCCCTGCCAGACGCGAGAACGGGCCGGGAAGTTGCCTCGGAACTCAGGCCATTGTCGCGAGGGCGCCGGGGACCTCGTCCACCGAGTCCACGAGCGCGATCCGGGACTCCATCGACCGGCCGCGCGCCAGGGCCCGCAGCAGCGGCCACGCGGGCAGGTACTCGGTCCAGTGGGTGTACCCGACCAGGACCATCGGCGCGGGCTCGCCCCGCGACTCGTAGTAGTTCGGGGTCGCGCTGTCGAAGATCTCCTGGAGGGTGCCCGCGGCGCCCGGCAGGAAGACCACGCCCGCCGTGGACCGGGCGAGCAGGCCGTCCTCGCGCGTGGCGTTCGCGAAGTACTTCGCGACGTGGCCGGCGAAGGCGTTCGGCGGCTCGTGCCCGTAGAACCAGGTGGGGATGCCCACCGAGTCTCCGCCGGCCGGCCAGCGCTCGCGGACGGCGAAGGCCGCGCGCGCCCAGTCGGAGACCGACGGCACGAAGGAGGGAGCCTTGGCCAGCATCTCCCATGCCTCCTCCAGGGCGTCGTCCGGAGCGGGGGCCAGGTAGGCGCCGAGGTTGGCCGCCTCCATCGCGCCCGGGCCGCCGCCGGTGGCGACCGTCAGACCGGACCGGGCCAGCGACCGGCCGAGCTCCGCCGCGCCCCGGTAGTCCGTACCGCCCCGGGACATGGCGTGGCCGCCCATGACCCCGACCACGCGGGCCCCGTCGAGGTGCTCGTCCAGGGCGTCGGAGACGGCGTCGTCGTGGAGGGAGCGGAGCATCGAGGAGAAGACGTCGCCGTCGGCCTTGGTCTCCTGGAACCAGGCGTAGGCCTGGGCGTCCGGGGTGGCCTCGTAACCGGAGGGCAGGCCGGCGTACAGCTCCTCCGGCGTGTACAGCAGGCCCCGGTACGGGTTGAAGGGCAGGTCCGGGACCGGCGGGAAGACCAGCGCGCCGTCCGCCCGGACCTTCACCGAGGCGTCGGGCTCCATCGGGCAGCCCAGGAACACGGCGGCCGAGGTGTCCGCGGACAGCAGCGCGAAGGTCCGCTCCAGCAGGTTGACCGACTGGATCCGGTAGCCGCTGAGCGATCCGCGGGCCGCGACCTGGTCGAATTCGGCGAGCGTCTCGATCTCGATGTCTGCGTTGACCATTCGGCCCACCCTAAGGGCTGCCCGAGTCAGCGGGTCAACGCCAGCGACGTCAGCTGCGCCACACCCCAGCTCAGCGGAAGGCACACCGCGGCCAGGGCGGCGGCCCGCACGCTCGCCGCCGTACGCAGGACCTTCGCCGGAGCGCCCAGGTCGAGCAGGGCCTCCCGACCGGAGCTCCGGTTCTGGCGGGTCTCGACCGCGGATGTGAGAAGGGTCGCGGCCGCGCAGAGGGCCACCAGCGCGGCGGCCGGCCCGGTCAGCGGGCCGAGAGGGACCAGCATCCCGCCCCGGTCGCGCAGCGCCAGCGCGGTGAGGGCGCCCGCGCCGACCGCGCACAGCACGCCGAGGGGAGGGCCGAGCCGGGACGCCTCCTCCTGGAGGGCCCGCCCGGCGAGCAGGCGGAGCGCACCCGGGCGGACGGCGAGGAGCAGGGTGCCGCAGGCGTGGGCCAGGCCGGGCCCGGCGAGGGCGAGGCCGAGCGCGGTGAGTGACCATCCGGCCAGCACACCGGCCCCGCCGGGGCCCGCGTACGCCTCGACGGCGATCCCGCAGGCGGTCAGCGTGATGCCCCAGGGCAGCACGGTCTGCGGAGCCGGCGGCCGGACGCGGGGGCGCAGCGCGAGGGCGGTGCCCGCCGAGGCGGCGAGCGGGACCAGGGCCAGCAGGGTGAGGGCCGCCGCGACCGGCAGCGGCTGCTCGGCATGGAGCAGGTGGGCCCCGGCTCCGTCGAACGGCAGACCGGCCAGGTCCCCCCGCAGGTGGAGGAAGGCGGCCAGGGCCACTGCGCTGCCCAGGGTGCAGGCCACGGCGGTGGAGACCGCCGCGGCCAGGAGCAGCCGTACGGGACCCAGCCCGACGGCGTCGAGCCCCTCCCTCGGCCGGGTGGCGGGGTCGGTACGGGCCACGGCGACGGCGAACTGGACGGTGGCGGCGAGCGGGATCAGGGCCCACAGCAGGCGAGGGAACGATCCGGCGGGCCGGTCCACGGCCCCGACGAGTACGTACAGCAGCAGGAAGCCGGTGCCGGCCGAGGCGGCGGCCACGAGCATCCGGCGCAGCTGGACCAGGGGCCGGGATCCCCGGGCTAGGCGGAGAGCGAGCACGCGGCTTGGCCCTCCTGGGTCTCGGCGTCGGCCGCGGCGGCGGCCGCGGCGGCGGTGCTCGCCAGCCGTCCGTCCAGCAGGGAGACCCGGCGGTCGGCGACGGCCGCGGCCTCCTCGTCGTGGGTGGCGAGGAGCACGGTGATCTCGTGCGAGCGGGCCGCGGTGGTCAGCGTACGGAGCAGCAGCGCGCGCTCGGCCCGGTGCAGCGGCGCCGTGGGGTCGTCCGCGAAGATCACGGCGGGCTCGTTGACCAGGGCCCGGGCCAGGGCGACGCGCTGGGACTCGGCCCGGGTCAGCGCCCCGGGGCGTTTGCGTGCGAAGGCGCCGATGTCGAGGCGGTCCAGCCATGCGCAGGCGGCGCTGCGGGCGCGGCGGTGCGGGGCGCCGGCGATCAGCAGCGGCAGGGCGGCGTTCTCCCAGACCTTGAGCTCGGGGAGCAGCTGCGGCTCGGGGCCGATCCAGCCGAACCGGTCGCGCCGCAGGCGTTCGCGGGCGAGGTCGCCCATGGTGTGCACGGGGACGCTGTTGAACCAGACCTCGCCCTGCTCGGGCGGCAGCTGCCCGGACAGGCAGCGCAGCAGGGTGGTCTTGCCGCTGCCGCGGGGGCCGGTCAGCGCCAGGATCTCGCCCTGGCGGACTCCGACGGAGACGCCGATGAGACCGGGCGAGCCGCTGTGGGAGTAGTGCAGGGAGCGTGCCCAGAGCACATCGTTGTCCGGTGGGGACACCATGGCGTACACCTCTTCGGTTCGACTGCGGATCGGGGCTGGACCAGCCCGGCTTCCCCGTCCGGGGGAACGAAGGCGGAGCCCGATCGGTCACTGGCGTCGTAGAGAGATGTAAAGAGATGAACGTCTTGTCTGCCGACAGCACACGGCCCGGACCCCCGCGTTCTCACTCGAACGGAGGATCCGGGCCGGTGGCCGGAGGGTGGGGGCCCCGCCGGGGGCGGGACTACACCCCGGTTACAGCTTGGTCCACGCCTCGGTGAGCACGGAGCGCAGGATTCCCTCGATCTCGTCGAAGGTGCCCTGGTCCGCGATCAGCGGCGGCGCGAGCTGGATGACCGGGTCGCCGCGGTCGTCGGCCCGGCAGTACAGGCCGTTCTCGAAGAGCGCCTTGGAGAGGAAGCCGTAGAGCACGCGCTCCGTCTCCTCGTCCGTGAAGGACTCCTTGGTGGCCTTGTCCTTGACGAGCTCGATGCCGTAGAAGTAGCCGTTGCCGCGGACGTCGCCGACGATCGGCAGGTCGTGCAGCTTCTTCAGCGTCGAGAAGAAGGCGTCCTCGTTGTCCAGCACGTGCTGGTTGAGGCCTTCCTTGTCGAAGATGTCGAGGTTGGCCAGCGCGACCGCCGAGGAGACCGGGTGGCCGCCGAAGGTGTAGCCGTGCAGGAAGGTGTTGTCGCCCTTGTAGAAGGGCTCCGCGAGGCGGTCGGAGATGATGCAGGCGCCGATCGGGGAGTAGCCCGAGGTCATGCCCTTGGCGCAGGTGATCATGTCCGGCACGTAGTCGAACTTGTCACAGGCGAACATGGTGCCCAGACGGCCGAAGGCGCAGATCGTCTCGTCGGAGACCAGCAGGACGTCGTACTCGTCGCAGATCTCGCGGACCCGCTGGAAGTACCCGGGCGGCGGCGGGAAGCAGCCGCCGGCGTTCTGCACCGGCTCCAGGAAGACGGCGGCGACGGTGTCGGCGCCCTCGAAGAGGATCTCCTGCTCGATCTGGTCGGCGCACCAGCGGCCGTAGGCCTCGGGGTCGTCGCCGTAGATCGGGGCGCGGTAGATGTTGGTGTTCACCACCTTGTGCGCGCCGGGGACCAGCGGCTCGAAGGGGGCCTTCAGGGCCGGCAGGCCGGTGATGGACAGGGCGCCCTGCGGGGTGCCGTGGTAGGCGACCGCACGCGAGATGACCTTGTACTTGGTGGGCTTGCCCTGGAGCTTGAAGTACTGCTTGGCGAGCTTCCACGCGGTCTCGACGGCCTCGCCGCCGCCCGTGGTGAAGAAGACCTTGTTCAGGTCGCCCGGGGCGTAGTGCGCGAGGCGCTCGGCGAGCTCGACGGCCTTGGGGTGCGCGTACGACCAGATGGGGAAGAACGCGAGTTCCTGCGCCTGCTTGTACGCGACCTCGGCCAGTTCCTTGCGGCCGTGACCGGCGTTGACCACGAAGAGTCCGGCAAGACCGTCGAGGTAGCGCTTGCCCTTGTCGTCCCAGATGTAGGTGCCCTCGCCCCGGACGATGGTGGGGACGGGGGAGTTCTCGTAGGACGACATGCGGGTGAAGTGCATCCACAAGTGGTCGTACGCGGTCTTGGAGAGGTCCTGGCTCACGGTTATCGGGTTCCCCACATGTAGGTCTGCTTCTTCAGCTTCAAGTAAACGAAGCTTTCGGTTGATCGCACGCCGGGGAGCGTGCGGATCTTCTTGTTGATCGTTTCGAGCAGGTGGTCGTCGTCCTCGCAGACGATCTCCACCATCAGGTCGAACGAGCCCGCGGTCATCACCACGTACTCGCACTCGGCCATGGCGGTCAGGGCGTCGGCCACGGGGTCGAGGTCTCCCTCGACGTTGATGCCGACCATGGCCTGACGCCGCAGGCCCACGGTGAGCGGGTCGGTGACGGCGACGATCTGCATGACGCCCTGGTCGAGCAGCTTCTGCACGCGCTGGCGGACGGCCGCCTCGGACAGGCCGACGGCCTTGCCGATCGACGCGTAGGGACGGCGGCCGTCCTCCTGCAGTTGCTCGATGATCGCCAGGGACACAGCATCGACCGAAGGGGACGGTTGTCTGTTCCTGGAATCTGCGCTTCGACTGACCACGACCTCACTCTGCACGAGGAGTCGTCTGTTCCGCAAGACGGAATCGATGAAATCCGTTGTTTGGCGAGCTGGATCTCACGGATTTCGTAGTTGGTGATGTCCGGGTCTGTCGAAAGCCTCCGCCGAGGAGCTAGGCTGGGGGAATCGTCTCAATCGTTGGACATGTGATCAGGAGTGTGGCTGTAGTGACCACCGAACTGCGTCGTCTGCGCAACTACATCGGCGGGGAGTTCAAGGACGCCGCCGACGGGCGGACCACCGAGGTGGTCAACCCGGCCACCGGCGAGGCCTACGCGACCGCGCCGCTCTCGGGCCAGGCAGATGTCGACGCCGCGATGGCCGCCGCGGCCGCGGCTTTCCCGGGCTGGCGCGACACCACCCCGTCGGAGCGCCAGAAGGCGCTCCTGAAGATCGCGGACGCCTTCGAGGCGCGCGCCGACGAGCTCGTCGCCGCCGAGTCCGAGAACACCGGCAAGCCGCTGGGCCTCACGGCCAGCGAGGAGCTTCCGCCGATGGTGGACCAGATCCGCTTCTTCGCGGGCGCCGCCCGACTGCTGGAGGGCCGTTCGGCCGGCGAGTACATGGAGGGGATGACCTCGATCATCCGCCGTGAGCCGGTCGGCGTCTGCGCCCAGGTCGCGCCGTGGAACTACCCGATGATGATGGCCGTGTGGAAGTTCGCCCCGGCCATCGCCGCGGGCAACACGGTGGTGCTCAAGCCGTCGGACACCACCCCGGCCTCCACCGTCCTGATGGCGGAGATCATCGACTCGGTCCTGCCCAAGGGCGTCTTCAACGTCATCTGCGGTGACCGCGAGACCGGCAAGGCCATGGTCGAGCACTCCACTCCGGCGATGGCCTCCATCACCGGCTCGGTGCGCGCCGGCATGCAGGTCGCCGAGAGCGCCTCGAAGGACGTCAAGCGCGTTCACCTGGAGCTCGGCGGCAAGGCCCCGGTCGTCGTCTTCGAGGACGCCGACATCGCCAAGGCGGTCGAGGACATCGCGGTCGCGGGCTACTTCAACGCCGGCCAGGACTGTACGGCCGCCACCCGCGTCATCGTGCACCAGTCGATCCACGACGAGTTCGTGACCGCGCTCGCCAAGGCCGCGGCCGACACCAAGACCGGCCTGCCGGACGACGAGGACGTGCTCTACGGCCCGCTGAACAACCCGAACCAGCTCAAGCAGGTCGCGGGCTTCATCGAGCGCCTCCCCGCCCACGCCAAGGTCGAGGCGGGCGGCCACCAGGTCGGCGAGAAGGGCTTCTTCTACGCCCCGACCGTGGTCTCGGGCCTCAAGCAGGACGACGAGATCATCCAGAACGAGGTCTTCGGCCCCGTCATCACCGTCCAGTCCTTCGCCGACGAGGCCCAGGCCCTGGAGTACGCGAACGGCGTCGAGTTCGCGCTCGCCTCCTCCGTGTGGACCAAGGACCACGGCCGCGCGATGCGGATGTCCAAGAACCTCGACTTCGGCTGTGTGTGGATCAACACCCACATCCCGCTCGTCGCCGAGATGCCGCACGGCGGCTTCAAGAAGTCCGGCTACGGCAAGGACCTCTCCGCCTACGGCTTCGAGGACTACACGCGCATCAAGCACGTGATGACCTCGCTCGACGGCTGATCGCCGGCCGGCGTCAGCAGCTGATCAGCCCGTAGCCGGTCGCTGCGGCCGGAGCACAGCGCCTCGGGGGCGGACAGTGGACAGCACGTCCATGGTCCGCCCCTTCGCCGTCGCCCGGGCGGTGCGCATGCCCGAACCCGCCTGCCGGGACATCTCCTCGGGCGAGTGCGGGTCTCACCGCGACGCGGCCGGCACGCCGGCGCGGGACCGTACGTCGTCCAGCACGTCCACCCGGTTCGTGGTGACGGAGTCGACCCCGGCGCCGACGAGCGCGCGCATCGTCCTCCTGGTGTCCGCGGTCCAGGCCGAGACCAGCAGCCCGTCCCGGTGCAGCGCGGTCACCAGTTCCGGGCCGACCAGCCCGAAGCGGTAGTTGAGCCAGCGCGGCGCCACGGCGTCGATCAGCACCCGGCGCGGGGGCGACAGCGTGGTCCAGGTCAGCGCGATCTCCGCCCCCGGATCGGCGGCGCGGACCGCCAGCATGCTGTCCGGGCCGGCGCAGTAGTACGTACGGTCGCGCGCCCCGCACTCCCGCACCTGGCCCACCACCGTCCGTACCGACTCGGCGGTGGCGCCGGGCAGGTCGAGCATCACCCGGCCCGCCCCGGCCGCCATCAGGGCCTCGCGCAGGGTCGGGATCCCGCCCTGCGTCAACTCCTTGAGCTGCGCGGCCGTGACGGCGTCGAGACGCACGTCGTGCCTCCACAGCCGCTGGAGCGTCTCGTCGTGGAGCAGGACCGGCACCCCGTCACGGGTCAGCCGTACGTCGATCTCGACCGCGTCCGCCCCGCGGGCGAAGGCGGAACGGATCGAGGCCAGGGTGTTCTCTCGGACACGGTAGGGATCGCCGCGGTGGCCGACGGCAGTCAGGGTGCGCATGGGCCCATTCTCGGGGGCTGCGCGATCAAAGCGGCGTCAGCGCGCGAGCCACGCCTCGGTGTACGCGTCGATCTCCTCGGCGAGCCGAGCCTTGCCGGCCGGGTCGAGGAAGGAGGCCTCCACGGCGTTCTTGGCGAGCTGGGCGAGTCCGCGCTCGTCGAGCTCCAGGAGGCGGGCGGCCACCGCGTACTCGTTGTTGAGGTCGGAGCCGAACATCGGCGGGTCGTCGCTGTTGATGGTGACGAGCACGCCGGCCGCGACCATCTCCTTGACCGGGTGCAGGTCGAGGTCGGTCACCGCGCGGGTGGCGATGTTGGAGGTCGGGCACACCTCCAGCGCGATGCGGTGCTCGGCGAGGTACGCGAGGAGCTCCGGGTCCCGCGTGGCGCTGGTGCCGTGGCCGATGCGCACGGCGCCCAACTCGCGGACGGCGTCCCAGATCGTCTCCGGGCCGGTGGTCTCGCCGGCGTGCGGCACGCTGTGCAGGCCCGCGGCCCGGGCCCGGTCGAAGTAGGGCTTGAACTGCGGGCGCGGCACGCCGATCTCGGGGCCGCCGAGGCCGAAGGAGACCAGGCCCTCGGGGCGCAGGTCGACGGCGAGGCGGGCGGTCTCGGCCGCGGCCTCGTGGCCCGCCTCGCCGGGGATGTCGAAGCACCAGCGCAGGACGACGCCGAGTTCCGTCTCGGCCGCCTTGCGGGCGTCCTCGATGGCCTCCATGAAGGCCTTCTCGTCGATGCCGCGGCGGGTGGAGGAGTACGGCGTGATGGTCAGCTCGGCGTAGCGGATGTTCTGCCGGGCCATGTCGCGGGCGATGTCGTAGGTGAGGTCGCGCACGTCGTCCGGGGTGCGGACCAGGTCGACGACCGACAGGTACACGTCGATGAAGTGCGCGAAGTCGGTGAAGGTGAAGTAGTCGGCGAGCGCCTCGGGGTCGGTCGGGACCTTCGAGTCGGGGTGCCGGGAGGCGAGCTCGGCCACGATGCGCGGAGACGCCGATCCCACGTGGTGGACGTGCAGTTCGGCCTTGGGCAGGCCCGCGATGAAGGGGTGCAGGTCGGTCATGAAGGTGCCTCCGGGTGGACGCGGGTGCGGGTGATTCGGCTTCATCGTAGGCAGCCCGGTGACTGTCAGTGGCAGCGCATAGCATGGCTGTACGAGAGGGGGGCGCCGTATGACCGGGAAGAGCTCCGAGCCGCTGGACCCGTGGGCACCGCCGCCCGGGCCGGCGGGGGATCCGCGCGACCAGCAGGGGGTGCCGGGCCCGCCGTCCGAGCAGGGCGGCCCGACGGCCGCGGCGGTGCCGGGCGGCGCGACACCACCGACCGCGCCGGCGCCGTCGTACGCGCCCGCCGCCCCGCCCGCGCCCGGTACCCACGCGCCGGTGTACGGATACCCGGCCCCGCACAGCCCCGGCGGTTACGGGTACCCCGGCCCGCCCCCCGCCCAGCCGGGCTACGGGTACGCCGGTGACACGGGGTACCCGGGCGACGCCGGGTACGCCGGTCCGGGCCACGCCGGGTACCTCGGTGCGCCCGCGTACCCGCACCACCCCACCCACGCCGGTTACCGGGCCTACGGCGCGCCCCGGCGGAACGGCCACGGCACCGCCGCCCTCGTCCTCGGCGTCGTCGCCCTCGTCGCCGTGATGGGATGCGTCACCGGCTTCCTCGGGGTACCGCTCGGCATCGCCGCGATCGTCTTCGGTGTGCTGGGCAGGGGCCGGGCGGCCCGCGGCGAGGCGGACAACGGCTCCATGGCGCTGGCCGGCATCATCACGGGGGCCGTGGGCATCGCGCTGGGCGCCGTGATGACGGTCGCCGTGTTCGCCGGCTTCATGTTCGACGGATCCGGGTCGGACCCCGACTACGACAGCCCGTACTCGGACACGCCGGTCAGCGAGAAGATCTGACGGCCCGTACAGTCCGCCGCCCGCGGACCGGAGCCCCGGGGCGACGACGGCGACCGACTGCCCCGGCGCCCTCCCCGCGGCAGCCGTCCGCGCCGACGTACCGGGCGGCGGCCGCCGCCCGGCTCCGTCATACCGCGCCGGTCCGCAGCTGCTCCCGCGCCCGCATCAGGGCGAAGCCCAGCAGGTTCAGCCCGCGCCACCGGGCCGGGTCCAGCGCGCGCTCGTCGTCCGCCGCCAGTCCGATGCCCCAGACGCGGTCCATCGGGCTCGCCTCCACCAGCACGCGGTTCCCCGTGGACAGCAGGTACGAGCGCAGCGACGGGTCGGAGGAGAACTTGTGCACGCTGCCCGCCACCACGAGGTCGAACCGCTCGCGCTTCCACACGGCGTCGTCGAAGCCGCGCACCAGCCGCCCGGCCTTCTTCGCCTCCGCCGGGCTCTCGGCCTCCAGGGCGGCGCGCTCCGCCTGCGGGTCCCCGAACAGCCGGGCCTTCCCGGCCATCATCCAGTGCTCCGCGGTCGCGTAGCGGACGTCACCCACAGTGAAAGCGGACGGCCACCACTGGCTCAGACAGCTCGGTCCGAGCGAGCCGTCCGCCCGCGGCCGGTGTCCCCAGAAGGGCAGGAACTTCACCCGTTCACCCCGGCTGACCTGCTTGATCAGGTCCTCGATCATCTCCATGCACGCGAGTGTGGCAGTCGCCACTGACACTTCGTACGGGATTTCCGGTGTGCCTCGACACATGGTCGACCGATTCCGTCGCGTAATCAAAAGGCAACAACGGAATCACTTGGCCGAGGGCATCCCCTCTGTCAGGATCGGCACTCAATTCGGCTGTAGTCCGAACTGTAGCTACGGAGAGCGTGAGAGCGTGATGGGCAACCGCTTCCAGGTCAAGGACCGCTTCGCAGAAGGCGCGCAGTACATCGAGGGGCGACTGAGGCCCGGCACCTCCGGACAGTCACACACCGTGGTCGACCCGGCCACCGGTGACGAGGTCCTCACCTACGAACTGGCGAGCACGGCGGACGTGGACGAGGCCGTCGCCGCCGCCAAGAGAGCTTTCCCGGCCTGGTCCGGCGCCACCCCCGGGGAGCGCTCGGACGCCCTGCACCGGCTGGCCGCCGTACTGGCCGAGGAGGCGGAGGACTTCGCGTACGCCGAGTCCCTCCAGTGCGGCAAACCGATCAAGCTGTCCACGGAGTTCGACGTACCGGGGACCATCGACAACACCGCCTTCTTCGCGGGTGCCGCGCGGCACCTCCAGGGGCAGGCCGCCGCCGAGTACTCCGGCGACCACACCTCCTACGTACGCCGTGAGGCCATCGGGGTCGTCGGCTCCATCGCGCCCTGGAACTATCCGCTCCAGATGGCGGCCTGGAAGATCCTCCCGGCCGTCGCGGCAGGCAACACGATCGTGCTCAAGCCCGCCGAGCTCACCCCGCTGACCTCGCTGATGTTCGCTCAGGCCGCGCGGCGGGCGGGCCTGCCCGACGGCGTGATCAACATCGTCACCGGCGCCGGCCGCGAGGCGGGGGAGCACCTGGTCGGCCACCCCGACGTGGTCATGACCTCCTTCACCGGCTCCACCGCCGTCGGCAAGCGCGTCGCCGAGATCGCCACCGCCACCGTCAAGCGCCTCCACCTGGAACTCGGCGGCAAGGCCCCCTTCCTGGTCTTCGACGACGCCGACCTGGAGGCGGCCGCGCACGGCGCCGTCGCCGCCTCCCTCATCAACACTGGTCAGGACTGCACCGCCGCCACCCGCGCGTACGTCCAGCGGCCCCTGCACGACGCGTTCGTCGCCCGGGTCGCGGAGCTGATGGAGACGGTCCGCCTGGGTGACCCCTTCGCGGCCACCACCGACCTCGGCCCGCTGGTCTCCCACGCCCACCGCGACCGGGTCGCCGGCTTCGTCGAGCGCGCCCGCGCCTACGCCACCGTCGTCACCGGCGGCGAGATCCCCGCCGGCGAGCTGGCGGACGGCGCGTACTACCGGCCCACCCTCATCGCCGGCGCCGACCAGGACAGCGAGGTCGTCCAGTCCGAGATCTTCGGCCCGGTCCTCGTCGTCCTGCCCTTCGACACCGACGACGAGGGCATCGCGTTGGCCAACGACACCCCGTACGGCCTCGCGGCCTCGGCCTGGAGCCGCGACCTCTACCGCGCGAACCGCGCCACCCGCGAGATCAAGGCTGGTTGCGTATGGGTCAACGACCACATCCCGATCATCAGCGAGATGCCGCACGGCGGCTACAAGGCGAGCGGCTACGGGAAGGACATGAGCTCGTACTCCTTCGAGGAGTACACGCAGGTCAAGCATGTGATGTACGACAACACGGCGGTGGCCGCGAAGGACTGGCACCGCACGATCTTCGGGGACCGCTAACCACGTATCCGCTCGACCGGCGGACGTAACATCCCGAAAGGGCAACGCGCATGGAGCAGTTCGAGCCCGACCGCCTCTCGGCGGCGCAACTCGCCGCGATGCGGCGCAGCCTCACCAGCGGACGCGGGTCCCTGACCCGACGCTCGCTGCTGCGCGCCTCCGGAGTCGGAGCGCTCACCCTCGGAGGCCTGTCCGCCCTCGCCGGGTGCGGCATCCCGCCCGCCCAGCGTACGGGCGACTCCGCGGTGGCCTCCGACGACCACTCGGACCGGGAGAAGGAGATCAACTTCTCCAACTGGACCGAGTACATGGACGTCGGCGAGGACGAGAAGTCCCGCCCCACGTTGGAGGAGTTCACCAAGAGGACCGGGATCGAGGTCAAGTACACCGAGGACATCAACGACAACGTCGAGTTCTTCGGCAAGATCCGGCCGCAGCTCGCGGCCGGCCAGGACACCGGCCGCGACCTCCTCGTCGTCACCGACTGGCTCGCCGCCCGCATCATCCGCCTCGGGTGGGCGCAGAAACTGGACCCGGCCCACCTCCCGCACGCCTTCGCGAACCTGTCCCCGCAGTTCCGCAGCCCCGACTGGGACCCGGGCCGCGCGTACAGCTATCCCTGGACCGGCATCTCCACCGTCATCGCCTACAACTCCAAGGCCACCGAAGGCCGGACCGTCGACTCCGTCACGCAGCTGCTCGACGACCCCACCCTCAAGGGGCGGGTCGGCTTCCTCACCGAGATGCGCGACAGCGTCGGCATGACCCTGCTCGACCAGGGCAAGGACCCGGCGAACTTCACCACGGCCGACTACGACGAGGCGATCGGCCGGCTCCAGAAGGGCGTGGACAAGAACCAGATCCGCCGCTTCACGGGCAACGACTACACGGCGGACCTCGACAAGGGCGACCTCGCCGCCTGCCTCGCCTGGGCGGGCGACGTCATCCAGCTCCAGGCCGGCAACCCGGACATCAAGTACGCGATACCGGCCGCCGGCTACATCACCTCCAGCGACAACCTGCTGGTCCCCGCCAAGGCCCGGCACAAGGCCAACGCGGAACGGCTCGTCGACTACTACTACGAGCTCCCGGTCGCCGCCCAGCTGGCCGCGTTCATCAGCTACGTCTGCCCGGTCGAAGGCGTCAAGGACGAGCTGGCGAAGATCGACCCCGAGCTCGCCGAGAACACCCTGATCGTTCCGGACCGGGCGATGACGGCCAAGTCCCACGCCTTCCGCTCCCTCACCGGCGAGGAAGAGACGGCGTACGAGGAGAAGTTCGCCAAGCTCATCGGCGCCTAGCTCCCGGCCCGGCCGCGTTCCGGGCCGCCGAGTCCCCCGACATCTTCCCCACCCAACCCCGGGACCCACCCATGACTGACAAGAACGCGGGCGGCGACGTCCGACTCGCCGGGATCAGCAAGCACTACGGCACCTTCACCGCCGTGCACCCGCTGGATCTCACCATCCCCCAGGGCTCCTTCTTCGCCCTGCTCGGTGCCTCGGGCTGCGGGAAGACCACCACCCTGCGCATGATCGCCGGCCTGGAGGAGCCGTCCACCGGCACCGTCCGCCTCGGCGACCGCGAGGTCACCCACCTGCCGCCGTACAAACGCCCCGTCAACACGGTCTTCCAGAGCTACGCGCTGTTCCCGCACCTCGACATCTACGAGAACGTCGCCTTCGGCCTGCGCCGCCGCGGCATCAAGTCGGTCAAGAAGCAGGTCGACGACATGCTGGAGCTGGTCCAGCTCGGCCAGTTCGCCCAGCGCAAGCCGCACCAGCTCTCCGGCGGCCAGCAGCAGCGCGTCGCCGTCGCCCGCGCCCTGATCAACCACCCCCAGGTGCTCCTGCTCGACGAGCCGCTGGGCGCCCTCGACCTCAAACTGCGCCGCCAGATGCAGCTGGAGCTCAAGCGGATCCAGACCGAGGTCGGCATCACCTTCGTGCACGTCACGCACGACCAGGAGGAGGCCATGACGATGGCCGACACGGTCGCCGTCATGAACGGAGGGCGCGTCGAGCAGCTGGGCGCCCCCGCCGAGCTGTACGAGAACCCGGGCACCACCTTCGTGGCGAACTTCCTCGGCACCTCGAACCTCATCGAGGCCTCCGTGGAAACCGCCGGCTCCGAGGTCGTGGTCTCCGCCTCCGGTACGAAGCTCCGGCTGCCGGCGGCCCGCTGCGCCACCACCCCCCGCGCCGGCGGGAAGCTGCTGGTCGGAGTGCGCCCGGAGAAGATATCGCTGGTGCACGCCGACGAGGCGCACACCGTCGCGGCGGGCCGGAACAGGGTCTCCGGCCGGATCGGCCACTCCGCCTTCATCGGCGTCTCCACCCAGTTCGTGATCGACAGCGAGGTCTCTCCCGAGCTGGAGGTCTACGCCCAGAACATCGAGCGGGACGCCCGCCTGGTCCCGGGCGCCGAGGTGGTCCTGCACTGGAACCCGGAGCACTCCTTCGGCCTGGACGCCGCTCAGGACATCGACGCCGGCATCGAGACCGGGGAGGAGGCCGCGTGACCGTCACCGCGGCGCCGCCCCAGGCGCCCGCCCCCGCCGAGCCGCCGGTGCACAGGCCGTCCCGGCGCAAGCGGCTGGTCCCGTACTGGCTGCTGCTCCCCGGAATCCTGTGGCTGCTGGTCTTCTTCGTGCTGCCGATGGTCTACCAGGCCTCCACCTCGGTGCAGACCGGCTCCCTCGAAGAGGGCTTCCAGGTCACCTGGCACTTCCGGACCTACTGGGACGCCTTCACCGAGTACTACCCGCAGTTCCTGCGCTCCCTGCTGTACGCCGGCACCGCCACCGCGCTGTGCCTGCTGCTCGGCTACCCGCTGGCCTACCTGATCGCCTTCAAGGCCGGCCGCTGGCGCAACCTGCTGCTGGTGCTGGTCATCGCCCCGTTCTTCACCAGCTTCCTGATCCGCACCCTGGCCTGGAAGACGATCCTCGCGGACGGGGGCCCCGTCGTCGGCTTCCTGAACGGCATCGGCTTCCTGGACGTCACCAGCTGGCTCGGCATGACCCAGGGCGACCGGGTGCTGGCCACGCCGCTCGCGGTGGTCTGCGGCCTGACCTACAACTTCCTCCCCTTCATGATCCTGCCGCTGTACTCCTCCCTGGAGCGCATCGACACCCGCCTCCACGAGGCGGCCGGGGACCTGTACGCCCGCCCCGCCACGGTCTTCCGGAAGGTCACCTTCCCGCTCTCCATGCCGGGCGTGGTCTCCGGGACCCTGCTCACCTTCATTCCGGCCAGCGGCGACTACGTGAACGCCGAGCTCCTCGGCTCCACGGACACCCGGATGATCGGCAACGTCATCCAGTCGCAGTACCTGCGGATCCTCGACTACCCGACGGCTGCCGCGCTGTCCTTCATCCTCATGGCCATCGTGTTGATCATGGTCACCATCTACATCCGCCGAGCGGGAACGGAGGACCTGGTCTGATGCGCACCCCCATCGCCTGGCTCCGGCGCAATCTCGTGGTCGTCGCGGGCCTCGGCACGCTCGCCTACCTGATCCTGCCGAACCTCGTCGTCACCGTCTTCTCCTTCAACAACCCCACCGGGCGGTTCAACTACGCCTGGCAGGAGTTCTCGCTCGACGCGTGGAAGGACCCCTGCGGGGTCGCCGACCTGTGCGGCTCCCTCTCGCTGTCGCTCCAGATCGCCCTGTGGTCCACCCTCGCGGCCACCGCCCTGGGCACGGCGATCGCCTTCGCGCTCGTCCGCTACCGCTTCCGGGCGCGGGGCGCGGTCAATTCGCTGATCTTCATGCCCATGGCCATGCCCGAGATCGTCATGGCCGCCTCGCTGCTCGCCCTCTTCCTGAACATGGGCATCGAGCTGGGCTTCTGGACGATCCTGATCGCCCACATCATGTTCTGCCTCAGCTTCGTCGTCGCCGCCGTCAAGGCGCGGGTCATGTCCATGGACCCGCGGCTGGAGGAGGCCGCCCGCGACCTCTACGCGGGGCCGGTGCAGACCTTCGTACGGGTCACGCTGCCGATCGCGGCGCCGGGTATCGCGGCGGGTGCGCTGCTGTCCTTCGCGCTCTCCTTCGACGACTTCATCATCACCAACTTCAACTCGGGCAACACCGTCACCTTCCCCATGTTCGTGTGGGGGTCGGCGCAGCGCGGTACGCCTGTACAGATCAACGTCATCGGCACGGCGATGTTCGTCATCGCGGTGCTGGTGGTCCTGGCCGGCCAGACGGTCGGCAACCGCCGCAAGAAGGCACAACCGAAGTAGACCCCTGTAGGGAGTTGGAAGCCATGGCCCCAGTCGCCATGCGTAGTGTTGCGAAATCCCTTTCCGAAGCGAAGCCGGTCTCGTACTGGCTGGACGACCCCGGCAAGCCCGCCGCGGAGCCCGCGCTCACCACCGACGAGCGGTGCGACCTGCTGGTCGTCGGCGGCGGCTACAGCGGACTGTGGACCGCGCTCCTCGCCAAGGAGCGCGACCCCGGCCGGGACGTCGTACTGATCGAGAGCAAGGAGGCGGGCTGGGCCGCCTCCGGCCGCAACGGCGGATTCTGCGCCGCCTCCCTCACCCACGGCCTCGCCAACGGCATGTCCCGCTGGCCGGACGAGCTCGCCCGGCTGGAGGAGCTGGGCGCCCGCAACCTCGACGCCATCGAGGAAGCGGTCGCCCGCTACGGCATCGACTGCGACTTCGAGCGCACCGGCGAGATCGACGTCGCCACCGAACCCCACCAGGTGGAGGAACTGCGCGAACTCCACGAGGCGGCCCTGCGCCTCGGCCTCGCCGGCGGCTCCGAGTGGCTGGAGGGCGACGCGCTGCGCGCCGAGGTCGACTCCCCGACCTTCCTCGCGGGCCTGTGGGACCGCGACGGCGTCGCCATGCTCAACCCGGCGAAGCTGGCCTGGGGCCTCAAGCGGGCGTGCGGGGAGCTCGGCGTGCGGATCTACGAGAACACCCGCGGCCTGAGGATGGCCCCGGCCGGCGCCGGGATGACCGTCGAGACCCCCTACGGCACGATCCTCGCCCGCCGGGTGGCCCTGGGCACCAACATCTTCCCGTCGCTCGTCCGGCGCATCCGCCCGTTCACCGTGCCGGTCTACGACTACGCGCTGATGACCGAACCGCTGGACGAGGCGCAGCTCGCCGCCATCGGCTGGAAGAACCGGCAGGGACTGGGCGACAGCGCCAACCAGTTCCACTACTTCCGGATCACCAAGGACCACCGCATCCTGTGGGGCGGCTACGACGCGATCTACCCCTACCGGGGGAAGCTCGACTCCGAGTACGACCACCGCCCCGAGACCTACCTCAAGCTCGCCGAGCACTTCTTCACGGCGTTCCCGCAGCTGGAGGGGGTGCGTTTCAGCCACGCCTGGGGCGGGGCCATCGACACCTGCTCGCGCTTCTCGGCCTTCTTCGGCACCGCGCACTCGGGCCGGGTCGCCTATGCGGCCGGCTACACCGGGCTCGGGGTGGGAGCCACCCGGTTCGGCGCGGACGTGATGCTCGACCTGCTCGACGGGGTGCCCACCGAGCGCACCCGGCTGGCGATGGTGAAGTCCAAGCCGCTGCCCTTCCCGCCCGAACCCTTCGCCTGGACGGGCATCACCCTCACCAAGTGGTCCCTGGCCCGCGCCGACCGGCGCGGCGGACACCGGAACCTGTGGCTGCGGACCCTGGACCGGCTGGGCCTCGGCTTCGACAGCTGAGCGCGGTCCGCGCGCCGCGTCGAGCCCGCCCCGTGGTCCCGTACCCGGGCCGGGCGACCGGCGGGGTGCGCCGGCTGATGCTCCCGGACGGCCGGGGCGCCCTGACCGGCCCGGCCGTGCCGGAGCTCGCCAGGCACGAGGCCGCCGTGACCGCCATGGGGGGGCGGCCGCGGCGGAGCGCGGCGGGCGGAACCCTTGACAACAGCATTGGTCTGGACCATGTTGGGCGCCGCTGACCCCCTCCATCCCCCCATGCCCCGGAGGCAGTTGTGCGCAGAGCCCTGTCATTCCTCACGGCCGCCGCCCTGGCGGTGGCCGGCCTCCTCACCGCGGGCCCGCCCGCCACGGCGGCCGACGCCGACCTCGCCCGCAACGGCGGCTTCGAGGCCGGCCTGGACGGCTGGAGCTGCTCGGCGGGCAGCGGAGCCGTCGTCACCACACCCGTCCACGGCGGCAGTTCCGCCCTCAAGGCCACCCCGGCCGGCCAGGACCAAGCCCGCTGCGCCCAGACCGTCACCGTGAAGCCCGACTCCACCTACACGCTCGGCGCCTGGGTACAGGGTGCGTACGTCTACCTCGGCGCGAGCGGGACCGGCACCACCGACGTGTCGACCTGGACGCAGAGCCCCGGCGCCTGGAAGCAGCTGACGACCACCTTCCGCACCGGCCCCTCGACGACCTCGGTGACGGTCTACACCCACGGCTGGTACGGCCAGCCGGCGCACTTCACCGACGATGTCACCGTGGTGGGCCCCGACCCCGGCCGGCCCCAGCTCCCGGCCGCCCCCACCGGCCTGACGGCGACCGCGACCTCGGCCGCCTCCGTGGCGCTGTCCTGGACCGCCGTGCCCGGAGCCACCTCGTACACCGTCCACCGGGACGGCGCCGCGCCGCTCCCGGTCACCACCGCCTCGGCGACCGTCACCGGCCTCGCCGCGTCCACGACGTACACCTTCCGGGTCAGCGCCGCGAACGCGGCGGGCCAGTCCCCGCCGAGCGCCCCCGTCTCCGCGACCACCACCGCCGGCGGCGACCCCGGCGACCCGGGCCTGCCCGCGCACGCGCTCGTCGGATACCTGCACGCGAGCTTCGCCAACGGCTCGGGCTACCTCCGGATGGCCGACGTGCCGGCCTCCTGGGACGTCATCAACCTCGCCTTCGGCGAACCGACCTCGGTGACCTCGGGCGACATCCGCTTCCGGCTCTGCCCGGTCGCCGAATGCCCGAACGTCGAATCACCGGCGGAGTTCAAGGCGGCCGTCAAGGCCAAGCAGGCCGCCGGCAAGAAGGTGCTCATCTCCATCGGGGGTCAGAACGGCCAGGTGCAGCTGGCCACCACGGCCGCGCGCGACACCTTCGTCTCCTCGGTCGGCAAGATCATCGACGAGTACGGCCTCGACGGCCTCGACATCGACTTCGAGGGCCACTCCCTGTCCCTGGCGACCGGGGACACCGACTTCCGGAACCCCACCACCCCCGTCGTCGTCAACCTCATCTCGGCGCTGAAGACCCTGAAGGCCAGGTACGGCCCGGACTTCGTCCTGACCATGGCTCCGGAGACCTTCTTCGTCCAGCTGGGCTACCAGTTCTACGGCTCCGGCCCCTGGGGCGGCCAGGACCCCCGCGCCGGCGCCTACCTCCCCGTCATCCACGCCCTGCGCGACGACCTCACCCTGCTGCACGTCCAGGACTACAACTCGGGCCCGATCATGGGACTCGACAACCAGTACCACTCCATGGGCGGCGCGGACTTCCACATCGCCATGACCGACATGCTGCTCACGGGCTTCCCGGTGGCCGGGAACACCGCCCGCGTCTTCCCGCCGCTGCGCCCCGAACAGGTCGCCGTAGGCCTGCCCGCCACGACGAACGCCGGCAACGGACACACCCCGCCCGCCGAGGTGAACAAGGCGCTGGACTGCCTCACGAAGAAGACCGACTGCGGCACGTACCGGACGCACGGCACATGGCCCGCGCTGCGCGGACTGATGACCTGGTCCATCAACTGGGACCGGTTCGGGTCCTGGGAGTTCAGCCGGAACTTCGACGCGTACTTCGGCGGCTGACCCGCGCCACTCCCAGCAGCAGGGGCACGCACAGCAGGAGGCTGGCCAGTACGTCCAGCGGCCAGTGGAAGCCCCGCACCACCAGGCCGACGGCCGTCGCCCCCGTCAGTACGAGGGCGGCGGCCGTCGGCCAGGGGCGGCGGACGTACGGGGAGACGAGCAGGGCCGCGCCGAGGTAGGCGACGGCCGCGGTGGCGGTGTGCCCCGAGGGGAAGTAGCCGGCGGCCCAGGGCTCCAGCGGGCCCGGGCGGCCGGTCCACACCTTCAGCGGGACCACGAGCGCCGGAACCAGGGCCATGGCCCCGACCGAAGCCAGGGCGCCCCACCGGTCGCCGCGCCGGGCCGCGTACGCGGCGCACAGCAGCAGCACGGGCAGGGCGACGGGTACGTTGCCGAGGTCCGAGAGCCGCTCGGTGACGGAGTCGGGGACGGTACGGACCAGCGCGCCGCTCAGCCGCTCGTCGGGAATCAGCAGCGGGCCCGACACGAGGACCTGCCAGGTGATCAGCCCGAGAACGAGGAGCGCGGAGGACACCAGGAGGAGAGTGGCCGGCCGTCCCGGAACAGGGGGGATGGTTCCGGGACGGCCGCCCGGATCGGGTTGCCGCGCGCCCCGGGGGGTTTGGGGCGGACGGCCGTCCGATCGGTGAGGAGTGTGCGCGAACGCATGCCCAGTACGGCGCTGGGGAAGCCCGGCACTGGTGTCGCCCCCGGTTTCCCGGGAACGGGGTGTCTCACTCATCTGCAGAAACCGTACGGCAGCGAAAGGGGGACCGACAGCCGGAACGCGCTCCCGACATCGGCCCCCCACACCTTCTTCACAGCGCCCGACCGTTACCGGTGGTAGAGGGCGGTCGCCGCGTTCGGATGTTCTAGACCTTCGATCAGATGCCCGCGAAAGCGGCCTCGATGATGTCCAGGCCCTCGTTCAGCAGGTCCTCGCCGATGACGATCGGCGGGAGGAAGCGGAGCACGTTGCCGTAGGTGCCGCAGGTGAGGACGAGAACGCCCTCGGCGTGACAGGCCTTGGCGACGGCCGCGGCGACCTCGGGAGCCGGTGCCTTGGTGGCGTCGTCCTTCACCAGCTCGATGGCGATCATCGCGCCGCGACCGCGGATGTCGCCGATGCTGAACCGGTCGCTGTGGGCGAACTTCTCCTGCATGGCCGTCAGACGGGCCTTCATCAGGGACTCGATCTTCTTCGCCTTGGCGTTGAGGTCGAGCTCCTTCATGGTCTCGATGGAGCCGAGCGCGCCGGCGCACGCCACCGGGTTGCCGCCGTACGTACCGCCCAGGCCACCGCCGTGCACGGAGTCCATGATCTCGGCGCGGCCGGTCACGGCGGCGAGCGGCAGGCCGCCCGCGATGCCCTTGGCGGTGGTGATCAGGTCCGGGACGATGCCCTCGTCCTCGCACGCGAACCACTGGCCGGTGCGGCAGAATCCGGACTGGATCTCGTCGGCGACGAAGACGATGCCGTTGTCATTGGCGAACTTCACGAGGGCCGGCAGGAATCCCTTGGCCGGCTCGATGAAGCCGCCCTCGCCGAGGACCGGCTCGATGATGATCGCGGCGACGTTGTCGGCGCCGATCTGCTTGCTGATCTGGTCGATCGCCTGGGCGGCGGCCTCGGGGCCGCAGTTCTCGGCACCGGTGGGCCAGCGGTAGCCGTAGGCGACCGGCACGCGGTAGACCTCGGGGGCGAACGGCCCGAAGCCCTGCTTGTACGGCATGTTCTTCGAGGTCAGCGCCATCGTCAGGTTCGTACGGCCGTGGTAGCCGTGGTCGAAGACGACGACGGCCTGGCGCTTGGTGTACGAACGGGCGATCTTGACGGCGTTCTCGACGGCCTCGGCGCCCGAGTTGAACAGGGCCGACTTCTTGGCGTGGTCACCCGGGGTCAGTTCGGCGAGGGCCTCGCAGACCTCGACGTAGCCCTCGTACGGGGTGACCATGAAACAGGTGTGCGTGAAGTTCGCGAGCTGCGCGGAGGCGCGGCGCACGACGGCCTCGGCGGAGGCGCCGACGGAGGTCACGGCGATACCGGAACCGAAGTCGATCAGGCGGTTGCCGTCGACGTCCTCGATGATGCCGCCGTCCGCGCGGGCCGTGAAGACGGGGAGCACGGAGCCCACGCCGCCGGCGACCGTCTCCAGACGGCGGGCCTGCAGCTCCTGCGACTTGGGGCCGGGGATCGCGGTGACGATGCGGCGCTCCTGCGGGACAGAGGTCATAGGGGGCTCCTGGGGGTGTTTTCGGACGCACTTGTGTCTTTGTCCGCAGGCTAGGCCCGGGGGAGGGGGTACTGCATGCTCCGTTCGGGAGTGGTGCCCGCGTGTCCTTGTCCGTGGCGGCCATAGGAAGGGCGACGGGGGTGTCCCGCGGATCGGGCCGGGGCACGGGCCGGACGCCCGCCCGGGCACTAGATTGAGCGCCGCAGCGCAGCGCACGGAACGGGCAGGGGGCAGGGGTTTCATGGACACCGAGGGCACGTACGACGGGCAGACCACCCGCGCGGGTCACGTACCGGGACCCGCGGGCCCACCCGTCCACCCGCCGAAGCCCCGCCACGCTCCCGCCACCCATCCCGCCCTCACGGACTGGCTGCGGGTCCCGCGCTCGGGCGTCGGGCCCGGCGTGTGGTCGTACGGGCACGTCCCGCGGGCCGACGAGGAACCCGAGGAGACCCCGACCCGTCAGCTGGTCAGCGGCGCCCTGATCGCCCTGCTGGCCGGCCTGCTGCTGTGGTCCCTGCTGTGGAACGGCTACCTCGGCGGCTTCTGGCTGTGGCCGCTCTACATGTTCACGCCCGACTCCTGGGCCGGGACGCTGCCCTCCGTCGTGGCCTCGTACCTCTGGTACGCCGTGGTCGCCGGCGGCCTGGCCGTGGGCTTCGGGCGCCTGGGCCGCTGGCCCGAGCTCGGCCGCCGGATCATCGGCGGCGGCCGCTCCGCACGCGTGGCGCGCCCCGCCGCGCCGGCCCCGCCCGTGCCGGGAGGGCCCGACGACCCCGCGCGGTGGCCGCAGGTGCGCGGGGCCGGGATGGCGGACGTGGCCGACCGGCTGGCGCGGGAGGCGGAGTCCGGGCGGATGAACGACGTCGACTACGCCCGGATCCGCCGGGCCTGGGAGTCCGTCCGCGTCGACCCCTCCCGCGCGCGGGCCTTCGCCGACGCCGTACGGGACAAGGGCGCCGCCGCCTGCGCGCACCCGTCGGGCGCGCGCGACCTGCCCGCGCGGACGGCCCGGCACGACCTGCTGGCCCGGCAGGTGCTCCTCGGCACCGTCGAGGACGGCCCGCGCAACCCCTACGTCCGCCGCGGCACCGCGCTCGCGCTCGCCCCCGACGTCCTCGGCACCTCGCTGCTGGCCGTCGGCCCGTCCGGGACCGGCAAGACGGTCCGGCTGGTGCGGCCCGTCGTCGAGGCGCTCGCCCTCCAGGCGCTCGCCGGACAGGCCGCCGTCGTGGCCGTCGGCGCGGCCGGCGCCCCGCTCGGCCCGGACGAGGCCTACGACGTCGTGGTCCGCGTCGGCGACCCCGCCTCCGTCCACGACCTCGACCTCTACGGCGGCGCCACCGACCCCGACGAGGCCGCCACCCTGCTCGCCGAGGCCTTCGTCGGCGACATCCCCGGGATCGACGTACGACGCTCCGCGACCGCCCTCGCCCAGCTCATCGGTCCCTTCCGGGCCGCCCGCGGCCGCTTCCCCGCCGTGCCCGAGCTGCGCGAGCTGCTCGACGGGGTGCCCGCCGCCCTGACCGCGCTGCGCGAAGCGCTGGCCGGCGGCGAGCACCACGCCATGCTGCGGGAGCTCGACGCCCGGGAGCGCCAGCACGGCGCCCCCGCGGACCCCGGACCCGCCCTCGCCGACCGGGTTGCCCTGCTGGACCGCCCCGCCTTCGCCGCGTTCTTCAACGTCGGGGGTGACGGTCCCGACGGACCCGGCCGCCCCTTCTCGCTGCGCGCCCTGGAACACCCGGTCCGGGTGCGCGTCGACCTGCCCGAGCGGGGCCACGCCGACGCCTCCCGGATGCTGGCCCGGCTGCTGCTGGCCCAGTTCAACGCCGCCGCGACCGCCCGCGCCGACCGCTCCCTCTTCGCCTTCCTCGCCTTCGACGACGCCTCGCACACCCTGACTCCCGGCACGGTGCGCGGCGTCCAGCGGCTGCGCTCGGCGCACGCCGGAGTGCTGCTCGCCCTGCGCACGCTGGACGACGTACCGGAGGCGCTGCGCACCCCGCTGCTCGGGGCCGTCGGCTGCCGGATGGCCTTCTCGGGGGTCACCACCTGGGACGGGAAGCGCTTCGCCGAGGCCTGGGGCACCGAATGGGTCGAGGCCCGGGACGTCACCCACCGGACCGTCTTCGCCGACCAGCCGCTGACCCGCGCCGTCCACGCCTTCCGCAAGCTGGTCACCGGCAAGGCCGTCACCACGGACGCGGTCACCGTGCGGCAGGTGGAGCGCGAGCGCTGGTCCGCCTCGGAGCTGGCGCACGGCGTGCCGCCCGGGCACGCGGTGCTGTCGCTGACCTCCGTCCGCGGCGAGCGGACCGCTCCGCTGCTGATCAAGCTGGCCGGAACGGCCTGACCGGTACGCCGAACCGTACGAGGTGGCAGAATCGAGGAGAGCCGTTCATACGACAAGGCGAAAAGCGCGGGCGGCCCTCTGCTGCTCTTCTCCCGACGGCCCCGACGGCCCCGACGGCCCTGGAAGCCGGAGGACCCGAAGCCGACGGACCTGCGTTTGCGCCCCCTCCTCCCGCTAAGGCCCCTGGTAACCGATGCCGCTCACCCTCGCCTCGCTCGTCCAGCACTCGGCGCTCAAGCTCAGCGTCCGCGCGGGGGAGGGCCGCCTCGACACCCCCGTGCGCTGGGCCCACGTCAGCGAGCTCGCCGACCCCGTCCCCTACATGGAGGGCGGCGAACTGCTCCTGACCACCGCGATGAAGCTGGACGCCGAGGACCCGCGGGAGATGGCCCGGTACGTGCGCCGGCTGGCGGCCGCCGGGGTCGTCGGCATCGGCTTCGCGATCGGCGTCAACTACGAGGAGATCCCGCAGGCCCTCGTCGACGCGGCCCGGGCCGAGGACCTCCCGCTGCTGGAGGTGCCGCGGCGGACCCCCTTCCTGGCGATCAGCAAGGCCGTCTCCGCCGCCCTCGCGGCCGACCAGTACCGGGCCGTCACCGCCGGCTTCGAGGCGCAGCGCGAGCTGACCCGCGCCGCGCTGTCCCCGGACGGCCCCGCCGAGCTGCTGACGAAGCTGGCGGCCCACGTCCACGGCTGGGCCGCGCTCTACGACACCTCGGGCGCCGTCGTCGCGGCCGCCCCCGACTGGGCCGCGCGGCGCGCCGCCCGGCTCACCCCCGACGTGGAGCGGCTGCGGGAGCGGCCCGCGCCCGCCAGCGCCGTGGTCGGCGGCTCCGAGGACCGGGTGGAGCTCCAGTCCCTCGGTACGGGGCGGCGGCCCAGGGGGGCGCTGGCCGTCGGCACCGGGGCCCCGCTGGGCACGGCCGAGCGGTACGCCGTGCACTCCGCGGTCGCCCTCCTCACCCTCACCACCGAACGCTCGCGCTCGCTGCACGACGCCGAGTCCCGGCTGGGCTCGGCGGTACTGCGGATGCTGCTGGCCGGGCAGGCCGAGCACGCGCGGGCCGTGGCCGGGGACCTGTACGGGGCCCTGCTGGAGGGGCCGTTCCGGCTGGTCGTGGCCGAACCGGCGCTCCCGGGCACGGACCGGCCCGAGGGGCTGGCGCTGCTGGCCGACGCCGTGGAGGCGGCGGCCGCCCGTACGGGGGAGACCCTGCTGGTGGTCCCGGAGGCGGGGCGGCTCGTGGTCCTGGCGGCCGACGGCGGCTCGGCCGTCCAGGCCTGCGCGGCGCACGCCGAGGCGCTGGAGGTCAGGCGGGGCCGGGACGCCACCGGCCCGGAGCCCGACGAGCTGGTGATCGGCCTGTCCGCGCCGGCCGGACCGGCGACGGTGGCGGGCGCCCTCACCCAGGCCGACCAGGCCCTCGCGGTGGCCCGCCGGCGCGGACGGCCGATGGTGGAGCACGAGGACATGGCGGCCGGCTCCGTCCTGCCGCTGCTGGCCGACGACGCGGTACGGGCCTTCGCGGACGGCACCCTGCGGGCCCTGCGGGAGCACGACGCGACCGGCCGCGGGGACCTGGTCGCCTCGCTCCAGGCGTGGCTCTCCCGGCACGGTCAGTGGGACGCGGCCGCCGCCGACCTCGGCGTCCACCGGCACACCCTGCGCTACCGGATGAAGCGCGTCGAGGAGATCCTAGGCCGCTCCCTGGACGACCCGGACGTCCGCATGGAGCTGTGGCTGGCCCTCAAGGCCACCTCCACCCCGGCCTGATCAGCGGCCGCGGCCGGGACGACAGTGACAAACCGGCGCGACGCGCACGGCGTGTACTACACGCCGGACAAACGACGTTTCCCCGGCGGAGTCCTACGGTGGAGGGGACAAGGACCCACCGCACACATTCGAAGGGCCGGGATTCGCATGACTTCCACCCACGCCTTCTGGCTCGCCGGCCGCCTGGCCACCGGCGAGGACAGCTTCGACGTCCACTCCCCGTGGGACGGTCGCCTGGTCGGCACCGTGAGCGTGCCCACCGACGCCCAGGTCGAAGAGGCCGTGGCCGCGGCGTACGCCGTGACGGCGGAGTTCTCCGCGACCCCCGCCCACGTACGGGCGGCCGCCCTGGACCACATGTCCAAGCGGCTGGCCGAGCGCACGGAGGAGATCGCCCAGCTGATCTCCGCCGAGAACGGCAAGCCCGTCAAGTGGGCCCGCGGCGAGGTCGGCCGTGCGGTGTCCGTGTTCCGCTTCGCCGCCGAGGAAGCCCGCCGCTTCAACGGCGGAGACGCCCAGCGCCTGGACACCGACGCCGGTGGCGTCGGCCGGCTCGCGCTGACGCGCCGCTTCGTCAAGGGTCCGGTCCTCGGCATCGCGCCGTTCAACTTCCCGCTGAACCTGTGCGCCCACAAGGTGGCCCCGGCCATCGCCGTCGGTGCGCCGATCATCCTCAAGCCTGCCCCGGCCACGCCCCTCTCCGGGCTGATCCTGGGCGAGCTGCTCGCCGAGACCGACCTCCCGGCCGGCTCCTGGTCGGTCCTCCCGGTCGCGAACGACAAGATGCCCGCCCTGGTCAAGGACGAGCGCCTCCCCGTCATCTCCTTCACCGGCTCCGACACCGTCGGCTACGCCATCCAGCAGTCGGTGCCGCACAAGCACTGCACCCTGGAGCTGGGCGGCAACGCCGCGGCCGTCGTACTGGCCGACTGGGCCTCCGAGGCCGACCTCGACTGGGCCGCGACCCGTATCGCGACCTTCTCGAACTACCAGGCCGGCCAGTCCTGCATCTCCGTGCAGCGCGTGATCGCCGACGCCACCGTCTACGACCGGCTGGTCGAGAAGGTCGTCGACAAGGTCCGTGAGCAGGTCACCGGCGACCCGTCCGACTCCGCCACCGACGTCGGCCCCCTGGTCTCCGAGGACGCCGCCAAGCGCGTCGAGTCCTGGGTGGACGAAGCGGTGTCCGGCGGCGCCAAGCTGCTCACCGGCGGCAAGCGCCAGGGCGCCTCGTACGAGCCCACCGTCCTCGCGGAGGTCCCGGCGGGCGTCAAGCTCGCCACCGAGGAGGTCTTCGGACCGGTGCTGACGCTGCAGAAGGTCGACGGCACCGACGAGGCCTTCGCCGCCGTGAACGACTCGAAGTTCGGTCTCCAGACCGGCGTCTTCACCCGCGACATCCAGATCGCCTTCCGTGCCCACCGCGAGCTCGAGGTCGGCGGTGTGGTCGTCGGCGACGCGCCGTCCTACCGCGCCGACCAGATGCCCTACGGCGGCGTCAAGCAGTCCGGTGTGGGCCGCGAGGGCGTGCGCTACGCGATGGACGACTACACGTACGAGCGAGTCCTGGTCCTGACCGGCCTCGACATCTGATCCCGTACGGCCAAAGAGCCGACGGCCGGAGCCCACTGTGCGGGGGCTCCGGCCGTCCCCCTTTTCCGAACCGCCCGCAGTGGGTACGACTCCCAGGTAGCACCGGCCGGTAGCTCCTGGCCGGCCCCCGACTCGGCGGCGAGGTGAGTCCCCGCATGTCCGCAACACAGCCCGCACAGCCCGCACGGCCCGTACAGCCCGGCGGCGCGACCCGGCCGGGCGCCCGGCCCAAGGTGACCGAGCGCGAGGCACGGCAGGTCGCGGAAGCGGCCCGCGAACAGGGCTGGCGCAAGCCCAGCTTCGCCAAGGAGCTCTTCCTCGGCCGCTTCCGGCTCGACCTGATCCACCCCCATCCGCTCCCCGCCGACGAGGACGTCCGGCGCGGCGAGGCCTTCCTGGCCCGGCTGCGGGAGTTCTGCGAGACGCACGTCGACGGCGCCCGCATCGAGCGGGAGGCGAAGATCCCCGACGAGACGGTGCGCGGGCTCAAGGAGCTCGGCGCCCTCGGGATGAAGATCGGCACCGAGTACGGAGGCCTCGGCCTCACCCAGGTCTACTACAACAAGGCGCTCGCCCTCGTCGGCTCGGTCAGCCCGGCCATCGGCGCCCTGCTCTCGGCGCACCAGTCGATCGGCGTGCCCCAGCCGTTGAAGATGTTCGGCACGCAGGAGCAGAAGGACGCCTACCTGCCACGCTGCGCCACCAGCGCCATCAGCGCCTTCCTGCTCACCGAGCCAGACGTCGGCTCCGACCCGGCGCGACTGGCCACCACCGCCGTTCCCGACGGGGAGGACGCGTACGTCCTCGACGGGGTGAAGCTGTGGACCACCAACGGGGTCGTCGCCGACCTGCTCGTCGTGATGGCCCGGGTGCCCAGGAGCGAGAGCCACCGGGGCGGGATCACCGCCTTCGTCGTGGAGGCCGATTCGCCGGGCATCACCGTCGAGCACCGCAACGCCTTCATGGGCCTGCGCGGCCTGGAGAACGGCGTCACCCGCTTCCACGGCGTACGGGTCCCCGCCGCCCAGCGCATCGGCGCCGAGGGCACCGGCCTCAAGATCGCGCTGACCACCCTCAACACCGGCCGGCTCTCCCTGCCCGCCATGTGCGTCGGCGCCGGGAAATGGTGCCTGAAGATCGCCCGCGAGTGGTCCGGCGTCCGCGAGCAGTGGGGCCGGCCCGTCGCGCGGCACGAGGCGGTCGGCGCGAAGATCTCCTTCATCGCCGCCACCACCTTCGCCCTCGAAGCGGTCGTCGACCTCGCCTCCCAGATGGCCGACGAGGACCGCAACGACATCCGCATCGAGGCGGCCCTCGCCAAGCTCTACGGCTCCGAGATGGCCTGGCTGATGGCCGACGAGCTGGTCCAGATCCGCGGCGGCCGGGGCTTCGAGACGGCCGAGTCGCTCGCCGCCCGCGGCGAACGGGCCGTTCCGGCCGAACAGCTGCTGCGCGACCTGCGCATCAACCGGATCTTCGAGGGCTCGACGGAGATCATGCACCTGCTCATCGCCCGTGAGGCCGTCGACGCCCACCTGTCGGTGGCGGGGGACCTCATCGACCCGGAGAAGGACCTCGGGGAGAAGGCGAAGGCCGGGGCACGCGCCGCCGGCTTCTACGCCCGCTGGCTGCCGAAACTGGCCGCCGGGGCCGGCCAGGTCCCCGGCACCTACCGGGAGTTCCACCCCGCCGGCCACCCCGACCTCGCCGTCCACCTGCGCTACGTCGAACGCGGCGCGCGCAAACTCGCCCGCGCCACGTTCCTGGCCATGGCGCGGTGGCAGGGCCGGATGGAGACCAAGCAGGGCTTCCTCGGCCGGATCGTCGACATCGGCGCCGAACTGTTCGCCATGAGCGCCGCCTGCGTCCGCGCCGAGCACCTGCGCGCCGCCGACGAGCACGGCCGGGAGGCCTACCAGTTGGCCGACGCCTTCTGCCGGCAGTCCCGGATCCGCGTCGAGGAACTCTTCGGCCGGCTCTGGTCCAACACCGACGACCTCGACCGCAAGGTCGTCGAGGGCGTCCTGACGGGCACCTACGCCTGGTTGGAGGAAGGAGTCCTCGACCCCTCCGGCGACGGCCCCTGGATCGCCGACGCCGCACCCGGTCCCTCCACCCGGGAAAACGTGCACCGCCCACTGCGCTGACCTGCGATCATCTCCGGACGCCGGACCGGCGTACGAGGATGTGTACGAGTACTGGCTACGCGTACGAGCACAGGGCGGACGAGGACGATGCCGACTGCCGAGGAAGACCGCGCCAGCCGACGGCTGGCCTGGTGCACGGCCCACCTGCTGCGCCACGCACCGGACCACGTCGTCATGGACCTCGTCGACCGGCTCGACCCGTCCGCCCGCAGGTACCTGTGCCGCGACGCGTGGCTGCCCGCCTCCACCGTCACCCTGCTGCTGCGCCACGGCGCCGAGGGCGACCGGCACTACATCGCCCGCAACCCGCGCGTCGTCGGGCGCCCGCTGCCCGGCCTGCGGGGGCCCGAGCTGTACGCCGCCCGCAAGGCCTCCGAGCAACTGCGGCGGGTGGTCGAGTCCGAACTCGGCCGGGACCCCGCCGCCGGCCTCACCCCCGACGAGCTGATCGCCCAGCTGCGCCGGCACGGCGGGCGGCGCCCGAAGGCCGCCCTCGACGTGCTCACCTTCCCCTGCGCGCCCGACCTCGACCTGCTGCTGCGCGAGCACGCCGCCGCCCCGCTGCCGACGGGCGCGGTCGAGGCGCTGCTGCTCGTCGCGGACCTGCCCCGGGAGGTCGGCCTCGCCCTCCTCGACACCCGCGCGGTTCCCGTCCGCCGGCGCCACTGGCACCGGCCGGCCGTCCGCGCCGTACGGATGGGCCTGCTCACCCACGAGGAGCTGGTGGCGCACGTCGCCCCGGCGCACCGGACCCTGCTGCTCGGACACCTGCCCGAACGGAGCGGCCTGCGCTGGACCCTGCCCGAGGAAGCCGGCATGCGGACGGCCGTGGCCCGGGCGCTGCGCCCGCTGGGGGACGATCCGCGCCCGTGGTCCGAGCTGACGCGGCACGCCGCCGCCTTCCCGGGCACCCTGCCCGAGCTGGTCGCCGCCGTGGTCGCCGGCGCCCTGCCGTCGCCGTCGACGTCGGAGCCCGAGGCGGAGCCGGAGCCGTGGCTCACCCGGGTGGTCCGCGACTTCGGGCCGACGACCGCCGCCGAACCCTCCGGCGACGTGGAGTACGAACTCGCGCTGGCGAGCCTCGCCGTGCCCATGGAGGACGTCCGCGAGGACGTCCGCTGGGTGCGCGACTGCCTGGCCCGGGGGGTGCTCACCGGCGCCGACGTGATCCGGCACAAGCTGCCCGCCTGCTGGGCCCTCGACGAGGACCACTGGCTGGGCGACGTGGACCACCCGGACCGGCACGACCGGCCCGAGGCCGTGCTGGCCGCCCGCGCCGAGGCGGACCGGCTGTTCGCCGCCGCCCTCGACGACGACCCGGACGCCTGGTGGCGGGCGGCCCGCGCGCTCCCGCACTTCACCGGGACCCTCCCGGAGCTGCTCGCCCGGGTCGCGGACGGGGACTCCGTGTCCGAGCCGTTCTGAGTTCCGGCAACAATGGGGGGCATGAGCGACCGTCCAGCCCCTCTCGCCGACCCGCACCTCCTCTTCGACGCCGCGGCCGGCCCCCGCGACATCGTCGTCCTCGGGTCCACCGGGTCCATCGGTACCCAGGCCATCGACCTGGCCCTGCGCAATCCGGACCGGTTCCGCGTCACCGCGCTGTCCGCCGCCGGCGGCCGGGTCGCACTCCTGGCCGAGCAGGCCCGGCTGCTGCGGGTCGACGCCGTGGCCGTCGCCCGCGAGGACGTCGTACCGGCCCTGAAAGAGGCGCTGAGCGCCGAGTACGGCGGGTCCGAGCCGCTGCCCGAGATCCTGGCCGGACCCGACGCCGCGGCCGAGCTCGCCGCCTCGCCGTGCCACACCGTCCTGAACGGCATCACCGGCTCCATCGGCCTCGCGCCCACCCTCGCCGCACTGCGGGCGGGCCGGACCCTGGCCCTCGCCAACAAGGAGTCGCTGATCGCCGGCGGCCCGCTGGTCAAGGCCCTGGCGAAGCCCGGCCAGATCATTCCGGTGGACTCCGAGCACGCCGCGCTCTTCCAGGCGCTCGCCGCGGGCACCCGGGCCGACGTCCGCAAGCTCGTCGTCACCGCCTCGGGCGGCCCCTTCCGCGGTCGCACCCGCGCCGAGCTGGCCCATGTGACCGTCCAGGACGCCCTCGCGCACCCGACCTGGGCCATGGGACCGGTGATCACCGTCAATTCGGCGACCCTGGTCAACAAGGGGCTGGAGGTCATCGAGGCGCACCTGCTCTACGACATCCCCTTCGACCGCATCGAGGTCGTGGTCCACCCCCAGTCGTACGTGCACTCGATGGTGGAGTTCACGGACGGCTCCACGCTCGCGCAGGCCACGCCGCCGGACATGCGCGGCCCCATCGCGATCGGCCTCGGCTGGCCGCAGCGGGTCCCGGACGCGGCTCCCGCATTCGACTGGACCAAGGCCTCCACCTGGGAGTTCTTCCCGCTGGACACCGAGGCCTTCCCGTCCGTGGGCCTGGCCCGCCACGTGGGTTCCCTCGGCGGTACCGCCCCGGCCGTGTTCAATGCGGCCAACGAGGAGTGCGTGGAGGCGTTCCTGGCAGGTCGCCTGCCGTTCACCGCAATCATGGATACCGTCTCTGCCGTGGTCGATGAGCACGGGACGCCGGAGTCGGGAACTTCCCTGACGGTCCAGGACGTCCTTGAAGCTGAGGCCTGGGCCAGGGCCCGGGCGCGGGAGATGGCGGCTCGGGCCGCCGCGGAGGCGAGCGCATGACAGTTCTGATGACGGTGATCGGGGTCGTGCTCTTCCTGGTGGGCCTGCTGATCTCCATCGCCTGGCACGAGCTCGGACACCTTTCCACGGCCAAGCTCTTCGGCATCCGGGTGCCGCAGTACATGGTCGGCTTCGGGCCGACCGTCTGGTCGCGAAGGAAGGGCGAGACCGAGTACGGGATCAAGGCCATCCCGATGGGTGGCTACATCCGCATGATCGGGATGTTCCCGCCCGGCGAGGACGGCAAGGTCACCGCCCGGTCCACCTCGCCGTTCCGGTCGATGATCGAGGACGCGCGCTCCGCGGCGTACGAGGAGCTGCAGCCGGGCGACGAGAGCCGGCTCTTCTACTCGCGCAAGCCGTGGAAGCGCGTGATCGTGATGTTCGCCGGCCCCTTCATGAACCTGATCCTGGCCGTGGCGATCTTCCTGACCACGCTGATGACCTTCGGTCTGAACACCCAGACGACCGTGGTCGGCTCGGTCTCCGACTGCGTCATCCAGCAGAGCGAGAAGCGCGACACGTGCGCGCCCGCCGACCCGGCCGCCCCCGCGAAGGCGGCCGGCCTGCGGCAGAAGGACAAGATCGTCGCCTTCAACGGGCGTCCGGTCGAGGACTGGGCCTCGCTGCAGAAGGACATCCGCGCCACCATCGGACCCGCCGTCATCACCGTCGAGCGGGCCGGACAGCGGGTCGACCTGAACGCGAACCTGATCGAGAACAAGGTCGCGAAGATGGACGGCAGCGGCAACGCCGTCAAGGACCAGTACGTCACCGCCGGCTTCCTCGGCTTCGCCCCCGCCACGGGCTACGTCCCGCAGTCCTTCGGCCAGTCCGTCAGCCGCATGGGCGAGATGATGCAGAGCGGCGTGGAGTCCCTGATCGCCCTCCCGTCCAAGGTCCCGGAGCTGTGGGACGCCGCCTTCAACGGGGCCGAGCGCAAGCAGGACAGCCCGATGGGCGTCGTCGGTGCCGCACGGGTCAGCAGCGACATCTTCAACCTGGACATCCCCGTCCAGCACCAGCTGGTGTTCTTCATCAACCTGCTGGCCGGCTTCAACCTCTCGCTGTTCCTGTTCAACATGGTGCCGCTGCTCCCGCTCGACGGCGGCCACATCGCCGGCGCGCTGTGGGAGTCCGTCCGGCGCGGCCTGGCCCGGGTCTTCCGGCGCCCCGACCCCGGCCCGTTCGACGTGGCGAAGCTGATGCCCGTCGCCTACGTGGTGGCCGGGCTGTTCATCTGCTTCACGCTGCTGGTGATGGTCGCGGACGTGGTGAACCCCATCAAGATCACCTAACCGCCCGGGGCCGTATTTCATGCGCAGCGGAGCCGGGCACGGATCGTGCCCGGCTCCCTACGTTCGGGTGGCGCGGCCCCTCGGATGCGTGGAGCGCTCGCTGATTGGCGTAATCTCGAAGGCTGGAGCCCGCCGATCTCGGGACCTCGATCCACACCTTGGGGTTGCACAGCAGATGACTGCCATCTCTCTCGGAATGCCGTCCGTGCCGATGAAGCTTGCCGACCGCCGGGTCAGCCGCAAGATCCAGGTCGGTTCCGTGGCCGTCGGTGGCGACGCACCCGTCTCGGTGCAGTCGATGACCACGACCCGCACCTCCGACGTCGGCGCCACGCTCCAGCAGATCGCCGAACTGACCGCCTCCGGCTGCAACATCGTCCGCGTCGCCTGCCCGACCCAGGACGACGCCGACGCCCTCGCGGTCATCGCCAAGAAGTCGCAGATCCCGGTCATCGCCGACATCCACTTCCAGCCCAAGTACGTGTTCGCCGCGATCGACGCCGGCTGCGCCGCCGTCCGCGTGAACCCGGGCAACATCAAGCAGTTCGACGACAAGGTCAAAGAGATCGCGCGGGCCGCCAAGGACGCGGGCACCCCGATCCGGATCGGCGTCAACGCGGGCTCCCTCGACGCCCGCCTGCTCAAGAAGTACGGCAAGGCCACCCCCGAGGCGCTGGTGGAGTCCGCGCTCTGGGAGGCCTCCCTCTTCGAGGAGCACGGTTTCAGCGACATCAAGATCTCGGTCAAGCACAACGACCCCGTCGTCATGGTCAACGCCTACCGCCAGCTGGCCGCCGCCTGTGACTACCCGCTGCACCTCGGCGTCACCGAGGCCGGCCCCGCCTTCCAGGGCACCATCAAGTCCGCCGTCGCCTTCGGCGCGCTGCTGTCCGAAGGCATCGGCGACACCATCCGCGTCTCCCTCTCGGCCCCGCCGGTCGAGGAGATCAAGGTCGGCATCCAGATCCTGGAGTCGCTGAACCTCAAGCCCCGCCGCCTGGAGATCGTCTCCTGCCCGTCCTGCGGACGCGCCCAGGTCGACGTCTACAAGCTGGCCGAGGAGGTCACGGCGGGCTTGGAGGGCATGGAGGTCCCACTGCGCGTCGCGGTCATGGGCTGCGTCGTCAACGGCCCCGGCGAGGCCCGCGAGGCCGACCTCGGCGTCGCCTCCGGCAACGGCAAGGGCCAGATCTTCGTGAAGGGCGAGGTCATCAAGACCGTCCCCGAATCGAAGATCGTGGAGACCCTCATCGAAGAAGCGATGAAGATCGCCGCGCAGATGGAGAAGGACGGCGTCATGTCGGGCGAGCCCACCGTGGCCATCGGCGTCTGATGCTCCCGCGGTCGGCCCCGCCCCCCCAGACTTCTTCCGGCGGAGCCCGGCCCGCCTCCGCGAAGCTCCCGGCCCCGGTCCCGTTCCCGCAGTTCGCGGGCGGGGGCCGGGGCTTGTTCGCGACCCGTGTGACGCGGCATCCTCCGGTGCCGCCGGGTACAGTGCGGAGATCAGCAGACATGTACGGTGAGGCCCCAGTGTTGACGCAGACCACCACCCGGGTCCTTGAGCCCAGTGATCTCGACGCCGCGCTCGAAGTCCTCGGACGCGAGCCGGTCGAGAACGCCTTCGTCACCTCCCGGGTCCAGGTCGCCGGCCTCGACCCGTGGCGCCTGGGCGGCGAGATGTGGGGCTGGTACGCCGACGGCGAGCTCCGCTCGCTCTGCTACGCCGGTGCCAACCTGGTTCCCGTCTGCGCCGAGCACGACGCCGTCCGTGCCTTCGCCGACCGCGCGCGGCGCACCGGCCGCCGCTGCTCCTCCATCGTCGGCCCCGCCGAACCCACCCGGCTGCTGTGGCAGCTCCTGGAACCGAGCTGGGGTCCCGCCCGCGACGTCCGCTCCCACCAGCCGCTGATGACCATCGACCGGCCGTCCGCCACGGTCGAGGCCGACCCGCTGGTCCGCCGGGTCCGCAAGGACGAGATGGAACTGATCATGCCCGCCTGCGTGGCCATGTTCACCGAGGAGGTCGGCATCTCGCCCACGGCCGGGGACGGCGGCCTGCTCTACCAGGCCCGCGTCGCCGAGCTGGTCGGTACCGGCCGTTCCTTCGCCCGCGTCGAGGACGGCCGGATCGTCTTCAAGGCCGAGATCGGCGCCGCCACCCCCCGCGCCTGCCAGATCCAGGGCGTCTGGGTGGACCCTGAGTTCCGCGGGCTGGGGCATTCGGAGCGCGGCATGGCGTCAGTCGTCGCGTACGCCCTGCGCGATGTGGCGCCCGTGGTCAGCCTTTACGTCAACGACTTCAACGCCGCCGCCCGGGCCTCCTACCGCCGGGTCGGCTTCCGCGAGGTCGGCGCGTTCATGAGCGTGCTGTTCTGATCCGGCCCGAACGGCCGGATCCGCCGGGTCCGGGCGGCCCGAAACGGCCGTCGGCCGCGGAGGCGTACCGGTAGCCGGTACCGCCGAGTAAGGTCGCCGCATGCTGCCAACCGGACTACGCATCGGCCCCCTCGACCTCGCCGCCCGCGTGGACGAGGCCCTGCGCGTGCAGGCCGTCGCCTTCGGCCTCAGCGAGGAGGAGGTCGGCATCCGGCGCTACATCGTCCAGCGCCACATGACCTGCCGCGGAGCCCGCGCGCTCGGCGCCTTCGCCGAGGACGGCGCCCTCACCGGGTTCGTCTACGGCATGCCGAACGACCGCACCCACTGGTGGTCCACGATCGTCGAACCGCACCTGCGGGCCGGCGGACACGACATGTGGCTCGACGACTCCTTCGTGATCACCGAACTCCACGTCCACCCGGGCTTCCAGGGCCATGGCGTCGGGCGCGAGCTCATCACCCGCCTCACCGACGACGCCGGCGAACCGCGCTCGATCCTCTCCGCGATCGACACCGACAGCCCGGCCCGCACCCTGTACCGGGCCCTCGGCTACACGGACCTCGCCCGCCAGGTCCACTTCCCGAGCGCGAGCCTCCCGTACGCGGTCATGGGCGCCCCGCTGCCGCTGCGCAGGGCCTGAATCCGGTTTCCGCCGCCCCGGGCCCCCGGGTAGCCTCCGGACATGTCTACGCAACCCGTGCAGCGCATGTCCCGTCTGATGGCCAAGACCCTCCGCGAGGACCCGGCCGACGCCGAGACCCTCAGCCACCGGCTCCTGGTCCGCGCCGGGTACGTCCGGCGCAGCTCCGCCGGGGTGTGGACCTGGCTGCCGCTCGGCAAGCGGGTCCTGGACAACGTCTCGCGTGTCGTCCGCGAGGAGATGGACGCCATCGGCGCCCAGGAGGTGCTCCTCCCGGCGCTGCTGCCGAAGGAGCCGTACGAGGTCAGCGGCCGCTGGTCGGAGTACGGGGACCTGCTGTTCCGGCTCAAGGACCGCAAGGGCGCGGACTACCTGCTCGGCCCGACGCACGAGGAGATCTTCACCCTGCTGGTGAAGGACCAGTGCACCTCGTACAAGGACCTGCCGGTCATGCTCTACCAGATCCAGACGAAGTACCGCGACGAGGCCCGCCCCCGGTCCGGCGTGCTGCGGGGCCGCGAGTTCCACATGAAGGACTCGTACTCCTTCGACGTGTCCGACGAGGGCCTCGCGGAGTCCTACCGGCTCCACCGCGAGGCCTACGTCCGCATCTTCGAGCGGCTCGGCCTGGACCACCGGATCGTCTCGGCGGTGTCCGGGGCGATGGGCGGCTCGGCGTCCGAGGAGTTCCTGGCCCCCGCCGCGGCGGGCGAGGACACCTTCGTGGACTGCCCGTCCTGCTCCTACGCGGCCAACACGGAGGCCGTGACCTTCGCCCCGGCGCCGGCCACGGACCGGCATCCGCCGCTGGAGGAGGTGGACACCCCCGACACCCCGACGATCGAGACGCTCGCCGCGCACCTCGGGGTCCCCGCCTCCGCGACCCTGAAGAACCTTCTGGTGAAGGTGGACGGCGAGATCGTGGCCGTGGGCGTGCCCGGGGACCGCGAGGTGGACCTGGGCAAGCTCGGCGAGCACCTGGCGCCCGCCGCGGTGGAACTGGTGACGGCCGAGGACTTCGCGGACCGGCCCGATCTCGTACGGGGCTACGTGGGCCCGCAGGGCCTGGACAAGGTCCGCTACCTGGCCGACCCCCGCGTGGCCCCGGGCACGGCTTGGGTCACCGGGGCCAACCGGGCGGACACCCACGCCCGGAACGTGGTGTGCGGCCGCGACTTCGAGGTGGACCAGTACCTCGACGTGGTGGTCGTCGAGCCGGGCGACCCGTGCCCGTCCTGCGGGGCGGGACTCGGGCTCGGCCGCGCGATCGAGATCGGGCACATCTTCCAGCTGGGCCGCAAGTACGCGGACGCCTTCGGACTGGACGTCCTGGGCCGCGAGGGCAAGCCGGTCCGGGTCACCATGGGCTCGTACGGCATCGGCGTCTCGCGCGCGGTGGCGGCGCTGGCCGAGCAGACGGCGGACGAGCGCGGCCTGTGCTGGCCTGCGGAGGTGGCCCCGGCCGACGTCCACGTGGTGGCGGCGGGCAAGGCGGTGCCGCTCGCGCTGGCGGAGTCGGCGGCCTCCGAGCTGGCCGGCGCCGGCCTGCGGGTGCTCCTCGACGACCGGCCCGGGCTCTCCCCGGGCGTCAAGCTCACGGACGCGGAACTGATCGGCGTCCCGTGGATCCTGGTGGCGGGCCGCCGCTCCGCCGAGTCGGTGGTCGAACTCCAGGACCGCCGCACGGGCACCCGCGAGGAGCTCCCCCTCCAGGAGGCCCTGTCCCGCCTGACTGCCCGCCGGTAGCCGGCCCGCCGGCGTTCGAGGCGCGGGGTCCGGGGCGGAGCCCCGATCTCCGGGCCGCACCGGCCGCTACGGGCGCAGCCCGGCGTCGGGGTCCACCGAGTCCACCGGGTCCACCGGAACCGGCGGGACCCCGTCCGGGGCCGGGCCCCCGTCCTCGCCCGGGCCCCCGGCGGGCGGAGCCGCCGCCCCGCCCCTCGCGGCGGAGTCGGAGCCCTGCTCCGGGTGCGCCGGCGCCGGCGCGGCCCGCTCCAGGAACCGCAGCAGTTCCACCGGAAACGGCAGCACCAGCGTCGAGTTCTTCTCGGCGGCCACCGCCACCACCGTTTGCAGCAGCCGCAACTGCAGCGCCGCCGGCTGCTCCGACATGACCTCCGCCGCCTCGGCCAGCTTGTGCGAGGCCTGGAGTTCGGCGTCCGCGTTGATCACGCGTGCCCGCCGCTCCCGGTCGGCCTCCGCCTGCCGGGCCATCGACCGCTTCATCGTCTCCGGCAGCGACACGTCCTTGATCTCGACCCGGTCGATCTGGACGCCCCACCCCACCGCCGGACTGTCGATCATCAGCTCCAGCCCCTGGTTGAGCATCTCCCGGTTGGAGAGCAGGTCGTCCAGGTCGGACTTGCCGATGATCGACCGCAAGGAGGTCTGCGCCATCTGCGAGACCGCGAAGCGGTAGTCCTCCACGGCCACGATCGCGCTCGCGGGGTCGACGACCTTGAAGTACACCACCGCGTCCACGCGGACCGTGACGTTGTCCCGCGTAATGCCCTCCTGCGCGGGCACCGGCAGCGTCACGATCTGCATGTTCACCTTCTTCAGGCGGTCCACGGCGGGCAGGATCACGGTGAAACCGGGCCCCCGGATCCCCTCGCGCAAGCGGCCGAAGCGGAAGACCAGGCCCCGCTCGTACTGTTTCACCACCCGGGCCGCGACACCCATGTAGGCCGCGATGCCCACACCCGCGGCGATCCCCGCGGTCAGCAGTTCTTCGACCATGACGGCCCCCTGCCCGGACATGTCTACCTATGAACGGTATGCCCTACAACCAGGCGGCGAACTCCAACAACAGCTCGGCCTCCCGACGCCGTCCCGCCGCCAGGGCCCGGTTCCCGGACTCCACCGCCCGGAACACCGTCCAGCCGCGCAGCCGTTCCCGGTCCACTTCCAGGGCGTCGGCCAGCTTGTTCACCCGGCGCCGGGCCCCCGCCGCCCCCGCCGAGGTGGCCATCTGGTCCTCCAGCCGGTCCCGGACCAGCCGCGCCAGGTCGTACGCCCGCTCGCCGACCAGCGGATCCGGTCCCACCGTCAGCCACGGGGCCCGTTCGCCGGCCAGCACCTTGCCCTGCCGGAAGTTGCCGTGCAGCAGCAGTTCCTCACCGGGCAGGGCCGTCAGCTCCTCGCGGATCGCCAGAGCCGTCGCGGCCAGGGCCTCCGCCTCGGCCGGCGCCGCCCGCAAGGCCCGCGCCTGCCGCTCCGTGCGCTCCGCGACCGTCTCCCATCCGTGCCCGGCCGGCGGCGCCACCCACAGCCTGCGCAGGGTGCCGCTCGCCTCCAGCAGGGCCTTGGCCTCCGGCAGCGAGCGCAGCGAGACCTCCGGATGGAGCCGCTCCAGGAGCAGCGCGCCGTCCACCTCGTGATGGCGGGTGTCCAGGACCCGTACGGCCCCGAAACCGCCCCAGTGCGCGAGCGCGGCCAGCTCCAGGCCGGGCCGGGCCTGCGGGGGCGCGAGTTTCAGAGCGGCCGGGGTGCCGTCGGCGTACCGGACGAGGACGACCAGGCTGCTGCGGCCCCCCGGGGCCTGCACCCGCTGGGCCTGTACCTCGCGCCGGGCCAGCGCGTCCTCGGTGAGCCCGGGCAGCTGCCCCAGCCAGTCCGCGTCCCGCGCCGTCTCCGGCAGCTCGCCGAGCGCCCGTACAAGCCGCTGCGGCGGTTCGAAAGCCATGCGTGAGTGGTCCCTTTCAGTGGAGCCGGGCCCGTCGCGCTGCCTCAGCGCATTTCCGTGAGCCCAGGGAAGGCTACGCCGACCCCGCGCCAGCGTGCCGCCCGCACGGCCGCGGCGCTCAGCGCGTCGGCCGCCTCCCGGCGCAGCGGACCCTCGGCCGCCCGCACCAGATCGGAGTACGCGCCGGCCACGCGGTCCTCGATGTCGGCCGCCATCCGCTCGGCGTCGGCGGGGGTGCGCACCGCGAACGGGAGGGCGTACGCGGCCTCCGCGGCGCGCGGCGCCCCGCCCAGCTCCCGCACGGTACGGGCGAGGGCGTCCCGGCGCGCGAGGTGCTCGCCGTACGCCTCCCGGGCCTCGGCGGCGCGGGCGCCGGCGCTGCGGGCGCCGATCACCCCGTACCCGTACGCGGCCGCGTGCTCGGCGGCGAGTGCGGCCTGCGCCGCTTCCAACGGGCGGCCGACGGGGGAGGGTTCGGGCGTCACGGCTTGGCTCCCGGGGTCGAGGTCAGCAGATGGGCGTGGACGGCGCCGCAGGCGGCCACCGAGGCCAGCAGCCGGGCCAGCTCCCCGGGCGCCGCGGCGAGATCGACGGTCCGGGTCTCGGACAGGCGCCGCTCGGCGTCGGCGAGGGCGGTCAGCGCGTCGGCGGGCTGCGGCGGCACGGGCGGCACCGGCTCGGCGGGCGTCGCGGAACCGCCCGCCGCCGCTCCGGACGGGGACGAGGGCGGCGGGGAACCCGAAGGGGGGCGCACGGCCGTTCCGGACGGCGACAGGGCCGCCACGTGCGCCGCGACCGAGGCCCGCAGCGGCGCGAGCCGCTCCGTCAGCGCCGGATGGGCGGTGGTGGTGGCGTCGTAGCGCTCCACCAGCCGCTCACTGTCACGAACGGCTGCCGCGCGCATCCGCCGTTCGAGTGGAATACCGGTGTCGCCGTCGGGCGGGTCGCCCTCGGAGCACCCGGTGAGCAGGGCGGCGCCGGCCGCACCGGCGGCACCGACGAGCAGGCTCCTCCGCGAGGGCCGAGGTGGCGGGGTCCAGGGCACGGCGACGTCCTCGGGGGTGATGGCGGGACAGGTGTGATCACCGTACCCGGCGCCCCGTCCACAGGGCTGACGGCAACACCCTCCGCGACCGGATACCCTTTGACCTGACACACGACGGACATCACAACAGCACACGCGGCCGAGGAGTCACCCGGATGAGCACCACCCAGAGCGACAGGCTGCGCGGACTGCTGGAGCCGCTCGTCGCCGCCAAGGGCCTGGACCTCGAAGAGATCGAGCTGTCCCGGGCGGGCAAGCGCCGGATGCTGCGGATCATCGTGGACTCCGACGAGGGCGTGGAGCTGGACGCGTGTGCCGAGCTGAGTCGCGAGGTCTCCGACGCGCTCGACGCGTCCGACGTGATGGGTGAGGACGAGTACGTCCTCGAAGTGAGCTCGCCGGGCGCCGACCGCCCGCTGACCGAGCACCGTCACTACGTACGGGCGATCGGCCGCCTCGTGAAGTTCCAGCTCGCGGACGGCGGGGAAATCATCGCCCGCGTCCTCGACGTGGACGACGAGGGCCTGGACCTCGAAATCCCGGGCGTGAAGGGCCGCAAGGCGACCGCCCGCCGCATCACTTTCACCGACATCGCCAAGGCGCGCGTCGAGATCGAGTTCAACCGCAAGGACAAGAAGGAAGAGGAGGCGTAGCCGTGGACATCGACATGAGTGCCCTGCGGGGTCTGGTCCGGGAGAAGGAGATCTCCTTCGACCTGCTCGTCGAGGCGATCGAGTCGGCCCTCCTCATCGCGTACCACCGGACCGAGGGGAGCTTCCGCCGCGCCCGCGTCGTGCTGGACCGCACCAACGGTCACGTGGTCGTGTGGGCGACGGAAGACCCGAGGGACCTCGAAGAGGGCCAGGAGCCGAAGGAGTTCGACGACACCCCGTCGGACTTCGGCCGCATCGCGGCGACGACCGCCAAGCAGGTGATCCTCCAGCGTCTGCGCGACGCCGAGGACGACCTGACCTTCGGCGAGTTCGCCGGCCGCGAGGGCGACGTCATCACCGGCGTCGTCCAGCAGGGCAAGGACCCCAAGAACGTCCTCGTCGACATCGGCAAGCTGGAGGCCATCCTGCCCGTGCAGGAGCAGGTAGCCGGCGAGGAGTACACGCACGGCCTGCGCCTGAAGGCGTACGTCGTGCGGGTGGCGAAGGGTGTCCGCGGCCCGTCCGTGACCCTCTCGCGCACCCACCCCAACCTGGTGAAGAAGCTCTTCTCGCTGGAGGTCCCGGAGATCGCCGACGGTAGCGTCGAGATCTCGGCGATCGCCCGTGAGGCGGGACACCGCACCAAGATCGCCGTCCGGTCCACCCGCTCGGGCCTCAACCCGAAGGGCGCCTGCATCGGCCCGATGGGCAGCCGTGTGCGCAATGTCATGGCGGAGCTGCACGGCGAGAAGATCGACATCGTCGACTGGTCGGACGACCCCGCCGAGATGGTCGCGAACGCCCTGTCACCGGCCAGGGTGAGCAAGGTCGACGTCGTCGACTGGGACACCCGCTCCGCCCGGGTGACCGTGCCGGACTACCAGCTGTCGCTGGCCATCGGCAAGGAGGGCCAGAACGCCCGCCTCGCCGCGCGGCTCACCGGCTGGCGCATCGACATCCGCCCCGACACCGAGACGGTCCAGGACGCCGACTCGGACCGGGACGGGGAATAAAACCGGTACCGGTCGGGGCTACCCCGACGGTAGACAGGATCACGACCGCGCGCACGGGACCCCCAGCGGGTTCCGCGCGCGCCGCGTGGGACGTCCGGAACGACCACATCGACGACCGTTCGACTTTCGCCCGGATCTCGCCGGGGAATACGTCGGTGCGGGGAGGTAGACTTAAGCGTGTCTGGCCGGACGCAAGCCCGCGCACGCCCCGAACGCACCTGTGTCGGGTGCCGGGAGCGAGCGGCCAAGAGCGATCTGCTGCGCATCGTGGCGGTCGAGGACGCATGCGTCCCCGATCCAAGCGGTACGCTGCCCGGTCGGGGTGCGTACGTGCATCCCGCCGTGGTCTGCCTCGACCAGGCGGTCCGCCGCCGCGCGTTCCCCCGGGCCCTCCGGTCCGCCGGAGCACTCGGGACGGACGAACTGCGCAACGCCGTGGCCGGCGAGGCCGGGGCACACCGAAAGAAGTAGTACGGCGCACGGATACCCCGTGCGGTCAGGTACCTCGCGAGTTGGAAGTAGGTCGAGATTGCGATGAGCACTCGATGAGTACGCGATGAGTACGCCCATGAAGTAGCGACGGTCCGGCGTAACCCGGACCTAAAAGGAGCGAAGTGGCTAAGGTCCGGGTATACGAACTCGCCAAGGAGTTCGGAGTGGAGAGCAAGGTCGTCATGGCCAAGCTCCAAGAACTCGGTGAATTCGTCCGTTCGGCGTCCTCGACGATCGAGGCGCCGGTTGTACGCAAGTTGACTGACGCACTGCAGGGGCCCGGCGGCAACGCCGGCAAGTCCGCTGCGAAGCCCGGCGCGCCCCGCAAGGCCGCGCCCGCCAAGCCCGCAGCGCCCTCCCCGGCCGCTGCGGCACGTCCCGCCGCCCCGAAGCCCGGCGCACCGGCTCCCAAGCCGGCCGCTGCCGAGGCTCCGGCCCCCGGCGCCCCGGTGACTCCGGCCGCATCCGGCCCGCGTCCCGGCCCGAAGGCTCCGGCCGCCCCGAAGCCCGCTCCGGCGGCGCCCGTGGCGACCGAGTTCTCCGCGCCTCCGGCGGCTCCGGCCGCCCCGGCGCGCACCGAGCGTCCCGCCGCGGCCCCCGGCCCCCGTCCGGCGCAGCAGCGTCCGGCGGCCCAGGGCGGCCAGGCCGGCGCCCGTCCCGGTGCCCCGCGTCCCGCGGGCACCACTCCCGGTGCTCCGGCGCAGCGTCCCGCGGGCCCCGGCTCGCAGGCCCCGCGTCCGCAGGGTTCCCGTCCGGCGGGTCCCCGTCCGGGCAACAACCCGTTCACCTCTGGTGGCTCCACCGGCATGGCGCGCCCGCAGGCGCCCCGTCCGGCCGGCGCTCCCCGTCCCGGTGCCCCCGGCGCCGGCGGCGGCCAGGGTGCTCCCCGCCCGCAGGGCGGCCCCGGCGGCGCTCCGCGTCCGCAGGGTCAGGGCGGCGCCCGTCCGACTCCGGGCGGCATGCCCCGTCCGCAGGGCGGCGCCCCGCGTCCGGGTGGTGCTCCCGGCGGTAACCGTCCCAACCCGGGCATGATGCCGCAGCGTCCCGCTGCCGGTGGTCCCGGTCCGCGTCCCGGTGGCGGCCCCGGTGGCCGCGGTCCCGGTGCCGGTGGCGGCGGTGCTCGTCCCGGTGGCGGCGGCGCCCGTCCCGGTGGCGGCGGCTTCGCCGGCCGTCCGGCCGGTCCGGGCTCGCGTCCCGGTGGTGGCGGCGGCTTCGGCGGCCCGCGTCCCGGTGGCGGCGGCTTCGGCGGCGGTCCGGCCGGTGCCGGTGGCGGCGGTCGTCCCGGCTTCGGCGGGCGTCCCGGTGGTCCCGGTGCCCGTGGTGGCACGCAGGGTGCCTTCGGCCGTCCCGGCGGTCCGGCCCGTCGTGGTCGCAAGTCCAAGCGTCAGAGGCGCCAGGAGTACGAGGCCATGCAGGCCCCGTCCGTCGGCGGCGTGATGCTGCCCCGCGGCGGCGGCGAGACCGTTCGCCTGTCGCGCGGTGCGTCCCTCACCGACTTCGCGGAGAAGATCAACGCCAACCCGGCGTCGCTCGTCGCCGTGATGATGAACCTCGGCGAGATGGTCACTGCCACGCAGTCCGTCTCCGACGAGACGCTCGAAATGCTGGCCGGCGAGATGAACTACGTCGTCCAGATCGTCAGCCCGGAGGAAGAGGACCGCGAGCTCCTCGAGGGCTTCGACATCGAGTTCGGCGAGGACGAGGGCGGCGAGGAATACCTCATGCCGCGTCCGCCGGTCGTGACCGTCATGGGTCACGTCGACCACGGTAAGACCCGACTGCTCGACGCCATCCGCAAGACGAACGTCATTGCGGGCGAGGCCGGCGGCATCACGCAGCACATCGGTGCGTACCAGGTCGGTACCGAGGTCAACGGTGAAGAGCGCAAGATCACCTTCATCGACACCCCGGGTCACGAGGCGTTCACCGCCATGCGTGCCCGCGGTGCCAAGTCGACCGACATCGCGATCCTCGTGGTCGCGGCCAACGACGGCGTCATGCCGCAGACGATCGAGGCGCTCAACCACGCCAAGGCCGCCGGCGTCCCGATCGTCGTCGCGGTCAACAAGATCGACGTCGAGGGTGCCGACCCGGTCAAGGTGCGCGGTCAGCTCACCGAGTTCGGTCTGGTCGCCGAGGAGTACGGCGGCGACACGATGTTCGTCGACATCTCCGCCAAGCAGGGTCTGCACATCGACTCCCTGCTCGAGGCCGTCGTCCTCACCGCCGACGCCTCGCTCGACCTGCGCGCCAACCCGGAGCAGGACGCTCAGGGTATTGCGATCGAGTCCCACCTCGACCGCGGCCGCGGTGCCGTCGCCACCGTCCTCGTCCAGCGCGGTACCCTCCGCGTCGGCGACACGATGGTCGTGGGCGACGCCTACGGCCGTGTGCGCGCCATGCTCGACGACAAGGGCAACAACGTCGAGGAAGCGGGTCCGTCGACCCCCGTCCTGGTCCTGGGTCTCACCAACGTCCCCGGCGCCGGCGACAACTTCCTCGTCGTCGACGAGGACCGTACGGCCCGTCAGATCGCCGAGAAGCGGGCAGCGCGCGAGCGCAACGCCAACTTCGCCAAGCGCGTCCGTCGCGTGTCCCTCGAGGACCTCGACTCCGTGCTCAAGGCCGGTCTGGTCCAGGAACTCAACCTCATCATCAAGGGCGACGCGTCCGGTGCGGTCGAGGCTCTCGAGTCCTCGCTGCTCCAGCTCGACGTCGGTGAAGAGGTCGACATCCGGGTCCTGCACCGCGGTGTGGGTGCGGTCACCGAGTCCGACATCTCGCTGGCGATGGGTTCCGACGCCATCGTCATCGGTTACAACGTCCGTGCGGCCGGCCGTGCCGCGCAGATGGCGGACCGCGAGGGCGTCGACGTTCGCTACTACTCGGTGATCTACCAGGCCATCGAGGAGATCGAGGCGGCCCTCAAGGGTCTCCTCAAGCCGGAGTACGAAGAGGTCGAGCTCGGTACGGCGGAGGTCCGCGAGGTCTTCCGCTCGTCCAAGCTGGGCAACATCGCCGGTGTCCTCATCCGGTCCGGCGAGGTCAAGCGCAACACCAAGGCGCGGCTCCTGCGCGATGGCAAGGTCATCGCGGAGAGCCTCACCATCTCCGGTCTGCGCCGCTTCAAGGACGACGTCACCGAGATTCGCGAAGGCTTCGAGGGCGGTATCAACCTCGGCAGCTACAACGACATCAAGATCGACGACGTCATCGCGACGTACGAGATGCGCGAGAAGCCGCGCGCGTAAGCGCGAGGCGGTTCGCACCGTGTCGTAACGCGTAGCACCGGGGCCGGTCGGCGGAATATCCGTCGATCGGCCCCGGCCGTTGCGTGTACGGTTCTGGTGACCCGGCCGTGCGAGCGCCGGGTGACCTCCACCGGGCGACGGCCCGGAGGGCCACCGAACCCGCACCGGCGGGACATCCGGAACTGCATGTACGTAGGGACTCTGTCCTTCGATCTGCTCCTCGGCGACGTCCACTCGTTGAAGGAGAAACGCTCCGTCGTCCGCCCCATCGTGGCCGAGCTCCAACGCAAGTTCTCCGTGAGCGCGGCCGAAGTGGGCGACCAGGACCTGCACCGCAGGGCCCGTATAGGGGTCGCCCTGGTGAGTGGGGACGCGGGGTTCCTCTCGGACGTACTGGACCGCTGCGAGCGGCTGGTCGCGGCGCGTCCGGAAGTGGAGTTGCTGTCCGTACGACGGCGCTTCCACGGTGATGAAGACTGATTGCTTGTCTGCAAGAAAAGAAGGAGACGGACCAGTGGCCGACAATGCGCGGGCGAAGAAGCTGGCGGACCTCATCCGGGAGGTGGTGGCCGAGAAGCTGCAGCGCGGTGTCAAGGATCCCCGCCTCGGCACGCACGTGACCATCACGGACACCCGGGTCACCGGCGACCTGCGGGAGGCCACGGTCTTCTACACGGTTTACGGTGACGACGAGGACCGGGCCAGTGCGGCAGCGGGCCTGGAGAGCGCCAAGGGCGTCCTGCGCTCCGCGGTCGGCCGGGCGGCGGGGACCAAGTTCACGCCCACCCTGACCTTCGTCGCCGACGCCCTCCCCGAGAACGCGAAGACCATCGAGGACCTCCTCAACAAGGCGCGCGCCTCCGACGCCCAGGTGCGCGAGGTGTCCTCCGGGGCGAAGTACGCCGGCGAAGCCGACCCGTACAAGAAGCCGGGCGAGGACGACGACGAGGACGCAGCCGCGGAATGAGCACCGAAGCAGGGAAGACTCCGGACGGCCTTGTCATCGTCGACAAGCCGTCCGGCTTCACTTCGCACGACGTGGTCGCCAAGATGCGCGGGATCGCCAGGACCCGCCGCGTCGGCCACGCCGGCACCCTCGACCCGATGGCGACGGGCGTGCTGGTCCTGGGCGTCGAGAAGGCCACCAAGCTCCTCGGCCACCTCGCGCTCACGGAGAAGGAGTACCTCGGCACGATCCGCCTGGGCCAGAACACCCTGACGGACGACGCCGAGGGCGAGATCACCTCCTCGGTGGACGCCACCTCGGTCACCCGCGAGGCCGTGGACGCGGGAGTCGCCAAGCTGTCCGGCGACATCATGCAGGTCCCCTCCAAGGTCAGCGCCATCAAGATCAAGGGCGTGCGCTCCTACAAGCGCGCCCGCGACGGCGAGGACTTCGAGATCCCGGCCCGGCCGGTGACCGTCTCCTCGTTCCAGGTGTACGACATGCGCGGGGCGCAGGCCGAGGACGGCACCCAGGTCGTCGATCTCGTCGTCTCCGTCGTCTGCTCCAGCGGTACGTACATCCGCGCCCTGGCCCGTGACCTCGGCGCCGACCTGGGCGTCGGCGGGCACCTGACCGCGCTGCGGCGCACCCGGGTGGGGCCGTACAAGATCGACCGGGCGAAGACGCTGGACCAGCTCCAGGAGGAGCTGACCGTCATGCCGATCGGCGAGGCGGCGGCCGCCGCCTTCCCGCGCTGGGACCTGGACGCCCGGCGGGCATCGCTGCTCGCCAACGGCGTGCGGATCGAGATGCCGGACGCGTACGAGGCCGGCCGGACCGTTGCGGTCTACGGGCCGGCGGGCGAACTGCTCGGCCTGGTGGAGAGCAAGGGGGGCAAGGCGAAGTCCCTCGCGGTCTTCGCCTGACCACCGCCCGCCCCGCACCCCGCCCGCCCGCGCCCGCGGCCCGGGCCCGGGCCGGTTCTCGCCCCGCACCCCGCCCACCTGGGCCCGCGGCCGTGCCCAAGCCGGCTCCCGCCCGGGGCCCGGGCCTGGGCGGGAGCCGGCCTGTGGCTCGTCCGGCGGACCGGCTCGTGGCCTGACTGTCCGGCGGTCCGGCCCGTGGCCTGGCCCCGACAATTCGCGGTTTGGCCCGGACGTGCCGGTCCATGCCCGGGTCCGGGGCCGGTCCGCGGACCCATTCTTCGGCCGTCCCCGGCGGGGTCCTTCGCTTGGCCTCCCGGTGAACCGTCCCTGAGGCCTGTCCGTCCGGGGGGGCGGCGGTGCGTGGCCTGGGCTCGGGGTCGGCCGGTACGGGCCTTCGGCCGTCCCCAGGCCGGCCCCTTCGCCTTGCTGCCCGGTGGACCGGTACGTGGTTCGGCCCCGGACGGGCCGGTTCTTCGGAGGCCGACCCGGGTGAACCGGTCTGTCGGCCGGCCCTTCCGCCGGACCCGTGGTACCGGTCCGCGGATCGGTTTCTCCGGCTGCCACGGAAGCCGATCCGCGCCCCCCGACCCCGGTGCCGCTGCCGCGTTGTCGACGTGGAGCGGTGAGCGCCGCACTCACTGCCGCTCACCGCTCCACGACCCCCCTCGGGTAGGTGTCTGTCCATCCGGACCCCGTTATTCACCCGTCCGAGCAGGCGCTCGGAGTGATGGAGGGAGCGTAAGGGGGGCGCTTTTGCTGTGGCCAGGTCGTCCAGGAGGAGCCGGAACCCGCGTGCGTCCTGCCCCTGGGGTGGACGTCGAGCCGGCGATCGGTGCGCGGTGGTCTTCCGCGGCAAGCGGCGGGCCGTGTGGATGGACCGCGACCCGCACGTACGCGGCCGGTGCCGCCGGACGACCGGAGCCGCGAGCGGCCGCGGCGCACCCGGCGGCCGGGTCGGCGTCGGGGTCGGCGTCGGGGCGGCGGCGCCGGCGGGACCGAGGGCGTGGCGGGCGGTGGAGACCCTCGGCGGAGCAGCGGCGGACGTGACGTGACGGAGGTGCCGGATGCCGATGCGGGGCACCGGCCGACGGCATGGCAGTCTTAGACCTGCAATCGGCAATCGGTACAGGGACTACACGGGTTCGGGCGAGGAGCGGTCACAGTGCAGCGCTGGCGTGGCTTGGAGGACATCCCCCAGGACTGGGGACGCAGCGTCGTCACCATCGGCTCCTACGACGGTGTGCACCGGGGTCATCAGCTGATCATCGGACGGGCGGTCGCCAAGGCGCGCGAGCTGGGCGTCCCGTCCGTCGTCGTCACCTTCGACCCGCATCCGAGCGAGGTCGTCCGGCCCGGCAGCCATCCGCCGATCCTGGCCCCGTACGACCGCCGCGCCGAACTGATGGCCGGGCTGGGCGTGGACGCGCTGCTGATCCTGCCGTTCACGGCGGAGTTCTCGCAGCTCTCCCCGGCCGACTTCATCGTGAAGGTGCTCGTCGACAAGCTGCACGCGCGCGCCGTCATAGAGGGACCGAACTTCCGCTTCGGCCACCGGGCCGCGGGGAACGTCGATTTCCTCAGCGAACTGGGCTCCACCTACGACTACGAGGTCGAGGTCGTGGACCTGGTCGTGCGGGGCGCGGCGGGCGGCGGTGTGCCGTTCTCCTCGACGCTGGCGCGGAAACTGGTCGCCGACGGTGACGTGGAGGGCGCGGCCGAGATCCTCGGACGGCCGCACCGCGTCGAGGGCGTCGTGGTGCGCGGAGCGCAGCGCGGACGGGAACTCGGCTACCCCACCGCCAACGTCGAGACGCAGCCCCACACCGCCATCCCCGCGGACGGCGTGTACGCGGGCTGGCTGAACGCGGACGGCGAGCGGATGCCCGCGGCGATCTCGGTCGGGACGAACGTCCAGTTCGACGCCACCGAGCGGACCGTGGAGGCGTACGCGATCGACCGCATCGGGCTGGACCTCTACGGCATGCACGTGGCCGTCGAGTTCCTCGCGTACGTGCGGGGCATGGCGAAGTTCGAGTCGCTGGACGGGCTGCTCGAAGCGATCGCGGACGACGTGAAGCGCGCGCGGGTGCTGACGGACGCGTACGACGCCCGACGCTGACGCGCGGCGCTGACGGGCGAGGGCCCGTACCTTCCCGGATCCACGATCCGGGAAGGTACGGGCCCTCCTCGTTGTCTCAGCCGAGTCGGGGGTCGCGCGGCGGCTGTCCCGGCTGCGGCGGGGCCGGGGGCTCCTGCCAGGGCTGCCCGGCCTGGGGGTACGGCTGTCCGTAGGGCTGCTGCGGGGGCTGCGGCTGCTGGTACGGGGGCTGGCCCTGGGGCTGCGGCTGCCCGTACGGCGGCTGTTGCGGATGGGGCTGCTGCGGGTGCACGTGCGGCTGCTGGGGCTGCTGCGGCTGAGCCGGGTGCGGTTGCTGGGGAGCTCCCCACTGCCCCTGCGGGGCCTGCTGCTGCGCGCGGATGAAGTCCTCGGCCACCAGGGCGGAGAGGTTGAAGTACGCCTCGCGCGTCTTCGGCCGCATCATGTCGAGGTCGACCTCGGCGCCCGCCGCCAGGTGCTCGTCGAAAGGCACCACGACGACACCCCGGCAGCGGGTCTCGAAGTGCTGCACGATGTCTTCGATCTTGATCATCTTGCTGGTCTCGCGGACCCCGGAGATGACGGTGAGGGAGCGTGAGACGAGCTCGGAGTACCCGTGCGCGGAAAGCCAGTCGAGCGTCGTGCTGGCGCTGCTCGCACCGTCCACCGAGGGCGTGGAGATGATGATCAGCTGATCGGCCAGGTCCAGGACGCCGCGCATCGCGGAGTAGAGGAGACCGGTACCCGAGTCGGTGAGGACGATCGGGTACTGCCGGCCCACCGTCTCTATGACGCGGCGGTAGTCCTCGTCGTTGAAGGTCGTGGAGACGGCCGGGTCCACGTCGTTGGCGATGATCTCCAGTCCGGACGGCGCCTGCGAGGTGAACCGCCGGATGTCCATGTACGAGTGCAGGTACGGGATCGCCTGGACGAGGTCCCGGATCGTGGCACCGGTCTCGCGGCGGACGCGGCGGCCGAGCGTGCCGGCGTCGGGGTTCGCGTCGATGGCCAGGATCTTGTCCTGGCGCTCGGTGGCGAGGGTGGCGCCGAGCGCGGTGGTGGTCGTGGTCTTGCCGACGCCGCCCTTGAGGCTGATGACGGCGATGCGATAGCAGGACATCACGGGGGTGCGGATGAGGGCCAGCTTGCGCTGGCGCTCCGCTTCGGCCGCCTTGCCGCCGAAACGGAACAGCCCGCCGTTGCCGCTCCCGCTGCCGGCGGTCTTCGGCTTGTGCTTGTTGCGCAGCAGCCGGTCGGAGGACAGCTCGACGGCGGCGGTGTAGCCGAGCGGCGCACCGCTGGCCGTCTGACCGGCCGCGTAACGGGGGTCGTACGGCTGCTGCCCGGGCCCGGGGGTCCACTGCGGTTGTGCCTGGGCCTGGGGGTGTGCGGGTGGCTGGGGCTGTGCCTGCGGCTGCGTTTGTGCCTGCGGCCGCTCCGGCCCGGACGGGATCCCGTACGGTGCCCCATCGGCCCCGGCCGGGGCGGGCGGAGCACCGTACGGTCCGCCGCCCTGCGGCGCCTGCGGCTGCGCGGGCGGGAATCCGTACCCATGACCGTCCTCGGCCGCCTGCGGCTGCTCCGGTGCGGGCATCGCGGGCGCGGGCGGAGCGCCGTACGGGTTCACGTCCCGAGGTGCCTGCGGCTGCGCGGGCGGGAAGCCGTACCCGCCGGCGTCGGCCGACGCGGGGGCGGACGGGGCGCCGTACGGGGTCCCATCCTGCGGCGCCTGCGGGGACGGCCCCTGCGGCTTTGCCGGGCCGGGCGGGAAGCCGTAGCCGGAACGGTCGCCCTGTGCCGGGGCGGACGGGGCACCGTACGAGCTCGCGTCCTGAGACGCCGGATCCTGCGGCTGCGCGGGCGCGGGCGGGAAGCCGTAGCCGGCGGTGCCGGCCTGCGGCCGCGCGGAAGGGGCGGTGTGCCCGTCGGCCGGGGCTGATGGGGCGCCGTACGGGTTCGCGTCCTGGGGGGCCGGTGCCTGCGGCTGCGCGGGGGCGGGCGGGAAGCCGTAGCCGGGGGTGTCGGCCTTTGGCCGCGCGGAAGGGGCGGTGTGCCCGTCGGCGTCGGCCTGGGCCGGGGTGGCCGGGGTGTAAGGGTGCGCGTCCTGCGCCTGCGCGCGCGGGAAGCCGTAGCCGTCGGCGGCCTGTGCCGGGGCGAACGAGGCGCCATCGGAGTTCGCGTCGTGCGGCTGCGCCGGCGGGAAGCCGTGTCCGGGGGTGTCCACGGACGCCGGTGCCGGTGCCTGTGCCGGTGCCGGTGCCTGCTTCGGGGCAGGGGGAGTGCCGTCCTCGGCAGCCTGCGCCGGCGGCGGGAAGCCGTAACCGTGCGGGCTCCCGGCGGCCTGCGGCTGCTCGGGCGCGGGTGGAGGGAACCCGTACCCCGGCGCGTCGGCCGGAGCGGGCGTCGGCGCCGGTGCGGGAGGCGCGGGCGGGAAGCCGTACCCGTCCTGCGGGGATTCCGACGCCGCGAACGCGGGCGGCAGCGGCGGCAGTTCGGTGGCCGACCCGGCGAAGGGCCTCTCCGCGACCCGACGCTCCTGGGTCGCGGACGCGGCGACTGCCTCCTCGGCGGGGGCCTTGCGCGGCGCGGGTACGCCGACCTCCTCGATCGGGTCGGCCGACGCCACGGGCTCGGGGCCCGCAACCGGCGCGACGGCGTCGCGAACGGCATCGGCCGGCTCGGGCGCGGCCACAGGCTCGGCCACGGCCGCAGGCTCCTCCGCGGCCACAGGCTCGGCCACGGCAGCGGTCGGAGCCGCAGGAGCTCCCGCGAAGGGCGGCAGCGAGCCGGCCCAGTCGGACGGACCCGCGGTGCTCACCGCGGCGCCACCACCGAAGGGGGTCCCGGTGACCGGCAAGGCCGCGCGCGACCCGGCGCCGCCGAACGCCACGGAAGCGGAGAAGGAGGAGGGTGCCTCGTCGGCCGGAGCGGGTGCGGCGGCCGCGGGAGCGGCCGACGACTCAGGGGCGACGTCCTTCGGCGCCTGCGCGGCCGGCGGGCTGTCGACGGACTTCGGGGGAGCGACCGGTTCGGCGGCGGGCGCCGAGTACGGCGTGTACGTGCCCGCCGAGTCCGACGCCGGAGGCGTGTACGGGGCGGGCTCGGCCGCGCCGGCGGGCGGCGTCCGGGGCGTCGGCGGAGTGAACCGCACCGGCGGCGGCGAGACCACTTCCGCAGGGCGGTAGGGCTCGTAGCCGCTGCCCTCGGGCAGTCCCGGTACCGACGCGGCCGGAGCCGTCGAGCCCTGGGTGTACCAAGCCGGCGGGGTGTAGTCGATGGTGAACTCGCCCGTCGTCTCGGGCTCCGCGTCGGACTGATCGTCCGTCGGGACGTCCCACGTCCCGCCGCGCCTCTCGTTCCGATCGCCGCTCACTTGGTCCTCCTGGTCTGTCGAACACCGGTCCGGCGCCCACCTCGACGCCGCGCCCACGCTCAGCCTAATCGCGCTCCGCCCGCCAGAGTCCGCCCCCGTCGACGCACCCCTCCCCGGCTGGCCGGACGCACCTCTCATAGTGCCCGCAGCGGTCCGCCGCACGGCAACTGCCCCTCCCCGCTCTCCGCACTGCGGCACGCGGCTTCGGACATGTTCAAGGTCGCCTCGGACAACGGGGTTGGTTCCCACAGGAGGTGATCCCCCGTCGGCTCACGGCCGACTCCCACCGGCCGGATGAAAGGGGACCAGAGCGGGACGAGAACAAGAGGACGAAGAGGCAACGTTGAAGGAGGGAGAGGGGGCCGCCGCACCGGACCGTACGCACGGCGCGTACCCGCACCAGCCACCCGTACGCACGCATGACGCGTACCCGCACCAGGCACCCGTACGCGCATCAGGCGCCCGTACGCGCACCAGGCGCCCGTACGCCGCACCCGTGCTGGGCTCCCGTACCCGCACCGCGCACGCGTACGCACGGAAAGGGGCGCGCCCCACCGGGCGCGCCCCTTCCGTCGTCCGTCCTGCCGCCGCCCTCAGGGGTGATGGCGGTCCAGGTCGAACTCGCCGTCCCTGGCGCCCAGTACGAATGCCTCCCACTCGGCGGCGGTGTACCGCAGCACGGTCTCCCGGTCCAGCGAGGACCGCATGGCCACCGCGCCCTCGGGCAGCCGGGCGATCTCGACGCGCTCCTCCTCCGGGCTGGTCCCGGGCGGGCCTTCCCACTCGACACCGCTGATGTCGAGCGCGTACAGCTCGTCCTTCTCCTGCTGGGTGCCCATGCGCGGCCTTTCCCTCGGTGGTGCGGTCCTGCTCGGTCTCCGCTGCCGATTATCGGCGACGACCCGGCTCCACCGGGAGCTTTCCGGGTGATCCAGGTGCTCCAGGATCCACGGGTGATCCAGGAGCCGGCTGATCCAGGAGCCGGCTGATCCAGGACCCAGGTGATCCAAGAGGTCCGCCGGCACCATGACCGCCCCACCCCCGACCGACCGCCGCACCGCCACCCCGGCCCGATCCGCCCGCCGATTTCCCCCGGTCCCCCCGGTCCCCCCGGTCCCCCCGGTGACTCAGCGTCGCCGCCGGCCTCCGCCCCGCCCCCTACTTCACCCCCGAGAAAACCACTGGCCCCGCCCGCCCCCGTCTGTCACTCTTCTGGAGGCGACGGCTCGACCTCGCGGAGGCCGCGGAGCCCCGGCCCGGTTCGGCACCCGGTGCGCACGTTCCCGTCCCCCGGCGGCCGTTTCCCGACGATCTTGCCGAGGTCCGCGCGCTCACCAGCTGAGACGCGGGCGTGCGGCAGCCTGGTACGCTGTGTTACGGCCGTTTGTGTACGCGCCCCCGGAGTCCTCTGGAGGCTGCGCTCAGCGGACCCCGCCTCCCGAGTAACGGAAGCTCCCCAGAGACTCAGACCTGGGGCACTCGGTGGCTACGAAGACCTAAACGAGGAGTACGCGTGCCGCTCGACGCCGCTACGAAGAAGCAGATCATCAGCGAGTTCGGTGCCAAGGAGGGCGACACCGGCTCTCCCGAGGTCCAGGTCGCCATGCTGTCCCGCCGCATCTCGGACCTGACCGAGCACCTCAAGACGCACAAGCACGACCACCACTCCCGTCGTGGTCTGCTGATCCTGGTCGGCCAGCGTCGCCGCCTGCTGCAGTACCTGGCCAAGAAGGACATCCAGCGCTTCCGTACGCTGGTCGAGCGCCTCGGCATCCGCCGCGGTGCGGCCGGCGCCAAGTAACACGGCGTGAAGGGGAGCGGTTCCCACATCCGGGGGCCGCTCCCTTTGCTGTACGTGCGGGACCGACCGGACCCTTTGTAGTCTGGAGAGGACGCACGCGCACGTCTGAGAAGCGTGTAGGTCGGACATGACCTGAGAAGACGCGTGAAGACGCGCGAGACGCGCGAGGACGTGCACAACCGAAGAGGAGGAGCGCCCTCCCTACGCCGCCGGTCCTCGGTAGTGGCACCCGGAATGCCCCGACGGGCAACGAACCGGGTGCTTCGATCGAAGACCGGCCCCAGGCCAGGAGCGCTTCTCCGCAACCGTTCGCCACCACACGGGTGGCGGACGGAGACGACGAAAATGGAGAAAACGCTAGTGGAGAACGAGACCCACTACGCCGAGGCCGTCATTGACAACGGTTCCTTCGGCACCCGCACCATCCGCTTCGAGACGGGCCGTCTGGCCCGCCAGGCCGCCGGCTCCGCCGTTGCCTACCTGGACGACGACACGATGGTGCTTTCCGCGACCACCGCGTCGAAGAAGCCCAAGGACCAGCTCGACTTCTTCCCCCTGACGGTGGACGTCGAGGAGCGCCAGTACGCGGCCGGCAAGATCCCCGGCTCGTTCTTCCGCCGCGAGGGTCGCCCCTCCGAGGACGCGATCCTCACCTGCCGCCTGATCGACCGCCCGCTGCGCCCGTCCTTCAAGAAGGGCCTGCGCAACGAGATCCAGGTCGTCGCCACGATCATGGCGCTCAACCCGGACCACCTGTACGACGTCGTCGCGATCAACGCCGCGTCCGCGTCCACCCAGCTGGCCGGCCTGCCCTTCTCCGGCCCGATCGGCGGCGTCCGCGTCGCGCTGATCCGCGGCCAGTGGGTCGCCTTCCCGACGCACACCGAGCTTGAGGACGCCGTCTTCGACATGGTCGTCGCGGGCCGCGTCCTGGACGACGGCGACGTCGCGATCATGATGGTCGAGGCCGAGGCCACCGAGAAGACCATCGCCCTCGTCAAGGGCGGCGCCGAGGCGCCGACCGAGGAGGTCGTGGCCGCGGGTCTCGACGCCGCGAAGCCGTTCATCAAGGTCCTCTGCAAGGCCCAGGCCGACCTGGCCGCCAAGGCCGCCAAGCCCGAGGGCGAGTTCCCGGTCTTCCTGGACTACCAGGACGACGTGTTCGAGGCCCTCGCGGCCGCCGTCAAGGGCGAGCTCTCCCAGGCGCTGACCATCCCCGGCAAGCAGGACCGCGAAGCCGAGCTGGACCGCGTCAAGGAGCTGGCCGCCGACAAGCTCCTCCCGGCCTTCGAGGGCCGCGAGAAGGAGATCTCCGCCGCCTACCGCAGCCTGACCAAGGCCCTGGTGCGCGAGCGCGTCATCAAGGACAAGGTCCGCATCGACGGCCGCGGGATCACGGACATCCGTACCCTCGCCGCCGAGGTCGAGGCCATCCCGCGCGTGCACGGCTCGGCACTGTTCGAGCGTGGCGAGACCCAGATCCTGGGCGTCACCACCCTCAACATGCTCCGCATGGAGCAGCAGCTGGACACCCTCTCCCCGGTGACCCGCAAGCGCTACATGCACAACTACAACTTCCCGCCGTACTCCGTCGGTGAGACCGGCCGCGTGGGCTCGCCCAAGCGCCGCGAGATCGGCCACGGCGCGCTCGCCGAGCGCGCGATCGTGCCGGTCCTCCCGACCCGCGAGGAGTTCCCCTACGCGATCCGCCAGGTGTCCGAGGCCCTCGGCTCCAACGGGTCGACGTCCATGGGCTCGGTCTGCGCCTCCACCATGTCGCTGCTGAACGCCGGTGTGCCCCTCAAGGCCCCCGTCGCCGGTATCGCCATGGGTCTGATCTCCCAGGAGATCGACGGCAAGACGCACTACGTCGCCCTCACCGACATCCTCGGTGCGGAGGACGCCTTCGGCGACATGGACTTCAAGGTCGCCGGTACCAAGGAGTTCGTCACCGCGCTCCAGCTGGACACCAAGCTCGACGGCATCCCGGCCTCGGTCCTGGCCGCCGCCCTCAAGCAGGCCCGCGACGCCCGCCTCCACATCCTCGACGTGATGATGGAAGCGATCGACACGCCGGACGCCATGTCCCCGTTCGCCCCCCGGATCATCACCGTCAAGATCCCGGTGGACAAGATCGGTGAGGTCATCGGCCCCAAGGGCAAGATGATCAACCAGATCCAGGAGGACACCGGCGCCGAGATCACGATCGAGGACGACGGCACCATCTACATCGGTGCCTCCGACGGCCCGGCCGCCGAGGCCGCCCGCGCCACGATCAACGCGATCGCCAACCCGACCATGCCGGAGGTCGGCGAGCGCTACCTGGGTACGGTCGTCAAGACCACCACCTTCGGTGCCTTCGTCTCCCTGATGCCCGGCAAGGACGGCCTGCTGCACATCTCGCAGATCCGCAAGCTCGCCGGTGGCAAGCGCGTGGAGAACGTCGAGGACGTGCTCGCGGTCGGCGCCAAGGTCCAGGTGGAGATCGCCGAGATCGACCAGCGCGGCAAGCTCTCCCTGATCCCCGTGGTCGACGGCGAGTCCGCCGATGCTGCCGCCGATGACGCAGACAAGGACGACTCCGACAAGTGATGTCGCGTAGTTCCCGTGTGACGGCCCGCCCCTCCTCGGAGGGGCGGGCCGTCACCCGTACCCAAACCCTCCTCCAGGGCCGGAACGGCATCGGCACCGTCCGGCGCACCGTCCTGCCCGGCGGACTGCGCATCGTCACCGAGACGCTGCCCTCCGTCCGCTCCGCCACCTTCGGCATCTGGGCGCACGTCGGCTCCCGTGACGAGACCCCCACGCTGAACGGCGCCACGCACTACCTGGAGCACCTCCTCTTCAAGGGCACCGAGAAGCGCAGTGCCCTCGACATCTCCGCCGCGATCGACGCGGTCGGCGGCGAGATGAACGCCTTCACGGCGAAGGAGTACACCTGCTACTACGCGCGCGTGCTCGACACCGACCTGCCGCTGGCCATCGACGTGGTCTGCGACATGCTCACCGGCTCGCTCATCCGCGAGGAGGACGTCGACGCCGAGCGCGGCGTCATCCTCGAAGAGATCGCGATGACCGAGGACGACCCGGGCGACTGCGTGCACGACCTGTTCGCGAAGACCATGCTCGGCGACACCCCGCTCGGGCGTCCCGTCCTCGGTACGGTCGACACGATCAACGCCCTCGGCGCCGACCGGATCCGCCGCTTCTACAAGAAGCACTACGACCCGACCCACCTGGTCGTGGCCGCGGCCGGAAACGTCGACCACGCCAAGGTCGTACGCCAGGTACGCGCCGCCTTCGAGAAGGCCGGCGCCCTCGGCCGCACCGACGCCGAGCCCGTCGGCCCGCGCACCGGCACCAAGCGGATCCGCACGGCCGGCCGCGTGGACCTGGTCAACCGCAAGACCGAGCAGGCCCACGTGGTCCTCGGCATGCCCGGCCTGGCCCGCACCGACGAGCGCCGCTGGGCCCTGAGCGTGCTGAACACCGCCCTCGGCGGCGGCATGTCCTCGCGCCTCTTCCAGGAGGTCCGGGAGAAGCGCGGCCTGGCCTACAGCGTGTACTCGTACACCTCGGGCTTCGCCGACACCGGCCTGTTCGGCGTGTACGCGGGCTGCCGGCCCAGCCAGGTGCACGACGTGCTGCGGATCTGCCGCGACGAACTCGACAAGGTCGCCGCGGACGGGCTCAGCGACGAGGAGATCAGGCGTGCCATCGGCCAGGTCTCCGGATCCACCGTCCTGGGCCTGGAGGACACCGGCGCGATCATGAACCGCATCGGCAAGAGCGAGCTGTGCTGGGGCGACCAGATGTCGGTCGACGACATGTTGGCCCGGATCGCCGCCGTGACCCCGGACGACGTCCGCGCGGTCGCGCAGGATGTACTGGCCCAGCGCCCCTCGCTCGCGGTGATCGGCCCGCTGAAGGAGAAGCAGGCCGGCCGCCTCGACGAAGTGGTCGCCTAGTGCTGTGGACCTCGCCGGCCACAGCACCAGTTCTCACGTAGGTAAGTCTGTGCTGATTTAAGGACATGGATATGAGCAAGCTGCGCGTGGCAGTCCTCGGAGCCCAGGGCCGCATCGGCGCCGAGGCCGTCAAGGCGGTCGAAGCCGCCGAGGACATGGAACTGGTGGCCGCGCTCGGCCGCGGAGACAAACTGGAGACGCTGGCGGAAGCCGGCGCCCAGGTCGCGGTCGAGCTGACCACCCCCGCCTCCGTGATGGGGAACCTGGACTTCCTCATCCGCCACGGCATCCACGCAGTGGTCGGTACGACCGGCTGGACCGAGGACCGCCTCGCGCAGCTGAACACCTGGCTGGCCGGCTCCCCGCAGACCGGTGTGCTCATCGCCCCGAACTTCTCCATCGGCGCCGTCCTCACCATGAAGTTCGCGGCCCAGGCAGCCCGCTACTTCGAGTCCGTCGAGGTCGTCGAACTGCACCACCCCGACAAGGTCGACGCCCCCTCCGGCACGGCGACCCGTACGGCGCAGCTCATCGCGGCCGCTCGTGCGGAGGCGGGCTGCGCCCCGCAGCCCGACGCCACCGCCACGGCCCTCGACGGCGCGCGCGGCGCGAACGTCGACGGGGTCCCCGTGCACGCCGTCCGCCTGCGCGGCCTGCTGGCCCACCAGGAGGTGCTCCTCGGCGCCGAGGGCGAAACCCTGACCATCCGTCACGACTCCCTGCACCACAGCAGCTTCATGCCGGGCATCCTGCTCGGCACCCGCCGTGTGGTGCGGACCCCGGGCCTCACCTTCGGCCTGGAAAACTTCCTCGACCTGGGCTGAATCGACCACCATGCGCGCGAAGATCACGTACTTCCTCACGGCCGCCGTCCTGGTCGTCTACTTCGTCCTGGTCGGCAGCCGGGGCCTGATGCTGATCCGGCACGGCACCTGGCTCACCGTCACCTTCGGCGTGGCCGTGCTGATCCTGCCGGTCATCGGCATCTGGTTCCTCTGGAAGAACACCCGGTTCGTCACCCGGGCCAACCAGCTCGCGACCGAGCTGGAGGCCGAGGGCGGACTGCCCGTCGACGAGCTGGAACGCGACCAGTACGGCCGCATCCGGCGCGACTCCGCCGACGAGGTCTTCGCGCGCCGCCGGGCCGAGACCGAGGACGCTCCGGGGGACTGGCGCAGCTGGTTCCGGCTCGCCGTCGCCTACCACGACGCCCGCGACACCCCGCGGGCGCGCAAGGCCATGCAGCGGGCGATCGCCCTGCACGACGGAAAGCCCGTACGGGCCTGATACCCGTACGGGCCAGATACCCGTACAGGCCAGATACCCGTACGGGCCCCCGTGCGTGCGTGCCGTCCGCGCGTCAGGCGGCGACCGGCCGGTACTCCTCCGCCCAGGCCTCGACCGTGTCGGCCGCGCGGTCGAAGGCCTCGGCCCGGGACAGGAAGTCGGCGTTGTGGTCGGTCAGCAGCACCGGCAGCTGCGCACCGCCGTGCCCGGCCACCGTCAGCGCCTGGCCCTGCACGGTCCTCGGCAGACCCAGCCAGCGCACCGGCTGCTGCACGGTGCGCACGTCGGCGATCTCGCTCCACGCGATGGAGCGGGTCCCGAAGAACGCCACCCGGCGCAGGCCCGTACGGCTCACCCAGACCCCGGCGCGCAGGATCCGCAAGGCCGATCCGAGGACGCCGAGCGCCAGCACCAGGCATACGCTCGCCCCGCCCCAGGCGCCGACGAAGCCGACGATCATCGTGGCCAGCAGCATGAAGGCCGACAGCAGGAGCAGCAGCGCGGCGATGGCGACCCGCCAGGGTCCGGGCCGGTAGGGACGCCGCCAGCGGTCGCGGTCGTCGTGGGCCAGTACCTCGCCGCCGTCGTCATCCGCGTCGAACACGCCGTCGGCCGTCAGGAAGGGCAGGGGCACGGCTGTACCTCACTCACATGCACGTTCGGTTGGGCAGTGCCCGTGAGGCTACCGCCCCTGGGACGCCCCGGACTGCTGCGACGTCTCCGGTGCCTTGCTCGGCTCCAGCGCCGGCATGCCGAAGAGCAGCGATCCGGCGAGGCCCGCCACCACGGTCAGCCCGACCAGACTACGGGCGGCCATCTGGGTCCTGCTCATCCGCTCGCGCGGCGGTGGAGTGACGTTGCTTCGGAAGGGATCGGCCTCGGCGACGAAGGCGAAGGGGACGTTCTCGCGCCGGAGGAACACAGCAGCGACTCTCCTCACGACAGGGGCCCTGGGGGGCGGCGACGGCAGATGCGGTGCGTTCTCTTCTGTAGGACGCGCGAGGCGCGCAATCGGTGCCGGATTCCGGGACATTCACCAGAAGCCATGGCACTGCGTCAGCCGCACGGTTGTTCCCGGACCCGCGTGCGGGTGCGCGAGGGGCGGTGAGCGGCGACGTAGAGTGGGCGCGCCCCAGGAACGCACGTTTGGAAGGACCCCGGTGAGCGACAGCGCCGCTTCAGATCTGAAACCCAGCTTCCGCAGTGACGTGACGGTGGAGCTGGTGAAGCACTCCGCCGCCGACTCCGACGTGCTGTGGGCGGCCCGCGTCTCCACGGCCGGCGAGCAGTCCCTGGAGGAGCTGCGGAAGGACCCGGAGCGCTCCAAAGGGCTGATCAACTACCTGATGCGGGACCGGCACGGCAGCCCGTTCGAGCACAATTCGATGACCTTCTTCATCAGCGCCCCGATCTTCGTGTTCCGCGAGTTCATGCGGCACCGCGTGGGCTGGTCGTACAACGAGGAATCCGGCCGCTACAGGGAGCTCGAACCGGTCTTCTACGTCCCGGACGCAGAGCGCAAGCTCGTCCAGGAGGGCCGCCCGGGCAAGTACGTCTTCGTCGAGGGCACCGAGGCGCAGCAGCAGCTCACCGGCCGCGTCATGGAGGACTCCTACCGACAGGCTTACGAGGCCTACCAGGAGATGCTCGCGGCGGGCGTGGCCCGCGAGGTCGCCCGTTCGGTCCTGCCCGTCGGTCTCTTCTCCTCGATGTACGCGACGTGCAACGCGCGCTCGCTCATGCACTTCCTCGGTCTGCGCACGCAGCACGAGCTGGCGGCGGTCCCGTCCTTCCCGCAGCGGGAGATCGAGATGGTCGGCGAGAAGATGGAGCAGCACTGGGCCTCGCTGATGCCGCTCACGTACGCGGCCTTCAACGGCAACGGGCGCGTGGCCCCGTAGGCTCCGGGACGTTCGCGGCGTACGCATGTGCGGAGTCAAGTCCCAAGTGTCCGTATTGCGGCGTTTCGTAAAGTTCATCTAGGCTGATCAAACGGACCCGGCACTGCTTGAACCCCCGAGCAGGCAGTGCCGGCGTCCAACACACTGTTGAAGTCCCCGAAGGACTCCGCGAGCATGGCAGCGAGTAGCGTGTTACCCATGGCTCCGATCTCGACTCCGCAGACCCCCTTCGGGCGGGTCCTCACCGCCATGATCACGCCGTTCACGGCGGATGGCTCACTCGACCTCGACGGCGCGCAGCGACTCGCCGCCCACCTGGTGAACGCAGGCAACGACGGCCTGATCATCAACGGCACCACCGGTGAGTCGCCCACCACCACCGACGCGGAGAAAAACGACCTCGTACGAGCCGTCCTCGAAGCGGTCGGAGACCGCGCCCACGTCGTCGCCGGCATCGGCACCAACGACACCCGCCACACCCTGGAACTGGCCCGCGACGCCGAGCGCATCGGCGCCCACGGCCTCCTCGCGGTGACCCCGTACTACAGCAAGCCGCCGCAAGAGGCCCTCTACCGGCACTTCACGGCCATCGCCGACGCCACCGCCCTGCCGGTCATGCTCTACGACATCCCGGGCCGCACTGGTGTCGCGATCGACACCGAAACCCTGGTACGGCTGGGCGAGCACCCCCGTATCGTGGCCAACAAGGACGCCAAGGGCGATCTCGGCCTTGCCAGCCGGGCCATCGCCCGCAGCGACTTGGCCTGGTACTCGGGCGACGACATGCTGAACCTGCCGCTCCTGTCGGTCGGCGCGGTGGGCTTCGTCTCCGTGATCGGGCACGTGGTCACCCCCGAGCTGCGCGCCATGCTGGAGGCCTACGTGGGCGGCGACGTCCAGAAGGCCACCGAGATCCACCAGAAGCTGCTCCCCGTGATCACCGGCATGTTCCGCACCCAGGGCGCGATGACCTCCAAGGGCGCACTGGGACTGCAGGGTCTGCCCGCGGGGCCGCTGCGGCTCCCGCTGATCGAGCTGTCCGTCGAGGAGACGGCGCAGCTCAAGATCGACCTTGCCGCCGGCGGGGTACAGCTCTGACAAGACTTCACAACTGAATACGCAAGATCAAAAAGACGAAGCAAGAGCACGAATGACATGCGCGCCACGTGCCTTCCGAGGTACGTGGCGTGTGTGGTGAGGAGATACTTTTGAGCCATCCGCATCCTGAACTCGGTCCCCCGCCGAAGCTGCCCAAGGGCGGCCTGCGCATCACCCCTCTGGGTGGTCTCGGCGAAATCGGCCGCAACATGACCGTCTTCGAGTTCGACGGCCGCCTGCTGATCGTCGACTGCGGCGTCCTCTTCCCCGAGGAGGAGCAGCCGGGCATCGACCTGATCCTGCCGGACTTCACGTCCATCCGGGACCGGCTCGACGACATCGACGGCATCGTCCTGACCCACGGGCACGAGGACCACATCGGCGCCGTCCCCTTCCTCCTCCGGGAGAAGCCGGACATCCCGCTGATCGGCTCCAAGCTGACGCTGGCCCTCATCGAGGCCAAGCTCCAGGAGCACCGCATCCGCCCCTACACCCTTGAGGTGAAGGAAGGCGAGCGCGAGAACCTCGGCCCCTTCGACTGCGAGTTCATCGCCGTCAACCACTCCATCCCGGACGCCCTGGCCGTCGCGATCCGGACCCCCGCGGGCCTGGTCGTCGCCACCGGCGACTTCAAGATGGACCAGCTCCCGCTGGACAGGCGCCTCACCGACCTGCACGCTTTCGCGCGCCTGAGCGAAGAGGGCATCGACCTCCTCCTCTCGGACTCGACGAACGCCGAGGTCCCCGGTTTCGTGCCGCCCGAGCGCGAGATCTCCAACGTCCTGCGCACGGTCTTCGCGAACGCCCACAACCGGATCATCGTGGCCAGCTTCGCCAGCCACGTGCACCGCATCCAGCAGATCCTCGACGCCGCCCACGAGTACGGCCGCCGGGTCGCCTTCGTCGGCCGCTCGATGGTCCGCAACATGGGCATCGCGCGCGACCTGGGCTACCTGCGGGTCCCGGCCGGCCTCGTCGTGGACGTCAAGACCCTCGACGACCTGCCGGCCCATGAGGTCGTCCTGGTCTGTACGGGTTCCCAGGGCGAGCCGATGGCGGCCCTGTCCCGCATGGCCAACCGCGACCACCAGATCCGGATCGTCCCCGGCGACACCGTGATCCTGGCGTCGTCCCTGATCCCGGGCAACGAGAACGCGGTCTACCGCGTGATCAACGGCCTGACCCGATGGGGCGCCAACGTCGTCCACAAGGGCAACGCCAAGGTGCACGTTTCCGGCCACGCCTCCGCGGGCGAGCTGCTGTACTTCTACAACATCTGCAAGCCGCGGAACCTGATGCCGGTCCACGGCGAATGGCGCCACCTGCGCGCCAACGCCGAGCTCGGTGCCCTGACGGGCGTCCCCAAGGACCGCATCGTCATCGCCGAGGACGGCGTGGTCGTCGACCTGATCGACGGCAAGGCCCGCATCTCCGGCAAGGTCCAGGCCGGCTACGTGTACGTGGACGGCCTCTCGGTCGGCGACGTCACGGAGGCCTCGCTCAAGGACCGCCGGATCCTGGGTGACGAGGGCATCATCTCGGTCTACGTGGTGGTCGACAGCACCACGGGCAAGGTCGTCAGCGGCCCGAACATCCAGGCCCGCGGTTCCGGCATCGACGACGGCGCCTTCGGCCCGGTGATCGGCAAGATCGAGGAGGCCATCGCGCGCGCGGCCTCCGACGGTGTGGCCGAGCCGCACCAGATCCAGCAGCTCATCCGCCGCACCATGGGCAAGTGGGTCTCGGACAGCTACCGCCGCCGCCCGATGATCCTCCCCGTCGTCGTCGAGGTCTGACCCTCGCCGTAGCGACCGCAGGAGAGCGGGGCAACCGGATTTGCATCCGGGGGCCCCGCTCCAGTACGTTTACGTCTCCACCGCGCACGGCACTCGGGCACACACGTGTGTTCCGACGGTTCGCGTGAGCGGGTGGGAATCCGGACCGGGGAGACCTGATAAAGTCTGGTTCTCCCGAAAGGGAAAGGCCTTCCGAAGGCCATTGGAATTCGAATCCGGTCGGAAACGACATGGAATCGGTTCTGATAGAGTCGGACTCGCCGGAAAGGGAAACGCGAAAGCGGAAACCTGGAAAGCGAAACCCGTTTCGACCGGGAATCGGACACGAAAGAGTCTGGTAGAGTCGGAGACGCAAGAACAGAACGAAACGAAGCCCGGAGGAAAGCCCGTCAGGGTGAGTACGAAGGAAGCGTCCGTTCCTTGAGAACTCAACAGCGTGCCAAAAAT